>NZ_JACKZS010000286.1 GCF_014222285.1 Nostoc sp. UCD121
TCCCAATCCACGCAAGTAAATTCAGGAATCAAACCCAATTCTATAGTAGTTTTACTGGTTGAGATGAAGCTAGGCTAGATTGAGCAAATCACATGACAGACGTTTTTATCTCCTATTCGCGGAGAGACAAAGAGTTCGCTCTTATTCTCCAAAATGCCCTCAAAGCTCAGAATCGTGAAACCTGGGTTGACTGGAAAGATATTCCTTTGACAGCCGACTGGTGGGCAGAAATTGAAGCGGGGATTGAAGCAACTAACACTTTTGTCTTTGTAATTAGCCCAGATTCCATTGCCTCTAAAGTCTGCAATCAAGAGATTGAACACGCCGTCAAAAATAACAAGCGCCTCGTGCCAATTGTGCGGCGAGAAGTCTTCGACATGGAGCAGGTTAATCCTGCCCTTGCCAAGCACAACTGGCTGTTCTTTCGGGAACAAGATGATTTCGACATTGTTTTTGCCCAGCTAATTAAAGCAATTGATACAAATTTAGAATATGTGCGCGGGCATACGCGCTTGCTGATTCGGGCGCTGGAGTGGGAGAACAAGGGACGTAACGATAGCTTTTTGCTACGTGGAACTGATTTAGACGCAGCAGAGCAATGGCTTGTCTCTAGTGCTGCTCAACAACCCCAACCAACCCAACAGCAGAAAAACTACATTAGTAAAAGCCGCGAAGCTGAAGCAGCGAATCAAAGATTGATGAAAGCTGGACAGCAGGCAAGACAGATGGTTCGCATTGGTTTTGGCGTGCTGGGTCTGACGTTGGTATCAGCAGCAATAGCTGGAATCTGGGCAAACAAAACTATTCAAGAAGCCCAAGAAGGCACAAAGCTAGAGCGAGAGGGAGTTGCAGCTATACAGCAGTTTGAGGTGCAGTCAATAGAAGCCTTACTCACAGCTATGAGCGCAGGGCAAGGGTTGCAGCCACTGGTTAAGGATGGTCGCCCTTTAGAACAATATCCAGCCGTCAGCCCCATCTTAGCTTTGCAAACAATTTTAGATGGAATTCAAGAACGGACGCAGCTTACAGGGCATCAGGGACAGGTCAGAAATGCCAGTTTTAGCCCGGATAGCAAGCTGATTGTGACTGCAAGTGATGACAAGACAGCGCGGGTGTGGGACACAACGGGTAAGCTGTTAGCCCAACTCAAAGGGCATCAGGGAGTGGTCTACAATGCCAGTTTTAGCCCGGATAGCAAGCTGATTGTGACTGCAAGTGATGACAAGACAGCGCGGGTGTGGGACACAACGGGTAAGCTGTTAGCCCAACTCAAAGGGCATCAGGGAGTGGTCTACAATGCCAGTTTTAGCCCGGATAGCAAGCTGATTGTGACTGCAAGTGATGACAAGACAGCGCGGGTGTGGCCAGTGGAAAGCTTAGATAGACAGTTAGCTCGAGGTTGTGCCTGGCTGCACGATTACCTTATTACCCATCCCCAGGATTTAGAAAACCTATCAGTATGCCAAAATCAACCTATTTTGATGGCAGCAGCACCATTTCTGATAAGGCAAGGTGAGGAACAAGCAAGAGAAGGTGATGCTCAAGAAGCAGTTGTTGCTACCTTTCGTAAAGCTTTGAAGTGGAATCCCAGCTTAAAATTTGACCCAGAGGCAAAAGCAAAGCCACTAGTAGAAGCTGCAAATCAAGTTAACAAAGGTGAGGATTTAGCAAAGGTAGGTAATATTGATGGTGCTGTTACAGCTTTTCAAACTGCATTGCAACAAGACCCTAGTTTTGAATTTGAGCTAAAGGCAAAAGCTTTTTCGGTACTGGTTGATAAGGGAAGTAAACTTATAGAAGAACGTAAGTTTAAAGAAGCAGTAGCCGCTTACACCAAAGCTCAACAATTCGCTCCCAACGGAGAAATCGACGCGTATTCATGGAGAAAACTTTGTCGGCAAGGGAGTCTGCGGGGTTATGCAAAAGATGTATTGTCTGCCTGTGAAAAAGCTGTGGTGCTTGCTCCTAATGATGGTGATGCTCGTGATAGCCGCGGCCTTGCCAGGGCGCTAACAGGGAATACAAAAGGTGCAATTGAAGACTTTCAAGGATTCATCGCTCAGACTGACGATAAAGAAATAAAATCCCAGCGCGAAAGTTGGGTAAAAGTTTTAAGCGCTGGTAAGAATCCATTCACACAACAGGAAATCAACCGTTTAATTAAAGAAGGATAGAAATTTAGAGAGTAATAAATGTGTGATTAAGTTAAGTCCTAATACCAATTTAATGTGAAGTTGCACATATCTTGATCCCCCTAAATCCCCCTTAAAAAGGGGGACTTTAAATTCCGGTTCCCCCCTTTTTAAGGGGGGTTAGGGGGGATCTATAAGTGCCTAAAGTCACAGCAAAATACTTTTAAAAAAACCTCTTAAACCTAAAGTGATGAAAAAGCAATCTACAGAAAATCTATTGAATCTTGAAAACTTCCACAAGCCTTTTAAATTGATTGGATTAATATTGCTAGTATTTGGCTTTGGGTTTTTGTTAAATACAGACTTTGCCTTAGCACAAGAATCTGTAAATAATTCTTTTAACCCCCAAGGAATTTTACGGGATGCCTTGCAATGGATTAATAGCCTTGGTACTGTAGGAGCGATCGCTTTTATTGCCCTTTACATTATCGCCACCATTGCTTTTTTCCCAGGTTCGATTCTCACCTTGGGAGCGGGTGTAATTTTTGGCGCAGTTTGGGGTTCTATCTACGTATTTATTGGTGCAACCCTTGGCGCTACAGCTGCTTTTCTCGTTGGACGTTATTTAGCAAGGGGTTGGGTTGCTGGTAAAATCGCAGATAACAAAAAATTTGCCGCTATTGACCAAGCCGTTGGCAGAGAAGGATTAAAAATCGTCCTGCTAACGCGACTCTCGCCAATATTTCCTTTCAATTTATTAAATTATGCCTTTGGTATTACAGGAGTTTCACTTAAAGATTATTTCATCGGCTCTGTAGGCATGATTCCTGGAACCATTATGTACGTTTATATAGGTTCCCTTGCAGGTAATTTAGCGATGATTGGCACTGAGGCTCAACCTACTAACCCGACTTTACAATGGGCAATTCGGATTTTGGGTTTGTTTGCGACAGTCGCCGTTACAGTTTATGTAACCCGGATTGCACGCAAAGCTTTGGAAGAGGAATTGTAAGATAGCATAGCTTTGCTATTTTACTGTGGCTTATTCAACAGCAAATTGCTGTAAGTTATCGATTAATAAAACGTTTATACAGGAAAACTTTAATCGTATCTGTCAATTCCCAAACGGACAGAATAATTCAAAGGCTGTATTTATTATTAAACAAACATAAAAAACAAGAGACTGAGCCACCTAAATTTATTTCCTCCCCAAGATAGTTGACTTTAGTATTTTCAATTCTTAAAAGAGGTTTCGCCAATGACCAATTCAGATTTAGAGAGAGTCACGGTTCGCCCAACGGATGAGTATAACCAAAAGTTGGTGTCTTACGTCCATCCGCCAAACTGGGTTAATCCTCAACCCGCAGATGTTTATGATTTGGTAGTAATTGGGGCTGGTACGGCGGGATTAGTTGTGGCGGCGGGGGCTGCGGGTCTAGATTTGGGTTTAAAAGTGGCGTTAATTGAAAAGCATCTCATGGGTGGAGATTGCTTAAATGTTGGTTGCGTACCATCTAAAACTATTATTCGGTCTGCCCGCACCATTGGCGAAATCTGGGATGCTAAAGACTTGGGAGTTAATATTCCCCAACATAATATAGATGTTGATTTTCCCAAAGTTATGGCAAGAATGCGGCGAATCAGGGCTGATATCAGCCCTAACGACTCGGCGGAACGGTTTCAAAAGTTGGGTGTCGATGTCTTTTTGGGTAGCGGTCGATTTGCGAGTAAAAATACCGTGGAAGTTGGCGGTAAAACCCTGCGGTTTAAAAAAGCTGTAATTGCGACAGGCGCAAGAGCCGCACAACTGTCGATTCCGGGAATTGAAAAGGCGGGTTATCTAACAAATGAGACGGTTTTTTCGCTGATTCAACGGCCAGAACGTTTGGCGGTGATTGGTGGCGGCCCCATTGGTTGCGAATTGGCACAAGTTTTCCGACGCTTGGGTTCTGAGGTGGTACTTTTCCATAGCGGTTCTCATCTTCTGAATAAAGAAGACGCTGAAGCTGCTGAAATTCTGCAAAAGGTTTTGATTAAGGAAGGAATTCGCGTAGTGTTGAATTCCAAATTAGAAGAAGTAGTAACTGTAACTGAAGGGAAACGGCTTTACTTTTCTTCTAATGGTCATCGAGATTCGGTGACAGTAGATGAAATTTTAGTCGGTGCGGGGCGATCGCCAAATGTCGAAAATCTAAATTTAGAAGCAGTGGGTGTAGAATACGACAAACGCCAGGGTGTGAAGGTAAATGATTATCTCCAGACGACTAATCCCAAAATTTATGCGGCTGGCGATATCTGTATGAACTGGAAGTTTACCCATGCTGCTGATGCTGCGGCGCGGATTGTGATTAAAAATACGCTGTTTTCTCCCTTTGACATCGGACGCTCGAAACTCAGCAGTTTGGTGATGCCTTGGGTAACTTATACTGACCCCGAAATTGCCCACGTGGGGATGTACGAACACGAGGCGAAGAAATTGGGTATTGAAGTGACGACAATTAAGATACCTTTTAGTAGTGTAGACCGAGCGATCGCAGATGGTGAAGAATCAGGATTTCTGAAAATCCACCATAAAAAGGGTTCTGATGAAATTATCGGTGCAACTATTGTCGCCAGTCACGCTGGTGAGATGATTTCAGAAGTGACTACAGCAATGGTGAATAAGCTTGGTTTGAGTAAGTTAAGTAGTGTAATTCATCCTTATCCCACTCAAGCGGAAGCGATTAAAAAAGCAGCTGATGCTTATCGTCGTACCCTCCTGACATCAAATACCAAAAAATTGTTGGGATTTTTGACAAAGTTATCTTGACAAAAATCAGTGAACAGTCGAATAACTGTTCACTGATCTCCTTCAAGTCATCTCTAAGCAGGTCGGAAGCGAGCAATTTCACCCCCGGTCAAGTTTACGTAGTACAAATTACCATCTTTTCCAGTGGTGATTTGTGTAGGCACTCCTAGATTTGGCGTGTCTGCTGGGGAAGCAAACCGCTTAACAGAGACAAGTTTGCCTTGGCTATCGAATGTCAAAGCATCGATAGTTCCTTGACTGAAATCACCAACGAATAACGCACCTTGATAGATTGAGGGGAAAGTATTGCCTGTGTAAAAGTCCCCCATAGTAATCGAATTGGAACTAAAATGCTTGTAAGTATAAACTGGTGCTGTAACAGTTTTGCCACTACTATAAAAGTCTTTTGCTGCATCTAGGGTTGCATATTTTGGTTGTTGCAAGCTGACGATGTTGCCTTTTGCATCAAGACCTCCTTCATAGAACGGCCAGCCAAAGTTAGCTCCTGGTTTTCCGATATTGACCTCTTCGTAAGAATCAAAGCCAACATCACCAATCACAGGGTTATTATTCTTATCAATTGTGAAACGGAAGGGGTTACGCAGACCTAAGTTATAGACCTTGGAACTATTGCTATTGGAGTCGTTAGTAAGATTGTAGAAGGGATTACTTGATAAGCCTTTACCAGTAATCGCATCAATCCGCAGTATCTTGCCGGACAGATTGTTGACATCCTGAACGCGAATTGCTCGCGGATCTATCCCGTTGTAGGAAGTCCCGTCTCCTAAACTTACAAACAGAGAACCATCGGTACCAAAACGCACAGAACCAACTGAGTGAGATTCGCTATCGTTGGCTATAAAATTCTGGATATTTTGGACTTTATCGAGATTATTGAGATAATCCTGCAAGCTAGTAAACGGCTTACCAGTATCTTTGTTAATAATTCCTGAAGGTGCGTAGCCAAGTGAGACATTTGTGCTGTTTCCATCTGGACGGCTAATATTTTCCCAAATGGCATTAGTACCCAATAGCACAAATTGGCTGCCGGCAATGGCAGTAGTGTAATTCGTGTTGGGGTCAGCTGTTACCCGAATTAGCTGTGCAGTCCGATTCCCATTTTGATCGGGATTGTCCAATGAGCTAGCGGGATTGTTTTTAGGGTTGTTTGGATTAGTTTCTGGTGGATCGTAAGTGTACAACAGGTAAACATAGTTGTTGCCGGTTGGACTTTTGCCAAAATCTGGATGTACAGCAATGCCTAAAAGACCGCGATCGCGCGTGTCATTTACCTGTGCAGAAATATCGATAAATGGTGTTGCTAATAATTTGCCGTTGTCTAAGACTCGTACTACCCCATTTTTCTGGGCAATGAACATCTGCTTTTGGTCAGCTGTCCAGTCAAAAGCTGTGGGTTGATTCAAACCAGAAGCTACCGTATCTAAAGCAAACTTAGTAGAGTCATTATCAAGAATCGTGATAGTTGTCTGTTGATTAGTTAGTTGGACTCCAACTGCATTACTAAAGTTGAGAGTAAATGTTTCATTTGATTCCTCAACGTTGTCATTAATAATGGGGATAATAATGTTTTGCTGGCTTTGTCCTGCTATAAAACTCAAGGTTCCAGATTTACTTTGGTAGTCAGATCCAGCTTTAGCAGTTCCATCCACAGTTGTGTAGTTCACACTAGCAGCCCCTACAGTGTTACCCCGTGTAGCTATTACCGTAGCTGTTCCGGCACCCTCATTAATTACTGGCGCACTGAAATCGATGCCAGAGCGATCGTTATCTTGAATCGTAATTCCGAGAGTTCTTTGAAGTCCTAGTGTTGCTCCCCCTGGCTGATCGATAACAAAACTAAAGGTTTCATCTACTTCTATTAATGAATCGTTATTGATTGGAATTGATACCTGTCTGCTGCTTTCACCCGACGCAAAAATAATTGTTCCACCGCTTTCGGTGCCATCACTTCCGTAGTCAACTCCTGCTGTGGCAGTACCAGCTATGGTTGCATACTTGATTGAAGATGTGCTGCTTAAATCACCACTCCTGAGCAAAGTTATGGTAGCATTAACAGCGCCTTCGTTCAGAGTTGTAGAAGATGATCCTAATGTGATTGTGGTCTGAAGAACTGGTGAATACAGTTGTGATTGAGGAATAATTTCTTTGGTCTGAGAAGCACTCGACCAAGCCAACTTGGAAACGGCATTGACGGTATTTTCGAAGTATTCAAGCTTAATATCATACTTCTGACCTGCAACTAGTGCGATCGAGCCGCTAAATTCAGTGGCAGATTGATTGACAAACTGATTGATGATTTGCTGACCATTTACCCAGAGTCGCACACCATCATCGCTAGTGGTATAGAAGTTGTAAGTCTCGCTGTACTTGGCTTGCACCTGACCTGTCCAACGTGCTGAGAAGGTATCTGGAGCAATGAACGGTTCTGGAGAACCAAGACCCCAGGCAAAATTCACTGTCGCATCTGTACGGGTTTGCTTCAGGTTGGTAAAGTCGATGTTGTCGTAGTACTCTGCTTTGAGTCCGTTGCCGTTGCCATTAGCACTTTGACTATAAAGTTGGGACTGAGGAATGATTTCTTTGGTTTGAGAAGCACTTGACCAAGCCAACTTGGAAACGGCAGTGACTGTATTTTCGTAGTATTCAAGTTTAATATCGTACTTTTGACCTGCAATTAGTGCGATCGAGCCAGTGTTTTCTGTAGGTGATTGATCGACAAACTTATTAATGATTTCTTGACCATTGACCCACAGCCGCACACCATCATCGCTACTGGTGTAGAAGTTGTAAGTCTCGCTGTACTTAGCTTGTACCTGACCTGTCCAACGTGCTGAGAAGGTATCTGGAGCAATGGT
>NZ_JACKZS010000287.1 GCF_014222285.1 Nostoc sp. UCD121
TTTTACGGGAGTTTCTACAAATTGTCAGAAGTGTCTGTGGTGAATTAATCAGTTAAAAAGGCGATCGCCTCCATTAGCTAAATATACTAGGTTCCAATACGCTTGGGTTAAGCATTTCTTTCTTCTCTTTGTATCCTACCCTGCGACTACTCCTGCGGAGAACTCGTAAGAGTAGCCACTCCGTGTCTATGCGTTCTTCTGGTGCGTCCGCTTTGCGAATGCGGTAGCCTGCGGTAAGCCGCTTCTATACGAGACCTGCGCGTAGCAAGGTCTACGTTCAGAAAATTGACCTTGACAAAGAGTTTTAGCCCTAACCCAAGCGTATTGCACCATAACTTAGCAATACTCAAGTCGGGTTCTATAGCTAATATGGCAATAACAAAAACCACTACTTTTGACTAACGCCTACTTGCTAAAACAGCAAGTAGGTAACTTTTTATGACCCAGCTTGAATGGTTACAAGCAAATAAACAGGTTTATTCTAAAGAACATGGTGTTATTCATATCGCCGCCATCATTGAGAAAAATCTTTACTTCAAAAAGGGAAGTGTAAATCAAATTATTTTCGACTGGGAGCATGAGGTAAATAGCGGTAATTTATTACCTCTTAATCAAGCACCAACAGGTAAAAGTATTCTCTACCAAGAAATAGCAGCTATTCTTGATGGCTCAGGAAAACTACAAAGTTGTGATATAATTCCGGCTCAAGAAGCTAAACTTTGTCCCATACCAGATGATATTCACCCTCTAGTTAAACTTGCCTTAAATAAGTCAGGAATTACACAACTATATTCTCATCAAGTCGAAGCATGGGAGGCTTACAAAAAAGGGGAAGATATCATTCTCCAAACTCCTACCAGTAGTGGTAAAAGTATCTCCTTTTTAATTCCAATCATTCACGAGTGCCTAAAAGGTAAATCAGCTTTAGTATTCTTTAACTTAAAAGCACTTGCATTTGACCAGGTAGAGAAAATCCGCTCGTTTGTTAGTCACTTAGATGAAGAAATTCGCCCTAAAATTCTCAATATCAATGGTGATATTCCTCCCCAGGAGCGCAAACAACTTTACAGCCATCAACCCTCGATTTTATGCGTGACACCCGATGTATGGAACCACGAACTAAACAACTATCAGTTCGACTCAAACTGGGGATTTAGAGAAACAATCAGAAAAATTTCAATCATCGTCTGTGATGAAGCGCATTTCTATCAAGGCATATTCGGCTCACACTTTGCCCTACTTAATCGGCGAACTCAATTAATGATAGAATCTGCTGGGAATAATATTTCTAAATTACAGTACATCTTTGCTTCTGC
Source organism: Nostoc sp. UCD121 (assembly GCF_014222285.1). GTDB lineage: Bacteria > Cyanobacteriota > Cyanobacteriia > Cyanobacteriales > Nostocaceae > Nostoc. Next base: position 1,317 of record NZ_JACKZS010000287.1, read on the forward strand.
AACAATTAGTAACAGCAGCGAAATTGCCCAGAAGATATCCAATCGAGTAGAACAAAGCAATCTTGCTATTATCGACCAAAGTGGGGCAAAACGCTCGGAGATTACTTTCCTTAGCCTCAAAGCACGAAACAATACTCTTTACCAAACTGCCAAGTTGCAGCCATGCTTGTAAGTAAAGGAATAGTCGGGATTTGTTTCTGCGATAGTAGAGAACTGGTAAAGGTTTTAACTAATGCCATTCGTAAAGCTTTAGTGGAGATGCAATTGCCTCACTTGGGAGAAAGCATCTCAGCATTTTATGGCAGTATGAAGGCAAATCAGCGTAACAAAATTATTGCAGATATACAGGGCGCGAAGGTCAAGTTCATTATATCCACGAGTGCTTTAGAAGCGGGTCTGGATATCGGGTCTATTGATGCAACTATCGTACATAGTTACCCAGGCTCAATTCTTGCCTTTCGCCAAAGGGCGGGGCGTGCAGGCAGACAGGAAGCAGGGCTATTGGTATTTATCCCGTCGAAAAGGTCGATTATGGATTCTTACTACGCCAATCACCCGGAACGTCTTATATCTGATCCTCCAGAAATTATCAACTTTAACCACAATTATGAAACAATTTTGGAGCAGCACATTCTCGCCTGTTGCAAAGAAAGTAAACCGACACAAGCTCAAATTGCCCGACATTTCGGTAGTTCTGGCGATGCGATTGCACGACAGCTAATCGGTAATAATCAACTGATTTTCAGTTATAACCAAAGACTGACAACTAATCGAAACCTTGGTTATGTCCACTCAAAAATTAAATTCAGAGGTAACACTGACCAAAACATCAGTTATATCAATCAAGATAGCGCGGAAGAGTTTGAGGAAAGTTCGGCATCATCTGCGCTACGAGAAGTTTACCCTGGTGCTATATATCTTGCTCAAGACTTTGACGGCAACCCCGTACAGTATAAATCACAAGAGCTAAATTTAACCGAAGGTAAAGCAATTCTCAAGCCAATTGAGGCAACTAACTTATTTAGTCGTCCCGAAGGAAACCTAAATTTCGAGGAAATCAAAATTGCAGGGGAAGCCAAAATTATCAATCTTTCCCAAGGGGCAGCTAGATTTACACCTGTTTCAGCCAAAATCAAAGAAGAAATTTACGGGTACAACTTGTACAGGCTGGAACAAAAATGGACTTGCACTAATAACAGATGTCGCAACTTCAATTTAAATTTACCCGGACACATACAAACTTGTCCTGCTTGCAATACCCAACTTATTGAACGAGAATTTGTCGAACTCTTGGAGGAAAATAAATACAAGGAAGCATTTGCTCTTAACTACAATACATTCTGCGTTAGGGTTGAAATTAACGCTGATGCCAGAAAATATTTTTCAGCCGTCGTCAAAAATCTCCGAAAAGAGATACTCAACAAACAGAAATATATTTCCAATGAAGAGAAACAACTATTTGAAAGCAATGAAACTCAGATTTGCGTTCATACTCTCGCGCACCAACTCATGCTCAGTTTACCACTTGCCGAACATGGAGCAAACAGTCGAGATATCGATTTCATGTTAATCGAAGTACCATCAAATCATAACATAGTAGGCTATTTCTTCGATACATGCGAACACGGTACAGGTATGTGCGATACTCTCATCAAGTATTTAGAAATTGCTTTTATGAAGGCAAAGTTTCTAGTAGATAATTGCCCTTGCAAATACGGTTGCTCATCTTGTACAACAATTCAACGCTGCCCTGATGATAACAAAGCACTGTTTAAATCAGTTGGGCTATCTCTACTGGAGGAAATAATCAATCCGACACAAACAAGAACCATTAATCAATAATTAAGATTATCCTACCCAAGATGGGTAGGATTACTTTTTCAGTAAGGAAACCACATACATCGCTTACGCACAAGATTTATGAAAATTTGTGAGAATAAGCAATGTACATCGAACTATTAGCGGATTCAAGTCAAAACCCTAAACGGTTTCAAATTCTCCATGCACCAACATATCTCCTCCTAGAAACAGATTTTAAGTTAGGAGATTTTGTTGAGTCTAATAGCATCAATTTTATTATCAATCATGCTGTCAATCTAGGATATGAAGTAAAAATATCCCATCCAAAAGAGCAAGAAAATGATAAATATCTTCTTCCAAAAATCAGCGATGAACTTACTGATTTAATGATTACTTATCCATCAGACTTAAAAATGCGAACTAATGGAATGGTTTTTGAACAAAGGGCATATTTAATGTCTAAAGTTTACGATGAAGTGTGCCAAAATCTCGAATCAAAAGCTCTCTTAAAAGAAGCCGAGTATTGGCTAATAAATTATGCACGAGAGGTAATTTCCAAACAATGCCATTACTTACCAGATATTCTGATTAAATTAGATAACCCGGTTATTAGAGCAATGGCAATAGATACACTTATGCTCTGGCAGCCAGACTGGAAAAAGGCTATCTCCCAATATGCAGGAAGCAGATTTGAAGCTGGTAATAATGAGTTTGAAGTTATCAGCTACTATCACAATCAAGAAAAGAAGAGTAAGGACGGGATAATGGTACTGTGCAAGGTAACAAAAACTATGAATAATTATCTGGAATTTCCTAAATTTCCATTGAATACAAACTGTACTCTTGGAACTTATCAAGTCGAAAATGCCCTGAACAAAAGGTTGGCTTAAAACGAAATCATAAGCTGAAATATCACTCATGAGCGACCAACAAATCAATTATTTAATAACAGGCATTTGCACCTTTCATTGGAATGCTGACTTTCATAAATTCTGTGAAGTCTGCAACTTTGATCCCAATCATGCTTACTCAAAGGAGAAATGGCAGCAGTGGCAACAATTTGTATCTGGCATAAAGGCGTTTGACCAAAATACCCTTGCCAAGCTAGTTGAAGCGGGCCATCAGTTAGCACCGTAATCATAATATCAAACCACCACAGTCACTAACGCAGCTGTGCATGAATTATCGAAATAATTAGCCACATGAATTCATGCACGCCCAAATCCGTCATTTGGTATCTTCGCTTGACAACTTACCCGAAGAATGGCGAATCGTCCCTACCTTTGGTAAACGTCCTCTAGGGAAAGAATGGGAAAAAAATACTTACTCTCCCAGAGAACTACAAGCCGAACTCGTCCGCCGCCGCCTAAAAGTTTGGACAAATAACAGATTTATCACCCCCACTGGTGTAGCTTTGGTATGCGGTTCCAATCATCCTCAAGGGTACTTAGTAGCTATTGACTGCGACGGGGAAACCTCCTGGCGACAAATTATCCAAATTAACGAACATACAGAACCAGAAGAACCTAACCAGCTAACACCCACCGAAGCAACCGATACTCCTACGGAGTCGTTACACGAACGCGCTCAAAAATACCTTCCTCCCACAATTGCATTTACCTCTGGAAGGAAATATCGGAGCCAGCGCTTATACCTCATCCCAAATTCAAAAGCTTGGGAAGTAAAATCTCGCAAAATCAAAACTGGGAAGGATGAACACCTGGAATTTCGAGGCAAAAATCTAGCCTCAATCCTTCCCCCTTCTTTTCACCCAGAGGGCAGAAATTACAGATGGCTTCCCGGCTGTAGTCCATCTGAGCGCCAAATAGAAATAGCCCCCGACTGGGTAATTGCTCAGATGCTTGCCAAACAGGAGAAAGCAAGAAAGTTTAACCTACCCCAAGAAAAATATAACCGCAGATATGGGGTAGACAGATATGCTCATTTAATTCCCTCAATCGAGACAAATATCCAGACTGCACTTGTACTACTTGAAGTCATACACCCTCGATTTGCAGATGATTACCACTCGTGGATTCAAGTCGGGATGGCACTTCATAGTGTTAGTCCCATTTTATTTAAAGCATGGGACACCTGGAGCCAACTTTCTCCTAAGTACAAATCAGGCGAATGCGCCTACAAATGGCAGTCTTTTAACAAGACAGGTATTACTATCCGCACCTTATTTAGATTAGCCAATCTCTCTTAATCATGAGCAGTCAAATATCACCTGACGAGAATGTAACTAACCTTGAAGACAGTTATAGCAGTAGAGATTTTAATCCTGATATTCAGGAGAATAGCGATTTAGAAGAAACATTAGATGAATTAGTAAACACTGAAGTTATAAACCAAGATTCATCTATCGAGATAGATTTAGGCAATTCTGACACAAAAACCACCTTAATAACCATTCAACTAATACCAAATTCTGAAACAGTAATTGTATCAATCGGAATCAAAGGCGCACCTCCAATTATTAAGATAATTAACGTTGCTGAGATAACATCTCATCCTGTCATAAATAACTTGCTACAGGATTTAGAAAAATCTCTCCCAGAGATGTTAGATATCTGCAAGCAAAGGATGGAAAAGCAGACTATACATCAGAATCGACAGGAACAATCAAGACAAGTACAAAAGCGTAACCTGTCTGAAAATAAAGACAAAACACCCGCGCCTAACAACCAACTGTCACTATTTTAATTACCATGAAGTACATTGCGATTATCGAAGGACAAGAAATTCCTCTTGATGAGGCGATCGCCCAAGATGACAACACTCTCAAAACAGCCATTAGCGTCTACTTTCCAGAATATGCTAATGCCGAAATTGAACGACAAACAACTGATGATACAGTTTCAATTCGTTTGGTAAAAAAAGCAGGTACTAAGGGAAGTCAATTCAGAGAATTGAAAAATAGTTCTGAAGAAATAAATCCTGCACTAAAGTTAGGGTGGCAGATAAAGCTTCTGGAGATAAAAAATCAAATTAGTCTCGAAAATTTAATTACCCTACAACCTGAGATAGAAAAAGCTATTAAGCTCGGTCAAAATTGGGAAACCTACATCGAAAAAGTAACTCGAAGCCTTAAGCATCAACCTGCTGCCACGAGTAAATATCCCGTACTGTAATAACAAATTTATAGCCGCTATGAGTTATGGCGGCTGATTAATTATGCTTGCGAAAATACAATCATTCAAAATACCCATCACTTGTTTAACAGCAATTATCTACCTAGAAAATCTCTCCGAACGAGTAAATCTTTTAAATCTGTATCAAAAAATATTCCCAGAACAATGGCTAGAATCAACCATACCTATTGATAAACAATCACATCCAGCAAGTGCCTACCTCGATAGAGAAATTGAATTTATTCAACTGGTGAATGATCATCTATTTCCAATAGAATATATCGATGAGATTGAGTTTATTTCCGAACATAATAGTATTCCTGTGTCACCACAAAAAGTTGAATGGTGGTATGAAGATTTCGAGGAACTAGAATACTCAGAAAAGTTCCTACTGTCGTTGATGGGGCAAGGGTACAATATAAGCCAATGGGAACTAAGTTTTGGTTTTACTCCTGATTACATTGCTCTAGCAGAAGAAATTTACTTCGAGACACTTGTCAAGCTATGCCGTCGTTACAAAAATCCTCTTCAATATTTAGATGTAGCCATACGAATTATAGATTACTCGACTGAAAATATCTGGCTAGATGTTACGTGTGAAACAAGCGATTGGCTGGAATGGACTTATGAAAATATCATGTTTCTCGGTCAAAAGTGGAAAGAAGCCATCTCGATGATGGAAAAATCAAATAAGCTTAACCACTTGCTAGAAACATCTCTTCCTGCCCGGAAAGCAGCAGTAAAAATTTGGAATCAAGCATCAAAATCATGAATATAGATACAAACATATTACCAATAATTAACTTAGAAAGTATATCGCAAATCCTGCTTGGAAATATTCCCCAAGATGATTTACTAGCGCAGTTAGTTATCCTCAAAGGACAGTTTATTTTAGTCGAACACGAAGGCAAAAAATCTAAGTACAAATTTATTTCCCCTGAAGCAGTAGAGAAAGCCTTCACAAGTAAAACTGCTACATCTGGATGGCTTTCTAGCAACACGATTTGGTGGGGGAAAAATCCAGAGGGAGAGGCAATTATTCAGTTTTACTCTCCCCAAAAATATCAAATTCAAATTATGGGACAGGAAACGAAAGTAATTACTGTCCCCATGCCTGCATTCCTCTTTGCTGGATGCGGTAGTAGATATTACCTCTGGGCAGTTAAAGGGAGGGTATTTAAACCAGAGGCGCAACTGTACAAGCCACCTCTACCTAACGTTTGGGACGACTCTAGTATTTGCTTTGGGGGAAATTCTCCCGGTATGTGCAGTGCTGCAACTATAAGCCAAACTTGGGATCTGTTCTGGAAATCACCCTTTAATAAGGACCTGACTTTTCACGGGATGTGGAAAAGAAAGAATGGTTCGCGATAGAGTATCGCGAACCAATTCCTATTCTTTATTATATTTGGAAGTTTCTTCGACTAAATCTTTTAAACCCTGTCTGAGAGCC
>NZ_JACKZS010000028.1 GCF_014222285.1 Nostoc sp. UCD121
ATTTAAAATTCAAAATTATTTGAGTTAGGTTATGCCGATTTATCATCTCATTGATTGATGTTGGTTGCATCTAAAATCAGATTTATCTTTCTTTTTGCCAGTGTGATGACCCAAGTAACACAAAATCCTGTAGATATTATCAATGCTAGAGTGCCTGGTTACAAAGATTTGCAAATGCTCTTGGTTAATGAAGAGGGCATAATTGAGCAAATCTTGCCAATGGGTACAGTAGAAGCACGCAGCCGTACATCTCTAATAAATGTTGCTGGCGACTGGATTTCATTGGGTGGCGTTGATTTGCAAATTAACGGTGCTTTGGGATTGGCATTTCCTGATTTAACGGCTGAAAATGCTCATAAGCTCCAGGAAATCTCACAATTTTTATGGGATGTCGGGGTAGATGGATTTTTACCGACACTTGTGACAACTTCAGTAGAAAATATTCAGCGATCGCTTGCTATTATTGCTGAAGTTCTCCCCAATCAGCCAGCAGGTGCAAAGATTCTGGGAGTACATCTAGAAGGGCCATTTTTGAATTTTCAAAAGCGCGGCGCACACCCGCCGGAGTACCTGTTACCTCTAACAATTGATCGGGTAAAGTGGGTTTTGGGTGATTATGCCCATATCGTGAAAGTCATCACCTTAGCACCAGAGTTAGATTTCACTGGCGAAGTAATTCCATATTTGCGTTCTCTGGGAATTACTGTCAGTTTAGGGCATTCTCAGGCAACATCTGCCCAAGCACAACTTGCCTTTGAACAAGGTGCAACGATGGTAACTCATGCTTTCAATGCCATGCCAGCATTACATCACCGAGAACCAGGATTATTAGGTGCAGCAATTATCGATCCTGATGTAATGTGTGGTTTTATTGCTGATGGTGAACACGTTTCGCCCATGATGCTACAAATTTTGCTTCGCGCTAGCTATCAAGAACAAGGGCTGTTTCTCGTCAGCGATGCCCTTTCTCCTCTGGGGCTACCTGATGGCGTGTATCCTTGGGACAGTCGGCAAATTGAAGTTAAAAACGGTACGGCACGATTGGCCGATGGCACTTTGTCGGGGACGACTTTACCCTTATTGGTGGGAGTGCAGAATTTGGTGAAGTGGGGAATTTGTGACATAGAAAGTGCGATCGCTTTAGCTACTAATGCACCTAGAAAAGCAATTGGTTTACCAGGAATTGTTAAGAGTCAATCCGCTAACTTATTACGCTGGCATTGGGATGAGACTACAAAAGAATTAACTTGGCAACGTGCCATCACCGCAGAAATGCTCAAGAAGCCAGAAGATGGGAATTTATCTGTTGTTGTCAACTCCATATAATTTCAAAATAGCGAAAAAGGGAAAGGTTTTATTATCCCTTTCCCTTTAATCTGAGTGGAGTCTAAGCTTTAATTATGAATTACGTAAAGTCTGCGGCATAGCTTTGCTTAGAGTGTAGCGGTAGCGAGTCCGCAAGCGTCATTACGAATTACGAATTACGAATTACGAATTAGTAACTATTACGCAGGGTTTGGTTGAGTTCGGCTTTGAAGAAGCTGGATAATTGCAGCTTTTTCTAAAATTCCAACTAGAACGCCGTTCTCACGAATTACGGGAAGCACAGATAGCTTTTGTTCTTCGAGTAACTGTATGACTTCTAGCAGAGGTTGATTTGATTGGACTGTGGTAGATTCGGTAATTGGTCGCATGACTTCTTTTACTTGAGTTTCTGACCACAATGCTGTTGGTACATTTCGTAAATTATCAACTGCGATCGCACCTACTAATTGTCCATCATCATCAGTCACTAAGAACCGATGCCAGTTTTGCCCACTGATGACTCGCTCATCGGCAAACTCTCTCAGGCTAAGATTACCAGATACAATCGGGCTGTCATGAGTTACAGCATCTTCAGCAGTCAAACCTGTGAGCTTTTCTTGCACTCTGGCAAATTGAGCCGAATTACCAGCATTTTGCAACAAGAAGAAGCCAATTAACAAGTTCCAGAAGTTACCAGCGTTGCCAAATAATACTAGGGGAAGTACACCTGAAAGAATTGCTACCCAACCAAAGATTTGTCCAACTCGACTAGCAAAGGTTACGCCTTTATAAGGATTACCTGTAACTTTCCAAACGATAGCTTTCAGTATATTTCCGCCATCTAATGGCAAGCCAGGAATCAGGTTAAATAGGGCTAATGCCAAGTTAACAGAAGCTAAAACACCAAGAATTGCTGCTAACGGGCCTGATGCAGTAGTAGTAACACCAATAGCTGTAACGATACCGCATAGTAGCAAGCTTACCATTGGGCCAGCGATCGCTACCCAGAAAGCCTCACCTGGGGTTTTTGACTCTTTTTCTAAACTAGCCAAACCGCCAAATATAAACAGTGTGATGGATTTAACATCAATACCTTGACGAATCGCAACAAAGCTGTGGCCTAATTCATGGGCGACGACAGAGGCAAATAACATCAGCGCTGTCATCAATCCCAGTAGCAAAGCTAATCCCGCAGATAATTGGGGAAATTGTGCCGCCAGTCCACTGCTATAGCTCCAAGTTACCAAACCCAGAACTAAAAACCATGACGGATGGATATAGAAGGGAATTCCGAAGAGATTACCAACGCGAATTGTGCCATTCATGTCGTTCACCTTTGATTTCAGCTTCGAGAGGTTTGTTTTCGTCCTTCTCGATGTTTTTATTGTAACGAAAGGTTAAGAGATTTTAATCTTGTTAATGGTAGTGGTGTCCGTCCGTAAAGGTGCGGTTATTGGCTATATTTGCGAATAATAGCTCACTATTTCTCTATAGCTACATCAGGTAGGCGGCTCCACTCATTCCAGGAGCCATCGTAATTCCGAACGTTCGGATAACCTAATAAATACTTTAAGACAAACCAGATATATCCAGAACGCGCACCGATAGTACAGTAGGGAAAAACTTCCTTATCAGTCGTAATGCCCTTACTGTTATAAAGATTTTTCAATTCCTTGAATGATTTAAAAGTGCCATCCTCATTGAAAGTTAAGGTATGCTCAAGATGCACTGCACCTGGAATATGACCAGTAAGTTGACCTGCTTTTGGTTGCTGATCGAAAAACCACTCGCCACAGTATTCTTGAAGTGTTCTGACATCTAACAACACGCAATCGCTTCGACTAATTGATGCTTTAACTTCATCATGTAATACTCTCAGACTAGTATCAGTAGCTTTGGCACGGTAATCAGTGGCAGGAAACGTGGATAACTCAGTTGCTAGTGGACGATCTTCTGACTTCCATTTCTGGTAGCCACCATTGAGAACTTTTACATTTTCATGCCCAAAGACTTGCAACAGCCAGAAAATCCAGGCTCCAGTTCCAGGATAACTGCCATAAGCAACCACTGTGGTGTTATTTGTGATGCCTGAACGTGCCATCAGCTTCTCAAAAGCGATCGCATCCCAATTCATTTTCAAATCGGGCAATAGTAAGTCTGTAAAGATGTTCCAGAAGACAGCACCAGGTATGCGAGCATTTTTGTACGGTTCTGGACTTATATTCACTTCAATAATGCGGACATTTGGATCGTTGAGATGATTTTCCAGCCATTGGGTATCAACAAGAACGGATGGATGAGCATATTGAGACATTTATATTTCTCCTGTAATAGCGCAAAAAGAATTGAAAGTTACCTATATTAGTCTTGGTTATGGTTGGGAAATACAATCTGCGATGTCCGATGAACTAGGGTTGTGGAAATAGAAAATAAAGAAAAGCCGATGAGTGGATGAAAGATAGCTAAAGGAAAAGAAGTCTTCAAGTGAATTGTGAGAAATTGCAGTCCCAGCAACACTGGGATACTTGCTGTCAGGTTCTGGACTCTGGGAGGAAAAGGCATCAGAAACACCCAAATCAACAAAATTAGTGAGAGTCCGCTATATCCTCGCACGAGCCAAATATGTAGGTTCCACCAATCAGAGTTGTAAAAGTAAGCCAGTCCAACACTAAATATTTGGGTTGCTAAACAGAGATTGAAAAACACTACTGCAATAAAAAAACTGATTTGAATCCAGCGCCCGGATATCTGTGTATCATCAATGCCAGAATTTAGAGTCATGCTTAAGTAATCCAAAAAAAGCAAAAAAGTGGAAAAACTTGATGTGACAAAGGCTAGGATAGGTCTGGTTGCCATACTGCGCCTAGACCTCGAAAGTGTACAATTTGCCAATCATGATTGCCTTACAAGCTCTATTTCATGAAATTGCTCAAGCTAAAGATGAAGAGGCGTTGCGATCGCACATCCGCGCAGAAATGAGTGAATATTTTTCAGCTACACGGTGTGGGCTGTTTTTCTTTGCTCAAATTTCTCTACTTGACAGCAAGTTCCAAAAAGCACTGCAAATTGCATTATCACCTCAGCACAATCCAGTTGCCCGCTACTTGCTAGAACACCATGCCCCTGTTCATGAAGGTTTAGTAGTAGAACCTAAGACATGGAGGTTGATTTGTCCTCGTGCCGATCACTGGCACGTTATGGCAGGGCCAATTGTCAGTAATGGGCAGTTAGTAGGCGTGGTAGGTTTTACCCGTCAGCAAGGAATGCCTACATTCGATTCACAAAATCTCACAGATTTGAGTGCGCTTTGTCTGCACATTTCTACTTGGGTGGCAATGGCGCAATCCCAACATCCACTACTATTACAGACAGAGCGTTTAACGCCTCGTGAAAAGCAAATTGCTAACTTGGTGGCTCAAGGACAAACCAATGCAGAAATTAGTACTGAACTTTGGATTACTGAAAACTCTGTCAAGCAAGCTTTAAAAAGGATGTTTCGCAAACTTGAGGTTTCATCTCGGACTCAGATGGTTGCAAAGCTTTCCACAATTTCAAAATAGTCATCTTCAAGACCTTCCCAAAGTTGAGCAACGGGAATCGTTTGCTCAGTCATTCTATTACAGTCTTAATTTTCAGGAGCAAGTCCTCATCTCGGATCTTACTAAGATCCTTTTCAAAGCTTTTTCTGAACTCGACCTTCACGATTTCGGCTCCAAAAGTTGAAAGATGGAGTCGCGGTTAACCAGTTCAGTTGTTTCACCTTCCGCGATCGCTCGTTCCATTGCTATGTCTTCAATAATTTCTGCCAAAAATTCAGAGACTTCTTCACGCTTATCACGAATCAATTCGACGATCGCGCTTTTCAATATTTCCTTGAGTTGTTCTGGGTTTATGGTAATCTCGGACATTATGCCTCTATTAAATTAAGTTGAATTTGAGAAGTTAATGCCAACAGCTTCAAGTTGTTGGTTTATTCAAGTCGTTGCGATCGCTTCATGCGTCTCTCTATCGCCTGTTCTACTCCTGTTTTAGCCATTCAACTCAAACGGTTGAAAAATCAATATTTTCGTAAAGCTCTGCAATTTGAATTTGCAACTCAAAGATACTCAAAGAAAGGGTGACAGTTGGGTCGTCGTATTCTGAAAATAGCCACTGATTAGCGGCTGTTTTGACATGATGCTCAACGTGTATGCGATATTGATCGATCAGCAAATATTCTTGGAAGGTAGGAATTTTACGATAGGCAACAAATTTCTCACTGCGTTCGCATAGCGTCTCCGCAGGAGAATCGTAGTTTTGGGTGGACTTAGACAATACCTCAGCAATAAAGCAGGGGTTCACCACGGTATCTTTGCGTCCAGTTTGAAGTTCTAAGGGCTTGGGCAGAACCATCACATCAGGGTAAGTATAGAGATTTGCACCGGGAATCCAGAGTCGTTGATCCAGGATAAATACACGGTATGGCTTTCCCCGCAATGTGGCTTTCAGGATAGCCACAAGGTTGCTGGTAATATCATTATGGTCTGGGGTTCCACCTGTCATAGGGATAATTTCTCCATCACGGTATTCGTTGCGGATATCGGAGGCGATTTCAAGTTCCAGGTACTCTTCAACGGTGTAGTGTTTTGTCTCAGGTTGAGCAATCATGTCAGTTTTACTCCCAAGGCTTCAAGTTGCTGGTTTATCCAAGTTGTGGCTGTCGTTTCATCGGTTTCTATCGCTCGTTCTACTCCTGTTTTAGCAATTTCTAGCAGTTGTTTAGATTTTAGTTTTAATAAAAATGATGATTTTATCTTCTCAGCAATCTTTTGCTGTTGAGGTTTTGGTAAAATTGGAATTAACAAATTGGCTAAATCTGGTTGAGAAATACTGTAGTAAGCCACACCATGAACTCGACGTTCAACCTGTAAATAACCGAATTTTGAATTCAAAAATAAACTCACATACTCTGGTAAAATTTCTTGTCTAGAAACTGAAGTTAAACGTACAAGCATAATTTCACTGCTAATAATCCCGTTAACTTCTAGTTCTGTAACGACTGCGGAATTACCAAAACTACCTTTACGGGTAAAAAGGATATCTCCGATTTGTAAACCCACTGGCTTATCAACATCAGCCATCGTGATGGGAATTTTTACGGCACTTTCAAAATTAATCTGTCCGTTTTTGATATCGCCAACGCGAATATAAGGCGTACCTTCCTCGGTATACTCTCGATAGTCAAAACCGTTTTGAATTGGTTCTATCAATGAACCTAAGTTTTGAGATGGAAAACCACAATCTTTAATAGCTTCTTCTGCTTGATCATATTTTGGCTGGTAATACTCAGCGTCTAAGCGACCAGAGGACATGAACGACTCAGCAAAACTCTTGACGGCAACAGTTTCTTCCGTAGGTTGCCAGTCTTTCAAGTCAAGCTCCGACAACAGCAAATCCTCAGCTTGTTGATAAATTAGCTTACTTGCATCTACTTCCATAGATGATTGATGGACTAGCTTCTCTATTGATTTCTGAAAAAAAGTAGAGAAAAGCGGAAAGAGGATGTTTTTTAAGTAGTAAGGTGCTACTTCAGGTTGTACACCTCCATACATTCCCTTGTTGATTTGTTCTTTTCCATAAAAGGTATTCAGAAAAACTGCTAGAAATGATTGGTTGAGTGTTTTGTTCCTTAGTATGAAGACGTGCGATGATGCAATCGCTTCTATTTCTTCATTAAAGATTAAAGTATCTCCGAAATTCGCACCAGTTCTTGTGATGAGAATATCATTCCTTTTAATACGATTTTTAGACAATTTTTCCGCATCTTCTTGGGAGATATAGACTTGATTCGATAAATCAACTCTTAGTGGACGCAAGTTTTGAGTTCTAAAAAATAAGACTCCTGATAAATCATCTTCTACATACTCGCGCTTAATTTCTGTCGGATGGATAATTACAGGTTTAGTTTCACTCAGCCTTGTAGCTTGTGGCAATGCCTTAATTTGATCTTCAATTTGAAAGTATTTCCTCTTAAAAAATTCACTATCAAACCTAAAGTGAAGGTTATGATCGAGAGCCTGAGTTAATGGCACTTCAACAGCTTCAAGCCCATCCATCAGCCACTGATACCTCACAGCATCAAACGGCGCAACAGATGGGCTTAGTTCAAAAAAACTGAAGTTCTCCTTTTTGGCAAACTCAATAAACGCTTCAGCAATGCCGTCTTCTGTCTTTCCTTCGTGGTTATACAGGTCGTGATCTACCACTAAATGTTCGTGATTATCTCGCAAAAAATCGCCCTCTACCCCAACGACTCGTTGCACCGGAGAAGGCGGCATCAAGTCGCTGAGTTCATCATCGGGCGGTGAAGCCGTAGACGATGAAATCTTGCGCCAAATTTTATCCCCAGAGTTATCCTTCCCCGACTTTCGCATCGTGGCAAAAAAGATGTTGTAGTCATCCTTTCGGGGGCAAAGTGCGCCTGCTTTGGGGTCGTCGTTCCACTTCTGCACAAACAGCACTGAGGTTTTTGTGCCTGTGTGCGGTTTAAAGGTGTTGCCATGTAACCCCACCACTGCCAAAATCCGGCAGCGTTCCGCAATAAAATCTCGAATGTTCTTGTCGGAAGAGTTGTTAAAGCGTCCTTGGGGAAGCACGATCGCCATTCTGCCCCCTGGTTTCAAAAAGTCCAGGTTACGCTCAATAAACAAAATGTCGCGCCCGACTTTACTTTGCCACTTGCCATCCGGCTTTTTAGCCAGATCGTAGCGGGCAATCATGCGCGGTTCTTTGATGTCTCCCGCAAAGGGAGGATTTGCCATCAGCACATCAAACTGAAACTCTCGATAGTCTCTGCTACCTTTCGGTCGCAGCCGTTTCAGCCGTTTAAATCCCTCATGGTAAATGTCATCCCAATTATCTTGCTCGGTGACTTCATCCCACAGTTCATAGTCCAGGGTGTTCAGGTGCAACACATTTGTTTGCCCATCCCCCGCAATCAGGTTTAACGTCCGCGCCACCCGCACCGCCTTTTCATCAAAGTCGATCGCAAACACCTTGTCTTCCACATACTCTTTGCACCGGGGCGGCTTATCTTCCAACGAAAACAAATGACTCGTTGACAATCCCTCATCATCTAAAATCTGCCGCCACACATGAAAAATCGTATGCACCGGAAACCCCGATGATCCCGCAGCCGTATCAATCATGTACTCATCCTCTTGCGGGTTGAGCATTTTCACACACAGATCAATTACATAGCGCGGCGTAAAAAACTGTCCCTTTTCGCCCTTGCTGCTCTGGTTGATCAAATACTCAAAGGCTTCATCGATCACATCCAGGTTGGAATTAAACAGCTTCACATTTTCCAACGACGACACACAAACCGACAGGTGAGACGGCGTGAGGCTAATTTTGGCATCCTCGCTAAACACCCCTTCCCACTTCTTCTTGGCTTTGTCGAAGAGATCCTGAATCTTAGTTTTCAGTGCGGCTTCTGTCTGTCCCGTATTGCGAAATTCTAAAGAACGGGTCGATCGCCTGTTACCCTGCCCAGAATACCACTCATCATAGAGCTTGGTGAAAATCAGCTTAAACATGGTAGTAGGAAATTTGATCGCCATTCGTCCAGACTGCGATGGGCGCACCCGTGGCATTGCAGTAAGAGCGAAGTTGGTCTTTCCCATCCTTCAGCTTTGGCTTTTTTAGCTCTACGAGCATATAAACTGTGTTGGGACGGTCTTTGTCCATCACCAGGATGTCTGCCCGTTTCACCTCTCGCCCAAAGTTCACCCCATACTCAACCTGAATGCGACTGAGGGGATAGTGCAAGCGATCGCTCAAAACCCGTAAATATAATTGCCGAATTGCCTCCTCTGGCGTTAGCTTAATCGCCTTTTGGCGCACCAAACAAACCGTATAAGGAACATCACCGTTTTTGGTCGCCTTGAGAGTAATTGTCTGCTCTAACTGCTCAATTTCAGCGATCGCAAACTGCGACAGCTTATAATTTGAGTCCTTGAGGATATCGGCTAATTTCATCAGGGGCTATCAATTTGACTCTAAGGGCTTCTTCGTCATAAGAGTTTAGCGCCATTGTAGTCACTGCCTGATAATTTTTTTAATTCTTTAATGGCGATCGCTGTGTATTCCTGGTGAACACATCACCCTTTTTCTATTTTATCTGTGCGATCGCAGTTCCCCAGAGGATTAGACTCACCTTTTACTACTGCGAATTTGCCCAGAAATTCTAATGCGGCTAAACCCGGACAATTTTACAAAAAGAATCTCAATCTAGCGCTACGTAACTAGATTGAGATTCGGGTGGCTGCCGAGAGCAGTGCAAAAGTGTGATTGGTTGTAATGTGTTAGACATCCACCTATGTTGTAGTAATCTCCAGCTGCTGAAAACTTTTCTGCAACATCGGGGCAATTATATCAGCAGGAACAGGACGACTGAAGTAGAAACCTTGACCTTCATCACATCCACGCATTTGCAGGTATTCAAGCTGTTCTTTGGTTTCCACACCTTCTGCTGTGATTTTCAAGCGGAGGCTCTTTGCTAGGGCAATAATCGCATTGGTGACGGCGGCGCTATCAGGATTAGACATGACATCCTGCACAAATGATCGATCAATTTTGAGCATATTCACAGGAAAGCGTTTCAAATAATTCAGGGAGGAATAACCAGTACCGAAATCGTCTAGAGCCAAGCAGATACCCAGTTCTCGTAATTGTTTTAAGGTTTTAACTGAACGATCAATATCAGCCATCAAGAAGCTTTCCGTCACTTCTAGTTCTAAGGAAGATGCTTGGAGTCCAGTTTCTTCAAGAATTTGGTTGACGATCTCAACCAGATAGGGTTGTTCAAACTGTCGAGATGATAGATTCACAGATATCCGAATTGGGGTAAATCCAGCAAGCTGCCAAGCACGAGTTTGGGCGCAAGCAGTTCGCAAAACCCATTCACCAATTGGTACGATCGCACCATTGGCTTCTGCAATGGGAATAAACTTTACAGGAGAAACCAAACCTAATGTAGGATGCTGCCAGCGAAGCAACGCTTCCATCGCTATAACTTGTCCGCTATGTAAATCAATTATAGGTTGATAATAAACCAGCATTTCGCCACGCTCTAGCGCTCCATGTAATTCATTCTCTAAAGTCAGTCGCTCCTGTAACTGAGCATTAATTTCTGGCGAATAGAATTGGTATTGGCTACGCCCTTGCTGTTTGGCTTGGTAAAGCGCTATATGAGCCTGTTGCAAAAGTTTATCTACGCTATTAGGATCGGTTAGATTATTAAGTGTGATACCGATACTGACAGTAATATGAATCAAGTTACCTTCTACAGAAAAGGGTTTACTCAGGTTACTCAACAGCACCTGAGATAGCTTAATTACGCTTTCCAAAGAATGAATATCCATTCGGGCAAGAGCAAATTCATCTCCTTTTAAATAGGCGAGAACATCTGTTTGTGCCGTGCAGTCTAATAACCTCTTAGCAACTGCTCTTAATAATAAATTTGTTGTCTGATGATCCAACCCATGACTCATACCAGTGAAATCGTCAATACTGAGCAAAAACACAGCTACAAGACGCTGGTTGTTTTCAGGTTGGGATAAAATCTGATGGAGGCGATCGCGGAATAAATCACGATTGGGCAATCCAGTCAGGTCATCATAATTAGTGATTTGGTGAATTAACTCATCTAATTTGTGAAGAGTTTGTGAGGTATCTGCCATCAACGTACCCGCTTCATCAGCAAATTCTGTGGGCAATTTAGGCAGTGTTTTGGTGTTCAGATAATTTTGTAATGCACCAGATGTCAAAATGACCGGTTTGAGGAGATGGTTTAGCGCATAGAGGGTGACAGCAGTACCCGCTAATGTAGCCAATAGAGCAATAATCATAACTTGTGCCGCCATCCCAAAGGAATAGGAATTTGAGATGACGAAACTCAAAAGTAAGGTTAGAAGTGGTACATGAGTACCTAAAAAAGCCACCAACATGATTTTAGCGGTGTAACTTTTTTTGAGCCATCCAAAATTAGCTAGGAACGAGTACAAGTACAAGTTTTGATTAAAATTCATAAATTCTGTTAGATCGTTGGTAAATTAGTTCCGAGCTATTCTCGCAAAAGAGTATTTTTTATTCGAATAAAAAAGAATTAGCTCTCTTGGAACTCAACCCTGATAAGGTTCTATATTATGCTTCCCAATATTCTTTTATAATTAATATCCATAACGATAAAGTTTCTATGAAACTTATTGCACAAACAATGTCATCATCCAAATCAAAATCGTATTTATTCTTACACTGATAGTAATTATTCTTGTGATTAATGTGATATCAACACAAATATAATCACAGATATTTTTTATATAGTTCGATTTCAAAAATTTCGACTTATATGAAAATGTATTCAGAGAAAGTTAGATCCCCGACTTATCAAATAAGTCGGGGATTTAAAAACCGCTAAGTGTGCTATTATTCAACAAATTATTCCGGTCTATTACCAGAAAAAAGCAAATTTGTAACTTGCTCTAACACCTTTAATGCTGTTAATGAACCTCGAATTAGCCGAGTAGCTGCAAGCGGTTGTCTAAGCATTGCCATCGCTAAAGGGAAAGGGTTTAGGGAGCCATCAGAGTTAATTGCTGATGTGAGATCGGGGATATCGTGCTGACAATCGTCACTGACTACTCGCAGCATTGCCACGGCTACCCCACCCACCTTGAAAAACTCTAGGGCAGTAAATCCTTCCATATCAACAACATCAGCCGTCAAAGTCTCACCCAAATGAAGTTTTTCGGCAGCAGACCAAATCATGCGATCGCTAGTTAATGATTTGACTAATGATGCTTTCTCTGATATATAAGAGTGCAATTGTGCTGTGAAAGTGCGATCGCACTCTAGAAGCTTCCCTTGATAAATACAATCTTGATACAGCACAATATCACCAACTGTATAGCGATCGCTCAAGCTGCCACAGATACCCATAATCAGCACCCTGGATTTGGGAACTAAAAATTGTCCTTGGTGGAGATACTTAAGTAAGGGTTTCATCCCAACAGGTACAGCTACTACTGTTGGGATGGAACCAGTAACGCCGCTTAATCCGCGACAAACAGCTTTATATTCTGCTCCTTGAGGTACCAGAATAGTGTTGATGGGCAAAAAATTAGGCACTAGCCCTCTCACTCTCAATATTCTGAAGTTTGCGTTTGGGTATTAACTCAAGGGTACGGAGGGCGATGTTGGCTAGTCTGGGTAGTAATTGTGGTTGGAGTAGTCGGGGGTCATACTTGCTCATCCGGCGCTGATTTTCTACTAGACAAATGCTGAGAAATTTTTCTAGTGTCAGGTTTTTTGTAAAGATGTCAGTACCTGTGACAGCGAAGCCAGTTTTACTAGGATCATCATTGCCAAAGACGGCAATCAAATTACTGAGAGCTTTGCCGTATTGCCAGAGGGTTTTGGCGCTTCGTAATGGGATGAATCCCTGGCCACGATGAATTTGTGTATAGGTAAACCAGTTAACAAAAAAAACAATATGACGTGTTTCTTCATCTATGATGGGATCAAAGATAGTGAAAATGGACTCTGGAAAAACATTAGCTTCACGGGCGATTGCAAATAACCCGTAGGCAAAGAAAGTATCCAGACACTCTTCAAAGCCAAAACGCGTAAAGACTGGCTCGATATTTTGGGGAACTTGAATTGGTTGACGTTCTGGTATTTCGATGCCGTAACGGTCAATTAATGTTTGAAGTAGACGGGCATGGCGTAATTCTTCTTTACCTTGGAGAGCGATCGCACTTTGTAAAATAGGATCGCTCACTGTTACTGCGTAGCCACTAACTATTGCTCCAGCTTGTCGTTCTGTATCTAGAGCTTTCTCCCAAAAGGGAATACTGCGTAAGAAACTCAAGGCTGTATCGTCCAAATCTGGCCAGGGGAGAGACTCAGGTTCGTATTCCCTGTAGCTTTCGATAAAGCTCCGGCAGAATAATTCCTTATGCTCGACAGAACCAAGTTTCATCTTTGAAGTTTCCTTTTGTATTAAAGATTGGGTCATATCTGAGTGACAATAAATAATATTGCCGTTAGTAGTAACCAAAACTCGCAAACCGAAGGTGATTGCTGTAGCATGACTAAATAATTGTGTCACCCACACGATAATTTTCCAAGATGGTAAAGCTTCGTAACTCAAAATCTGCACGAGAAGTATTCAATATTTCCAAATTAGCGATTCAATTTTCGTGGCTGACGGTGAGTTTTTGGATTGCCGTAACTGTAGCTGGAATTCTGGCTTTCAGTTCTCTCAAGTATGCTTTGTTCCCAGATATTACCTTTCCAGTGGTGGTTGTGAATGCTACAGCCCCACTGACAACTGCTTTGGATACAGAGGCGAAGCTCACCCAACCCCTGGAAGAACGCCTCCGTTCCCTAGAAGGACTGGAGAATATCCGCTCATCAACCTATCCGAGTCAAACAGCCGTTGCCCTTTCTTTTGCCGTTGGGACGAATTTAGAAACATCAACCAAAGAGGTGGAAACTGCCCTTAAGCAGTTGACTTTGCCTCAAGGAGCAACTTCTAAAATTATTCCCCTGAACTTGAATGAGTCAGCCGCCATTAGTTACGCCATTGAGAGTTCCAAACGGAATCTCACAGATTTGACAAAGTTGGCGCAAGACGAGATTGTAAATGCGATCGCTAAACTACCAGGAGTCCTGAAAGTCTCACTGTTAGGCGGTGCGGCTGCAACTCCTCCCCTAAATCCAGCGAATCAGAGTGCAGCAGCCATTCCCCAAGCAGGCGCAACATTAGTCAGATTTAACGGGCAAGATGCACTCGCATTTCAGGTAATCAAACGCGGTAACGCTAACACCTTAGAAGTGGTGAGTCGAGTTGAGGAAGAAGTCCAAAGACTACGTTCTACCCTCAAAGATGTCAAACTCACCTTAGCTGCTACCCAAGCAAAATATATCCGCCAAGCCACCCAGTCAACTATTGATGCTTTGCTCGAAGCCGTCTTGTTGTCCATCGTGGTTATATTTCCTTTTTTATGGAATTGGCGAGCCACCCTAATTTCTGCCTTGGCGATTCCTACGTCTTTGTTGGCGACGTTTATCGTCATGGCAATTTTCGGTTTCAACTTAGAAACAATTACGCTGTTAGCTTTAGCTTTGGTGATTGGGAGTATTGTTGATGATGCGATCGTGGATGTAGAAAACATCATGCGACACATTGATGATGGGGACACTCCTCGCCAAGCGGCGCTTTTAGCAACCAATGAGATCGGATTAACAGTCACCGCCGCCACGTTGACAGCAGTAGCGGTTTTTCTGCCCATAGGTTTGATGGGTGGTGTAATTGGGCAGTTTTTCAAGCCCTTCGGCATCACTGTTTCAGCAGCCATGCTTGCTTCTATGCTAGTTGCTCGGACTTTATCTCCAGTTCTGGCTATTTACTGGCTAAAACCTAGACCCTCGCTCTCTCCGCGTCGAGAAGCAAGAATTTGGGTAGCATTTGCCCAATCTTACAGAAATTTGCTGAGTTGGTCTTTGAATCACCGGAAGATAGTTGTCGGGTTAGCTGTACTCAGTTTTATTGCAGGTATAGCGCTAATTCCACTAATTCCCAAAGGATTTATTCCCAAACTCGATCGCGGCGAATTCAATATTGCTTATACTGCTCCTTTACCTAGTATTCCCGATTTTGCTAGAGGCGCACAAGGAAGCAATATCCCCAATCCCCAGTCCCCAATCCCCAGTCCCCAATTCCCAATTCCCAATCCCTTAAACGATTCTCTTCAAGTTGCTAAAAAACTAGAAGATGTAGTCAGAAAATCACCAGCAGTTGAAACGGTATTTACTACTGTTGGTTCTCGTGAGGGTGAGCCGAATAAAGGCACACTATATATAAAGTTAAAGGAAGACCGCACAATCACAACTGGAGAACTACAAGACCAATTCCGCTCCACTTTACCTGTCCTTTCTGGGGTAACTACCAGTGTGGAAGATATTCAGTTTGTTGATTCTGGCGGTCAAAAACCTCTCCAAATAGCTTTGCGCGGTGACGATCTCCAAGCCTTAAGTAAAGCAGTCAAGGCAATTAAAGAGAGAATTCAGAGATTACCGGGATTTGCCGATGTCACTGTTACAGGTGAAACAAATCCTCAAGGTGAGGTATTTCAAATCGAGCGTCTGAATAATCAGCGAGTAGCTTATGTCAGTGCAAATCTTGGCAAAGGTCTATCTTTGGGTGATGCTACTGATAAAGTGGTAGCTGAAGCTAAGGCGGTGTTACCTTCTAATGTTTCGTTAAATTTAGGAGGAGACTCAGCTAGCCAAGGTGAAGTTTTTAGCAGTTTTGGAAGTACTTTGGCTTTATCTGCCTTGTGTATAGTTGTAGTACTAATTTTGCTGTTCAAAAGCTGGGTAGACCCTCTAGTGATTGGTGTATCTTTGCCTTTAGCACTGGTGGGGGCAATGTTGGCACTACTGATCACTAAGAGCGATTTTGGTATGATCTCACTGATTGGTTTTGTCTTTTTGCTGGGGCTGGCCAATAAAAATGCCATCTTGCTTGTGGATTATATCAACCAGTTACGCAATGCTGGCACAGAACGCACAGAGGCAATCCTCAACACTGGATTAGTGCGCCTCAGACCAATTATAATGACCACTGCCTCCACCATTTTGGGGATGCTACCGATCGCATTGGGTTTTGGTGCAGGTTCGGAATTGCGATCGCCTATGGCTGTAGCGATCGCTGGTGGACTCGTAACTTCAACTATCCTCAGCTTGATTGTCGTGCCGGTAGTCTACACTATTTTAGATGATTGGTTTCCCCGCTTTCAGACGAGAGAGAGAAGTTGATGCAAGTTTTTGTCACGGGGGGTACGGGTTTTATTGGTGCCCACTTGGTACGGTTGTTACTGAAAGAGGGTTACACAGTCAAAGCGCTGGTACGCTCAAGTAGCAATTTGGAGAATCTACGCGGTTTGGAGGTAGAAATTGTCAAAGGCGATTTGAACGATCCAAATCTCTGGCAGCAAATGAGAGGTTGTCAATATCTATTTCATGTCGCAGCCCATTATTCTCTGTGGCAAACAGATCGAGACTTACTTCACCATAATAATGTTCTGGGTACACGCAATGTCTTGGTAGCAGCTAATAAAGCTGGCATTGAACGCACCGTTTATACCAGTTCGGTTGCGGCAATTGGGGTAGGATCATCTGGTCAAGTGGTCGATGAAACATATCAGAGTCCCCTAGAAAAGTTGGTGGGGAACTACAAAAAGTCTAAGTTTCTGGCTGAACAAGAAGCGATGCAAGCTGTTGCCACAGGTCAAGAGGTCGTGATAGTCAACCCAAGCAGCCCTATTGGATCGTTAGATATCAAACCTACCCCCACAGGTGATATAATCTTACGGTTTTTACGACGGCAAATGCCCTTTTACTTGGATACTGGTCTGAATTTTATCGATGTGCGGGATGTAGCATGGGGGCATTTACTGGCTTTGCAACGGGGTAAGTCAGGCGATCGCTATATCTTAGGTCATCAAAATCTAAGTCTCAAAGAACTACTCGAACAACTTGCCGATATCACAGGTTTGATAGCACCTCAACGCACAGTACCCGCTTGGTTGCCCTTTACTGCTGCCTGGGTTGATGAAAATATTCTCGCACCCTTGGGAAAATCGCCCTCAGTGCCATTGGATGGCGTTCGGATGGCAAAACAACCAATGTATTACAATGCTGCAAAGGCTGTACGAGAGTTGGGTCTACCTCAATCTTCGCTAAAAGCAGCACTCAAAGATGCTGTGGATTGGTTTGTTGCTCAAGGCTATGTCAAATGAAAAATATAGCGATTTATGTGTGGATGAAATAGACAGTAGGGGCGCAAGACCTTGCGCCCCTAAGAAGGTTTGATGTTTTCCTGTGGTGTTTTTATAAAAGAGGAGCGATCGCAACAATGGCAGTTAATATACAACAAGCTATGGATATCGGGAAGTATCTGGTTACTCAGCGTTTGAAAGGACGTAAACGCTTCCCCTTAGTATTGATGTTGGAACCTCTTTTTCGTTGTAATCTAGCCTGTACTGGTTGTGGTAAAATCCAACATCCAAAAGAAATATTAAAGCAAAATCTCACCCCAGAACAGTGCTTTACCGCAGTGGAAGAGTGCGGCGCACCGGTTGTATCAATTCCTGGAGGAGAACCTCTGCTACACCCCCAGATTGATGAAATTGTTCAAGGATTAATTGAGCGCAAGAAATATATTTACTTGTGTACCAATGGTTTGTTGTTAGAAAAGAGTCTGGATAAGTTTCAACCTTCACCTTATCTAACTTTTAGCGTGCATTTAGATGGAATGCGCGAGTTACACGATCATTGTGTAGACCGCCAAGGTGTTTTTGATATTGCCGTCAAAGCCATTCGCGCCGCTAAAGCTAAAGGTTTTCGTGTCACCACTAACACGACTATCTTTGAGGGTACTAAACCCCAAGATATGCAAGAGTTCTTCGACTTTCTGGAAACACTAAATACTGACGGGATGATGATTTCTCCCGGCTACAGTTACGAGTGGGCACCAGATCAAGATCATTTTCTCCACCGCGAACAAACCCGCACCCTCTTCCGGCAAATTCTGGCTCCCTACAAAGCTGGTGAAAAAAACTGGAACTTCAATCACAATCCACTGTTCTTAGATTTTCTCACTGGTGAGAAGGACTACGAATGCACGCCTTGGGGTAGCCCTAGTTATAGTGTTCTCGGTTGGCAAAAACCTTGTTATCTGCTGAACGAAGGTTATTACTCTACCTTCAAGGAACTACTAGCACAAACTGATTGGAGTCAATACGGCCAGAAGAGTGGTAATCCCAAGTGTGCCGATTGCATGGTTCACTGCGGCTACGAACCCACCGCCGCAATGGATGCAATGCAACCGCAAAATATGGCGCGTGCCCTTGGCAGTGTGTTTGGTAGGAATTAATAATCAGGGGGAAAGGGGAAAAAGAAGCCCATATTTAAAACCTTGTTTTCACGCCTATCTTTTTAATCTCTCACTTCCTTGTCAACCCGCCTTGGAATTTATTCCAAGGCTAATAGCTCAATTCCTTTTAATGATGTAGATGTTGAGATAGGACTTACACAAACAATACAAAACCCTGATTTTCTAGTAGGGGTAATTCATGAATTGCCCCTACTGCATTTACTATTGCAGAAGTCATACTAGAGTTTGTATGTTATACCATTCCTTTGTGAGGCTGCGCCAAATTTTCTTTCTCTCTCTTTCTTTGTGTACTTTGCGCCCTTTACGGTTCGTTTTTTCTTATACTTCACTCTAAATATGGTTTAGTAGTTTTGTAGGTTTGGTGGAGTTAAACGCAACCCAACATTACCACCTTATTTATGTTGGGTTACGCTAAAGCTGCACCCAACCTACATAAATATATCTTTTAAAAAACTCTAGGTTTCAACATAGATGAGGTTTGATAACTAATATTTAAAAATAGCCTAGCGCTGGATTTTATCAATCTTTTTAATCACTATCCACTTAATTTACCTGGCTTTACTTGGAACACCAGTAAAGGCGAAAAACTGTTGTTCTTTAGGTGCAGCTAAACTTTCACCAAGGTAACGATGAATACCTACTCCCATGTCTCCGGTTGCGGTGAGTTTGAAGTTCACTTCTTCAAATCCATATTCACGGAAAAATTTACGCACAGTCTCAGAGTGGGGAATACCGTTAGAGTGTCCACGAGTCCAAATTACAAAAGCACCTTGTTTGCTCAGAAAACTCAAGTTCGCTAGCAAGCGATTGAGTTCAGCTTCATCTGCAAGATTGCCAAATACACCACAGACAATCACAATGCCTGCTGGCACTGCTCCTACATAGTTAGACGAGAGTGTTGCATCTCCATTGATAAACTCAATTTGTTTTGTCAAACCCAAGGATTCTATTGTTTCTTGTCCACGTTCAACTAGGTGTGGATTTAGCTCTACGAGTCGGGCATAAACATCTTTTGCCCGTGGGTGATTTGATAGCGTTCCTAGCAAATCTCGTCCATCGCCCGCGCAAACACTAACTACACGGATTAACCCTAGTTCGGACAAATTTAAGCTATGGGAGATATATTCCTGCACAATTTGCAAGCGTTGTTGCAATTTTGGTTCGTTCTTGTAGAGGTCGTGCCATTCAAACCAGTCTTTTACCATAAAAAGTAATTTCCGTTCCGATTAATCACAAGTTTGCAAAATTACAGACATACGTGTAGCTTAAAACTACGATAATTCTGTCGAGTAACCGTAGTTTGCCTTGAAGACAGACTATCATGAAAAATTCTCCAAAATCAAGTCTTTTTTCTTTATAAAGTTGAAAGCAGAGACGCGAAGAAATTGCACTTATTACCTTGTATGGATGCAATGTAGCCGTAAATATGCTGTGTGTCCGTGACGGAAGATATCAAGTAGCAAATACTACAAAAGTTCAAGGTACGATACCTGCGGCGGGCTACACCTACGTATTCCTTAAGGGATTTCCCTGAAAGAAATTTCCGGTATTTTTAGAGTGCCGAGAAGTTAAAACCAAAAAGTAAAGTTATGTAAAGGAAATTAACAAACATAACAATAATTTGTAATAAATAATGACGCGGCAGCATTGTATAAAGAGAACTTGGAAGTAAAAAACAACATCTTAATCAGGTTTTCCAGTCGTTCATAGAAGTTTGAAGTTTTTTAACAAAAGTTTTAATCTGAAAGCCTGGAGATCGTAAACTTATTTCGTGGATGTCTGTTTTAGACCTTTCGTAACTCGTCAGGCAGTGCTGACATCAAAAAAAGCTGAACCATTCAGTTTTGAGTCCAATTATTCTTAACCAAGCAAAGTAGGAGATTTAACGCAATGGTTTTAGATGCATTTGCAAAAGTAGTTTCCCAAGCTGATACACGTGGGGAATACCTCTCCGATGCACAATTGGATGCATTGAGTGAACTAGTCAAAGATGGTAACAAGCGTGCAGATGCTGTTAACCGTATTACCAGCAATGCTTCCGCTCTTGTTGCTGCTGCGGCTCGTGATTTGTGGGCAGAACAACCCCAATTGATCACTCCCGGTGGTAATGCTTACACCAGCCGTCGCGCTGCTGCTTGCATCAGAGACTTGGATATCATTCTTCGCTACATCACATACGCAATCTTTGCTGGCGATTCCAGCGTGTTAGATGATCGTGCCCTCAACGGCTTGCGTGAAACCTACTTGGCATTGGGAACCCCAGGAGCTTCAGTTGCTGTTGGTATTCAAAAGCTAAAAGCTGCTTCCCTAGCAATTGTTAACGATACAAACAACATCACCAGAGGCGATTGCAGCGCTTTATCAGCTGAAATAGCTAGCTATTTTGATCGTGCTGCTTCAGCAGTAGCTTAAGGCAAATATTGCTGCTATTGACTGAGATAACTGTCCATTAGGACAAAACAAAATTTCAACCAAATTTTTGTAAAAGGGAAATACCAAAAATGACAAAAACACCTCTAACTGAAGCAATTGCATCGGCTGACTCTCAAGGTCGTTACCTCAGCAGCACCGAAATTCAAGTTGCTTTTGGTCGCTTCCGTCAAGCGCCAGCTAGCTTACAAGCAGCAAAAGCATTGAGTGCTAATGCTCAACGCTTGACCGAAGGTGCTGCTCAAGCAGTATATAACAAGTTCCCTTACACCACTCAACAACAAGGCCCCAACTTCGCGTCTGATGCACGCGGTAAAGGCAAGTGTGTTCGTGATGTTGGCTACTACTTGCGGATTATCACTTATGCATTAGTTGTTGGTGGTACAGGCCCCTTGGACGATTTCTTGATTTCCGGCTTGGCTGAAATCAACCGGACTTTCGACCTATCTCCTAGCTGGTACATTGAAGCTCTCAAGTACATCAAAGCTAACCACGGTCTAAGCGGCGACCCAGCTGTTGAAGCAAATTCCTACATCGATTATGTAATCAATACTCTAAGCTAGAGTGTTTCTTTAGCCCGGAGAGGAAATCAGCTCTTATGACAAGTGAGTTCTATGAGTTGCTTACCTCTCCGGGCAGTTTTCTTTTCAAAAGACTGTTAAAAAACTAGAAAAAAATTTTCTAAAAAGTTTTCAGTTTTACAGTTAAAACTGAGGAGGTTTAAAGATGGCAGCTTTGGGACAAGCAGCAAGGCTAGGGATTGGAGTATTTGAAAACTCAACACCTGTAGAACTACGCCCCGATAGAACTGAAGCAGATGTAGCAGTAATTATCCGGGCAGCTTACCGTCAGGTTTTGGGCAATGCATACCTCCTAGAAGGAGAGCGTCTAGAAAGTGCAGAATCGCTTTTGCAGCAAGGTTTAATCTCGGTTCGGGGATTTGTGCAAGCTATTGCTCAATCGGAACTCTATCGGGACAAGTTTTTTTACTCCAACTCGCAAACTCGGTTTATCGAGTTAAATTATAAGCATTTATTGGGGCGTGCCCCAGGAGATGAGTCAGAGATTTCGTACCATGTTGAGCTTTACAACTCACAAGGTTACGAAGCTGAAATTAATTCTTACATTGACTCATTAGAATATCAAGAAAGTTTTGGCGAAAATGTTGTGCCCTACTATCGAGGCTTTAAAAGTCAAGTAGGACAGAAGAACGTTGGATATAGCCGACTGTTCCAACTGTATCGTGGTTATGCAAATAGCGATCGCGCCCAAGGACAAAAACAAGGACGGTTAACCTGGGAAGTCGCTAAAAATCTAGCTTCACCCATTTATCCAGTCTCCTCTGGAGCCTTAACCGGTCTTTCTACAGGTGGTCGTGGGGAAACATATCGCATCAGAGTGCTACAAGCAGCTTCCCCCAACTCAACTGTAGTGCGCCGTGGTACTGCGGAATTGATCGTACCCTACGAGCAACTGTCTAGTAAATTGCAGCAGTTGAATCGTAAGGGCAGTAAAGTTATTAGCATTACTGCCGTATAAATATGACTGGGGACTGGGGACTGGGGGCTGGGGACTGGTGGTTGGGAAATGGGAAAAGTTTTCCCAATACCTAGTACCCTATCCCTAATCCCCAGTCCCCAATTACTAATTACAAAAGGAAAATTACCAATGGCTATTACAACAGCAGCGTCCCGTCTAGGAACGGAACCTTTTAGCGACCAATCTCCTGTAGAATTGCGTCCCAATGCAAGTAAAGAAGATATAGAGAGAGTAATCGCTGCCGTCTATCGTCAGGTGTTGGGCAACAACTATATATTGGCATCTGACCGCCTTACAAGTGCTGAATCTATCCTGCGCGATGGAAAAAATACAGTGCAAGAATTTGTGCGTCAAGTCGCCAAATCAGAACTGTACAAATCCAGGTTTTTCTACGACAATTTCCAAACTCGCGTTATCGAACTGAACTATAAACATTTGTTGGGTCGTGCCCCTTATGATGAGTCTGAAGTGGTTTATCACTTGGACTTGTACCAAAACAAGGGATATGAAGCCGACATCGATTCTTATATTGATTCGCCAGAGTATCAATCTAGCTTTGGTGAAAATATAGTGCCTTACTATCGTGGCTTTAACACCCAAACAGGACAGAAAACTGTAGGATTCAGCCGGATATTCCAACTTTATCGCGGCTATGCCAGTAGCGATACTTCCCAACTCAAAGGCAAATCCTCCCGCCTTGCTGCTGAACTAGGTCGCAATAGCGCATCTGTTGTTGTTCCTCCATCTGGTGCTTCTTCAGGTTTTTCATACGTTGCTTCCGAAAAAGGCGTTACCCCCAACAGTACTTTTGGTGGTGCGGGAACATTTGGTAAAGAAGGCAGACTCTACCGTATTGAAGTGGCAGGTGTTTTTGGTGCCGGTTATCCTAGCACACGCCGTGTCAATCAAGCGGTGGTAATACCTTATGAAGAACTATCTAGTTACTTCCAGAGAGTGGTAAAACAAGGTGGTAAAATAGCTAGTGTGAAACCGCTTTAGTGTCATTTGTCAATAGTCATTAGTCATTGATTAATGACTATTGAAAACTTAAAATTTGAAATTTGGAAGTGATTTATGGTTGGACAAATTAGTAGTAGAAATAGTAATCGCTCCTTCCGATATGAAGTAGTAGGTTTGCGCCAAAGCGAAGAAACCCAAAAAAACAACTATCCGATTCGCTCTAGTGCCAGTGTATTTTTCACAGTGCCTGAAAACCGGATGAATCAAGAAATGCAGCGAATTACTCGCTTGGGTGGCAAAATAGTTAGTATTCAGCCATTAAACGCTGAAACAACAAATAGCGAACAAAGTGAGCATCCTTCTTCCTAATGAATTCCAGTCCACAGAAATTTGAAGATTTATCCGCGACAGGTGATAATGCCGATGGTGGATCTTTAACAGTAGAACAAGCGATCGCAAATCTAGAAAGTGAAGATTTAGGTTTGCGATTTTATGCTGCTTGGTGGTTGGGTAGGTTTCGCATAAGTGAACCAGCTGCGGTTACAGGACTGATCAAAGCTTTAGAGGATAAAGCCGACAGAACACCAGAAGGCGGATATCCTCTAAGACGGAACGCAGCTAGAGCCTTGGGAAAACTAGGCGATCGCCAAGCAGTCTCACCTTTAATTACGTGTTTAGATTGCTCAGATTTTTATGTGCGCGAAGCAGCAGCACAATCTTTGGAAATGTTAGGCGATCCGGTTTGTATTCCCGCCCTGATCAAGCTATTAGCGGTAGGTTTACATGGAGAACAGCTTGTCTCACAGCAACCTGATTTATCTCAACCCTACGAAGCCATTTTAGAAGCCTTGGGAACCTTGAGGGCGACTGAATTCACCTCTTTGGTAAAGCCATTTTTAGAGCATCCAATTGAATTGGTGCAATATGCCGCCGCACGAGCAATGTATCAATTAACCCAAGAACCAGCTTATGGAGAACGGTTGGTAAAGGCTTTGGCGGGTGAGCGATTGCAATTGCGTCGAGCAGTGTTAGCAGATTTGGGAGCTATTGGATATTTACCCGCAGCAGATGCGATCGCACAGACTCTTGCTGAAAATAGCCTGAAACTCATTTCTCTCAAAGGATTACTAGAACATCAAGTCAATCACACAACACCAACCACTTTGTCAGAAGATGCGATTAAAGTGATTAATTTGATGGACTCGCTATTGTAGTCATAAATTCTAAATAATAAGTTCTTATTAATACGTTACAAAAAATGCTTCCTATACATAAATCCCCAACCCAACTGCAAAATCAGGGTTAGGGGGTTTATGTATTATGTCAACTACGGATAACTTAAGCTACAATTGGCTGACGGCTAATTACTCATGAAAAATTGTTATGAATAACAGCGATCTTGCCCAAATATTGATCCGTGCTGTACAAGAAGCAGATTCGTCAGAGCGCTTAGTAGACGCAGTTCAAGAGTTAGCAGCAGCCGATATAGAGGAATCTGTTCCCACTCTAATTGCAGCTTTGGGCTACAACAATCCAGGGGCGGCGGTGGCGGCAGTGGATGGACTAATTGCGATCGGAGAAGCCGCAGTATCGCCACTATTGGAACTAATTGATGACTATAACTATGGTGCTAGAGCCTGGGCGCTTCGTGCCTTAGCAGGAATTGGCGATGTTAGGGCGCTAGATACCTTGTTGGAGGCAGCAAAAACCGATTTTTCTTTAAGTGTAAGGCGGGCAGCTGCTAGAGGATTAGGCACTTTGCGCTGGCATCAAGTACCGCCGGAGAAAGTAGAATCTGTTCAGACTGAGGTATTAGAAGCACTATTATTAATTTCTCAAGATCCAGAATGGGTAGTCCGTTATGCAGCAGTGACGAGTTTAGAAACATTAGCTATTGCAATAGCAGTTACTTTACCCGATCAAGCGTCGCGGATTACAAATCAACTTCAGCAAATGCTTGATACCGATGCCGATCTCGGAGTTCGCACCCGTGCCAAGTTTGCACAAGAAAAAATTCAGCCGCAACAACATCAAGAAGTATTTGCACCGAAAAGAAAGTTACAAGACACTGAAGTTGAAGTGCCTCACCGTGGTGGTGGCAGACGTTAAACAATTCAAAATTTCTAGCGATAGAAAAATTCGACTTGGCGGTTACAAACCTCGTGTAGACGAGGTTTTACCCGCTTGTGCGGGCTAAAAATAAATGGCTTAACCCGTTGCTAATTTTCTCTTAGTTCAAGTTCAAGTCGCTGGTCTTTTTTTGTAGCCACGTTCGCCCTTGTTGTACCGGAGGCATCATTCCATTCACTGCGACCGTGCTGTAAAATTAATCAGCCAATAAAGACTGAATTTCTGCCTGGATATTGCCACGGGCAGAGGGTTCGGCGAACTCTAACATTAAAGGCGTAAAATAGATATGCGATCGCTGCAAAAATCGTTCTAAAACTTTCTGACGACCCGTGATATAGTCCTTCTCTGGAAGCCAGCCATATTCCTGGCGAATAGCATGGGCGTATTCTTCATATTCCACTGAGTTAGCAGCCAAAATCGCTAAATCTGCATCAATTAGAACTTGGCTATCACAGTCATTCACCGCAGCTTGGTGGTCTTTAGTATTCAAAATGAGACGCGTAACAGTATTTATAGTACTTTCTGGAATATCTAAAGTATTCAGCAACTCAAAAGCATAGTCTGCGCTTCGTTCTTCATTATCTTTAGCTTCAGTGTCATACACTACATCGTGAAACCAGGCAGCTAGTTGAACAGCAGCTAGGTTATTGGTGTAGCCTTGTAAAATCTGAATTGTGCTGAGAACGCGATCGATGTGTTTTAGTGTATGGTAGTAGCGACTAGGGATAGAGTAAGCTGCAACCAACGAATTAAAGGCTTTTTCAGCCGCTACCTGGTCAACACCAAAAAATTGGAGTGTATGTTGCCAGTTAGAAAATAAAATATCCATAAAGTTTTCTGTAGGCATAGAGTGAGTATACCCATTCTTAGTATTGGAAAAGATAAGTACATCCTGTTCAAACCACAGAGGGAAGATGCAATGAGAGAAAAAGCTGGAAAATCCTTCCCTTCTGCCCAATTATCAGTGTTATTCAAAATTCTGCTTGTTAAAAGCCACTACTTAGAATTCTCTTGCTGTCAGACTTAAATTGCAACTTGGCAAACCATTAGATATGGTGACAGCTAAATGAAAGCGTCAAAATAGAAGACACAGGCTTTGTACAAAAAGCCTTGCCTTGATTAACGGAGTTTATTATCAGTGGTATTACAAGTACAAACAAGCACCTACGAAGCTAAAACCCAAGAAATTGCTAAACAACTTCTAGCCGCAACGCAGGAAAATCGTTCGTTTTTTTCTTCCCTACGGGATCAAATGCGCTGGGATGATAAATTATTAGCTTGGGCGATGAGTAATCCTGGATTACGGGTGCAACTATTTCGCTTTATAGACACGCTACCTGCTTTACACAGTAAATCAGAAATTGCTTCACATTTACAAGAATATTTAGGAGATGAATCTGTAGAATTACCGGCAGCTTTGAAGGGAATGCTAAACTTTGCTAACCCCGACTCGATGCCAGGCCAAGTTGCTGCGACAACCGTTGGTACAGCCGTTGAGACTCTTGCCCATAAATATATTTCTGGGGAAAATATTAAACAAGTCATCAAAACAGTTGAACGACTGCGAAAAGAAAAAATGGCTTTCACCATTGATTTACTTGGTGAAGCGGTGATTACCGAAGCCGAAGCGCAGTCTTATCTAGAACGCTATCTAGAATTAATGCAACAATTGGTAGAAGCATCAAAGAATTGGGCAGCTATCCCGGCTATTGATGAGGCTGATGGCGAAACCATACCAAAAGTTCAAGTTTCTGTTAAATTAACGGCGTTTTATTCCCAATTTGACCCATTAGATGCTAAAGGTAGTGAGGAGCGAGTTAGCGATCGCATTCGGATTCTCTTACGTCGTGCTAAAGAGTTGGGCGCAGCTGTGCATTTTGATATGGAACAGTATGCTTATAAAGACATAACTCTCAGCATCCTGAAAAAACTCTTACTAGAAGAAGAATTTCGGCAACGCACAGATATTGGCATGACAATTCAAGCATATCTGCGTGATAGCGAGCAAGATGCCAAAAACGTAATTTCTTGGTTAAAAGAACGCGGTTATCCCCTAACAATCCGCTTGGTGAAAGGCGCATATTGGGATCAAGAAACTATCAAAGCAGCCCAGAAGCATTGGGAACAGCCAGTTTACAATGATAAAGCGGCAACTGATGCTAACTTTGAAACCATTACTCAGTTATTGCTAGAAAATCATCAATATGTCTATTCTGCCATTGGTAGCCATAATGTGCGATCGCACTCTCGCGCCATTGCCATCGCTGAAAGTTTAAATGTCCCTCGCCGTCGCTTTGAATTACAAGTCCTCTACGGTATGGGTGATAAAGTTGCTAAAGCATTGGTTGACAGGGGTTATCGAGTTAGAGTTTACTGCCCCTACGGTGAATTATTACCTGGAATGGCGTATTTAATTCGCCGATTGTTAGAAAATACAGCTAATAGTTCTTTTTTACGCCAAAATCTCGAAAATAGACCAATTGAAGAGTTATTAGCGCCCCCAATTGTCAAAGAAGAAAAATCTTTAACTCCTAACTCTCATTTTCTTGGTGCAGCTGATACCGATTATGCGGTGGAAGAGATCAGAACGAAAGCGGCGCAAGCTTTCCAAAGCGTTCGTCAACAATTGGGTAAAACTTATTTGCCGTTGATTAATGGGGAATATGTTAATACGTCGGAATTTGTTGATTCTCTCAATCCTTCTAATTTCAGTGAAGTAGTTGGTAAAGTTGGCTTGATTAGTGTTGAACAAGCTGAACAAGCCATGCAAGCAGCCAAAGCAGCATTTCCTGGGTGGAGGAAAACACCAGCGAAACAACGCGCCGATATTTTGCGGAAAGCGGGTGATTTGATGGAACTCCGCCGCGCCGAACTTTCAGCTTGGATAGTTTTGGAAGTTGGGAAACCTGTTAAAGAAGCTGATGGAGAGGTTTCGGAAGCGATAGATTTTTGTCGGTACTACGCTGATGAAATAGAACGGCTAGATAAAGGTGTTAATTATGACCTTGCTGGGGAAACTAACCGTTATATCTACCATCCACGGGGGATTGTTGTAGTAATTTCTCCCTGGAATTTTCCTCTGGCGATCGCATGTGGAATGACTGTTGCAGCCTTAGTTTCAGGAAATTGTACTCTTCTTAAACCTGCGGAAACATCTTCTGTAATTACCGCAAAACTCACCGAAATCTTAATAGAGGCTGGTTTTCCCAAAGGTGTCTTTCAATACGTGCCAGGGAAAGGTTCGCAAGTCGGCGCTTACTTGGTAAATCATCCTGATACTCATGTAATTGCTTTTACTGGTTCTCAAGAAGTTGGCTGTCGAATTTACGCAGAAGCCGCAATATTGAAACCTGGACAAAAGCACATGAAACGGGTAATTGCTGAAATGGGTGGCAAAAATGCCATCATTGTCGATGAAAGTGCTGATTTAGACCAAGCAGTTGTAGGAGTAGTGCAATCGGCATTTGGTTACAGTGGACAAAAATGTTCTGCGGCTTCCAGGGCGATTGTGCTGGAACCGATTTATGAAGCCTTTGTGCAACGATTGGTAGAAGCGACAAAATCCTTGAACATTGGGGAAGCAGAGTTACCTAGTACCCAAGTTGGGCCAGTAATTGATGCTAATGCCCGCGATCGCATCCGCGAGTATATTGAGAAGGGTAAGGCAGAAGCACAATTAGCCTTAGAATTACCAGCACCCGAACAAGGATATTTTATCGGCCCTGTAATTTTTAGTGAAGTATCGCCAAATGCGGTAATTTCCCAGCAGGAAATTTTTGGCCCTGTGCTGGCGGTAATTCGGGTGAAAGATTTCCAGGAAGCGTTAGCAGTCGCCAACGGGACGAACTACGCCTTAACTGGGGGACTTTATTCTCGAACACCTTCGCATATTCAGCAGGCGCAGACAGAATTTGAAGTCGGGAATTTGTATATCAATCGCAATATTACCGGAGCGATCGTTGGGCGGCAACCCTTTGGTGGATTCAAACTTTCTGGAGTTGGTTCTAAAGCAGGCGGTCCTGATTACCTACTGCAATTCCTAGAACCACGCGCGGTAACAGAAAATATTCAGCGCCAAGGTTTTGCACCAATTGAAGGTGCAGATTAAACTACAAAAGTAGTTTAGGGTATGTATTCCAAGAGGTTTGGGTTAAAGCTTAATCTTCCCTAACCATCCTAGAACTTACGCAAACAGAAAGATTTCCAGGTAGAGGCAATTCATGAATTGCCCCTACAATATGTAGTTTTGCGTAAGTCCTACATCCTTAAAAAGGTATCCCAGCACATCCCAAATTTAGGTTACTTTCCATCTGGAGAGGTAAAATCAGGGGTTGAAGCTATGAGTACACGATTTATCAGTTTTAGTATGAACAAAAAATGGGCGGTCAAGCGAATCACTATAAACCTGGCATCAAATGAAGCCAAGAACCTCGAAAAATATTGTGAACAGACAGGCAGACCAGCGACGGATGTGATTAGAGAACTCATTCGAGCCTTGCCACAGACAAAATAAAAGTAGATTTGCTAACCATTTCACTTTGGTTGATTCTCAAGATATAAATATTAGACTTTGGGTAATTTTTGGTAAGGATTGAGAGACACGGTAAAAACTGAATAAAGGCGTGCTGCGATCGTTTACGGCGATCGCAGCACGCCGAAAACAAGATGACGTGAAACTAAATAAGTTGGCACAATAAAACCAAACTATGTAAAGAGAAATGAACTAGGCTAAAATCCTTATGCCTATTGCCTATTGCCTTATGCCTATTGCCTATTGCCTGTTGCCTGTTGCCTTATCCCAACGACAATTATTTACGCTCACTTACTTATATTTAGTTGCAACATGAGTGCTGAGAAACTGTTTATACGGTTCGGCGACTATTTTAGTCTGTCGTCACTTCCATCAAACAATAATTTCTAACCCTTGTTTTTTAGTATTTTTGCAACAAACAACAGCAAAGAAAGTAGCAAATATCCAGTTGGAAGTGTCTAATTTTATGATTACCGCTCTTGAATTACTCTTGTCAGAGTAAACTGAAAACCTTTGTCCAAATCTACAACACCTTCTACTATAGTCATGATTTTTCTGGACTGGGACTTGACAGGTCAAGGTAAGGCTTCAATCAGTTCACGAATCACGTCTATTGCTGGTTTGCCTGTTTGTTCACAATACTTTTCAAGATTCTGAGCTTCATCTAATGTCAAGTTTAAGGTAATTCGCTTAAGCGCCTTTTTCTTGCTGGAGGTTGCCAAATGGGGAAATTTAAGTGCAGCAGTTTTATTCATTGATTGATAGGCTAGATATATACAAACTTTCCTTATCAAGCTTGCCAATTTTGAAACGTCTTTACCAGTGAAAATCAAGATTTTGAGATTGAACTTAAGCGTTAAGCCCCAAACACATTACTGAAACGAGAAGGTATTAAATTACTAGTATCATACGGAATAAATCAACTATTGCGGTTGGTGCAAGAAGCTTTTGGCTGAAGACCTTGTATCAGCAACGATCCACAGTCCAGATTTTATGTTAAATAAGTTGTGTTAAATTACTGAAACAATTAGATTCCTAAAGATGGCTGACATTAGTAAGCATTTTGGACATACAACTATTTGAAATTTTTGCAAGATGAAATTGTTCCTTTGTGATAGCTATCACCTCATATCTATAGCAACCTAGTAGATAATCCTTTTAGTTAAAGGCGATTACCCAAACGTGAGTTAATAAATGACTTTACAGAATTGGAGACGAAAGCGTGGCGTTGCACTTACTGCCAAGGGGTTACAAAAAATTAAGGAAGCCAAGCATCAGTCAGAAGCAAAAGAAAATTTTGGAAACAGATATACTCTCGAAGAAATGAGTGCCCGCTCTGGGTTATATTCTGCGACCATCTCGAAAGTCTTGAATCGGGAAGGAGGGGTTGATAAACAAACTATTGAAAAGCTTTTTTCAGCTTTCAATTTAAAAATAGATAAAAGTGACTATTTAAGCTCAATTAATCGTCTAGATTGGGGAGAAGCTATCTTTAACCCAGTTTTTTATGGACGTACAGAAGAACTTACTACCCTAGAGCAATGGATTCTCAATGAACAATGTCGATTGGTTGCACTATTAGGGATAGGAGGTATTGGGAAAACAACGGTATCTATAAAGCTTACTCAACAGATTCAGGAAAATTTTGAGTATGTGATCTGGCGATCGCTACGAGAAGCCCCACCTGTTAAAATTATTCTAAGTAACCTGATCCAATTTTTATCTGACGAGCAAGAAACAGAAGGTAACTTACCAGAAAGCTTTAGCGATCGGGTATCA
Organism: Nostoc sp. UCD121; assembly: GCF_014222285.1. Taxonomy (GTDB): domain Bacteria; phylum Cyanobacteriota; class Cyanobacteriia; order Cyanobacteriales; family Nostocaceae; genus Nostoc. The sequence goes on from NZ_JACKZS010000028.1 coordinate 31,680, forward strand.
AGACTCCTCTACTATTTGCAAAATCATCGCTGTTTGGTGATCCTTGATAATGCAGAGTCAATTCTCCGTAGTGGTAGCCGCGCAGGACTTTATCGAGAAGGATATGAAGAATATGGTGAGCTTTTAAGACGGATAGGAGAAGCAACTCACCAAGGCTGCTTAGTGCTAACTAGTCGTGAAAAACCGAAAGAAGTGGCATTACTGGAAGGAGAAGCATTATCTGTTCGTTCGCTACCACTGAGTGGCTTGAAGATAGCAGAAGGACAAGAAATCTTAAAACTCAAAGGGCTATCTGCGACAGAGGACGAATGGAAAGTAATAATTGAGCGCTATGCAGGTAATCCACTAGCCTTGAAGATAGTTGCCACAACTATTCAAGATATTTTTAATGGTAATGTCACTGAATTTTTGCAACACGACACGGCTGTCTTTGGCGACATTCGCGATATTTTAGAGCAGCAGTTTGAGCGCTTGTCAGATTTAGAAAAGGATATTATGTACTGGCTAGCGATTAATCGGGAGTCGGTTACACTCTCAGAATTGCGAGAAGATATTGTATCACCAGTACCACAAGCAAAATTACTAGAGGCTCTAGAATCTTTAGGCAGGCGATCGTTAATCGAGAAAGCTACGCCTAAGCTAATTGGAAAAACTGGATTACTTTTTACCCTCCAGCCTGTGGTCATGGAGTATGTAACTAGTAGCTTGATAGAACATATATGTGAAGAGATTCTCACTGAGAATATTTATTTATTCAGATGTCATGCTCTGATGAAGGCGACGGGTAAAGACTATGTTAAACACACTCAAGTTCGCCTCATCATCAAACCAATTATAGATGGGTTGCTGAATGTTTTAAGAAGTAAAAGAAACATTAGAAATGTATTAACTCAAACTTTAGCAAAGCAGCGACAAGAATCTCCGCTAGAACCAGGATATACGGCGGGCAATATTTTTAATCTGCTTTGTTATCTAGAAACCGATCTAAGTAGCTATGACTTTTCTGATCTAATCGTTTGGCAAGCAGATATGCGTTCAGTTAATTTGCATAATGCAAATTTTGCTCAGGCTGAATTAAGTAATTGTGTTTTTGCTGAAACATTAGGAGGCATCCATTCTGTTACATTCAGCCCAGATGGAAAACTCTTAGCGACTGGGGATACTAATAATCAGGTTCGCTTATACCGAGTTGCGGATGGACAACAATTGCTTGTTTGTGTCGGGCACACAGATTGGCTTTGGTCAGTTGCCTTTAGTTCCGATGGTCACATACTTGCCAGTGGCAGTCAAGACCAAACACTAAAACTATGGGATACTAAAACTGGAGAATGCTTGACCACCCTTTATGCTCATGAGGGTGGGATTTGGTCAGTTGCCTTCTGTCCTAACTGTCACATACTTGCCAGTGGTGGTCAAGACCAAAAAGTCAAGCTCTGGGATACTAGTACCAGGCAATACCTCAAAACTCTTTCAGGCCACCGTAATCGGGTAACATCAGTTACCTTCAGTCCCGATGGTACCATTCTTGCCAGTGGCGATGATGACCAAACAGTAAGGCTATGGGATGTCAGCACTGGTCAAACTTTTCAAATCCTTCTACATCCCAATATCGGTATCTGTTCAGTCGCTTTTAGCCCCGATGGTAAAACAGTAGCAAGTGGTTGTCGTGATAAAATTGTAAGGATATGGGATGTTAGTACTGGTCGCTGCATTCAGACTCTACAGGGTCATACTGACTGGGTAACTTCAGTCGCATTCAATTTAGATGGCCATACACTTATCACTGGTTCACATGACCAAACTGTGAAGTTATGGGATGTTAGTACTGCTCGTTGCCTTACAACTCTATCTGGACATACTACTAGGATATGGTCAGTTGCTTTTACTCCAAATAGTCAAACGATCGCAAGTGGTAGCAGCGATCAAACAGTGAGGCTGTGGGATGTCAGCACTGGTTTATGCTTCAAGACTTTGCAGGGTTATTGTTATGGAATATGGTCGGTTATCTTCAGCCATGAAGGTAATATGCTTGCAAGTGGTAGTGGCGACCAAATGGTAAAGTTGTGGGATGTTAACACTGGAAAGTGTCTCAAAACATTGCGAGGACATAGTAATCGGGTCACATCAGTTGTTTTTAGTTCCGATGGTCGTATCCTTGCAAGTGGCAGTGAAGACAAAACAGTAAAGTTGTGGGATGTTAACACTGGAAAGTGTCTCAAAACATTGCGAGGACATAGTAATCGGGTCACATCAGTTGTTTTTAGTTCCGATGGTCGTATCCTTGCAAGTGGCAGTGAAGACAAAACAGTGAAGTTGTGGGATGTTAACACTGGGAAGTGTCTCAATAGTTTGCAAGAACACGCTTTGGTGGTATGGTCAGTCGCTTTCAGCTCGGACGGTCAAACTTTAGCGAGTACTGGTCAAGACCAAACAATCAAGTTGTGGGATATCAACACTGGTAAATGCCTTCAGACTCTGTATGGTCATAGTGGTTTTATATGGTCGGTCACTTTTAGTCCGGATGGTAGAACGCTAGCTAGTTGTAGTAGCGACCAAACTGTTAAGTTATGGGATGTTAAAACTACTCAGTGTCTCTCAACTTGGCAGGGACATACTAGTTCCGTATACTCTATAGCTTTTATGGATGGTAACACGCTAGCCAGTGGTAGCAGTGACCAAACTGTCAAGTTGTGGGATGTTAACACTGGTAGCTGTGTCAGAACTTTGTTGGGACACAGCAATTTAGTATGGTCGGTTGCTTTTAGTAGCGACGGACAAACCTTAAGCAGTGCTTGTGAAGGTGGGACAATTAAGCTTTGGGATACTTTGACTGGTGATTGTCTAAAAACTATTCTGAACCCTAGACTTTACGAAGGCATGAACATTACTGGCGTTACAGGAATGACTGAGGCGACTATTTCCACTCTGAAAACTCTAGGGGCTGTGGAGTTATAAATCAAAATTCAGCAGCAGTCTGAAATGTGGAATTTATCTGCTGTATTGATATTACTATGTCCGTTTCATTAGCAAAACTGCACCTAAATTAGCAAATGCCAACAGCCCTAATAGAACAGAAGGTTCAGGTACAGACTCTGGTTTGAGTAATGAAAATGCTAATTCTCCAATGATCTGATGAGTGGCGGTCGTTGGATGAACTTGATCCCAGAATAGAAACTTATCAGGAGTACAGACAACTGACTGCGGAGAAATATTTATAGGGATTACCGATAAGTTTCCAATGCAAGATTCGGTCACATCTGTAAAACCGAATTCCCCAGGATCTGCAATCATTCTATTAACAAGAGAATTAACATCAAGAGAAATAATATTGATATCAGGGCTGAGTTGGTGACTTAAAAAATTAAGATTTGTGGTCAAGCTGGAGTTGTGTATATTGATAGAAGTACTAATTAAGGTGGAAACTTGATTATTGTTGCCTGCAACTGGAAACTTTCCTAAATCTGGCAGGTTAACCACCATAATATTTTTAGCACCAACAGCAGCAAGCGATGTCAATGATGCTGATAAGTTGTAGACTGCTTGGTTAATTACTTGGGTGACTGATGGGGTAGAATCCGGAATGTTAACGAAAAAGTTATCTACATAATCATTCAGACCAGCCCAAATTATATAAAGAGCATTCGGGTTTACAGACGGATTTGCCGATGTAAAGCTATTAATCTGTTGCTGCAATCCTGGTAAACCACTAATACCGATATTCTTAGACCCTGTGGTTGCACCACCATAGGCAAAATTAGTTTTCGGATTGAATATTAACCCTAAATCAGAGGCGAGATATTCTACCCAGACTGAACCATTAGAAAAACGTCCATTAAAGTAAGTTTGACTTGGAGGTATAGCTCCTTTCGTTATATTGAATACATTACCTGTATCAGAAAGACTATCACCAAAAATATAAATCTCGTCATAATTTTGTGCCGAGACTTTGAGTGGAAAAATGATAGAAAACAAAAAAATTCCTACTGTAAGAATCTTACTTTGCACTGTCAACTTTTGAGACATAATTTCAATCTTTCTATATGACCTTAACAAGAAACTAGGTTTCTACCTCCGGTATCTTTTCCTATTGAGTTAAATTGCTTCATAGGGTCAGTACCTAGTGCCACATTGCCCCAACGCATTACAGTTGCAGCAGCAGCACCTGAACAGCCGGAACCATAAATGAGAACTAAATCATTTTCGCGAATTTTGCCTAACTGTGCAGCGTGGTATAAATTTGCCACAGTGAGTACTGGACCAAGGTTTGCATACTGCGGGTAGAGGTTGAGCGTACATTCTGGATCTATGCCTAATATGCGCGTGCAGAAACTTGCAACCCAAGCTGTAGGTGTATTGAAAAGAAAAAAGTCAATTTGCTCAATAGTTACACCAGCAGCAGCAACAGCACCCTCACAACATTTACGCAGAAACTCCCCAGCTGTTTCGCCAAGAGCATTCCCACCCTTGCCTACTTGCATACGGACTTGCGGATTGTTTTGCTTGTCCTTGATGATTTGAGCAAAGAGAACTTCATTTAATGCAGCAGTATGAACAGTCTTTGTACCAAGGATTCCCTGGTTCGGTTCTAATGAGCCAATTACGAAAGCTCCAGCACCGTCGCTAGTAAACCAGGGAAATGTATCATCCTCGTCGAAAAAGCGAGAGTAGGTACATGAAATAACTACCAGTACATTGCGATACTCTCCTGCTTTCACCAAAGCACAGGCAGTTTGAAGTGCAACCGGAGTACTTCCACAGGTCGCATCAAGATTCCAAGCAGCACCCTGGAGACCTAGTTGACTGGCTAGGAAAGCAGCATTGCCAAATCCAATTTGTTCAGGCCACACTGAGGCAACAATCATCAATTCAACTTCGTCAGGAGAGAGCTTTGCGGCATGGAGAGCATCTATTGCAGCCTGATACTCCAGCGTCAAAGAAGACTCACCAGATCCCAGCATCCATCGCTCAACAGTGCCGCGAAAAGGATCTGACAGATAGCGCAACATCTCTTGGTCAAACTCGTTACTGGAAATGGACTCACTAAGTGAAAATAACTTTGCAAAACCTTTTTGCTCGGCTTGAGCGACTAGCTCAGGATATTTTTCTATGTAATAATCATTTGTGCGTCTGATACTTGGAAGGCTCAAAGCAAGCGAACGAATACCGACTGGAAGATGCGTCATATCTAATCACCTTTTAATAATTCGTAGCGCCCTGTAAAATCAGGCTTAGATTACGACTTTGAGTGGGTGCTATTTGGGTGGGGTCGATGATTACGTCAACCACAAATGGGCCCTTCGCCGCGATCGCTTTTTCTAGTGCTATTTGAACGCCAGCTTCCCTTTCTACCCGAATACCATCTGCTCCCATACCCTGAGCAATCTTGACAAAATCTGCCTGCGGAATTGTTGCATCTACGTTCTTGAATCCTAGATATGCTATTCCCTGTTCGCAGATGTTGTAGCGCCCATCGTTGAGTATAATCCAGACCGCAGGAACTTGATATTTTACAGCCGTGTTTACTTCGCTGTTCATCAGCATGGCACCGTCTCCGACAATAGCCACAGCCTTGCCATTCCGTGCTAAAGCAGCACCTACTACACCTGTGACAAAATGCCCCATAGAACCAAATCCGTTGCTTATCCGATAACGACTTGATGTGGTAAATCGCAGCAGATGAATTACCCAAGCAAACGAGTTACCTGACTCTGCCATTACTAATGCATCGCTTCCATCAACAATCACTTGTTGAATTACATTCATAAGCAGTTCCGGTCGTACTAGACCGTCCACACGTGGCTTGATGAGATCGCGTTTAAATCGAGGCAGCATTATTGCCCTAGAGCGACCAGTACTTTCTGGGAAGTTCTTCAGCAGGTTCTTTAGGAATATTGCTACGTCGGACTGGATGGCAAAAGTCTCGGCGGATGGATATGCAGTTCCTGGAACCTTTGTGTCGATGTCAACATGCAAAAAGCCGTGTCTGGGAATCATCTCAGGGTTCCACAATGAGGTAAACTCACCAAGACGTGTTCCCAGCACCAGTATGCGCGTTGGACGTTGCTCCCTCATATACCTGAAAACAGACTCATGCCCACCAAAGCCAGTAACGCCTACAAACTGAGGATGATCTTCAGGAAAAATACCTTTGGCCCGTGGTGAACACATTACGGCAGCCCCTGTTCTCTCAGCAAGCTGGCGAATCTCTTTTGCAGCACCCCGTGCCCCGAAACCTACCCAGATTGCAAAGGCTCCCTCAGATAGTAACCGGACACATTCTCCGATTGTTTCTTCACTTGCCGTTGCTATCGCATGACACAGAGTTACTTGTGGCAAAGATGTTTTTACTGGACTTGTCTGGATATTTGTGGGAATACTGATATGAGCTACAAATCCTTCCGGTTGTGCTAGACCGATGGCAAGCCTTCGAGCAATCTCTGGAAGTTCATCGCTGGATTCGAGGGTTGTCGCATAATGGAATATTGTCCCCGAAGTAAAAATACCTGCGCTGGGAATTGTGTAGGCGCTAGTTTCTTGGCAAGCCCATCGTCCACGCTGTGGTGCTGAGGTCGAAGCTGAGATAAGAATCACCTTAGCGCCCTCCCAACGGGCAGCCAACAGCCCTGTCAAAGCGTTGGTGATCCCCGGCCCTGTAGTAGTGAATACCACAACCGGGCGATCGCTAACAAAGTAAGCCTCAATTGCTGCAAAAGCTGCTCCAGCTTCGTGGCGAAAGTGCAGCACCTGGAGGGAACTTTGATGTAATGCAGCCCACACTGGGGCGATCGCACCTCCCGAAACCCCAAAGGCATACTCTACTCCCATATCTCCTAGCATTTTAACCACTGCCTCTGCTACCGAAGAAGGTCTAGATGGCTTGCCGTGAGATTGCTGTTCAGTGGAGTTTAATTGTTCAGTGGTATTCGCTTGTGTGTCCTGAAATTTAAGATGCATACAAACTATACTTATTAGGAATAATTTCCCCTGTGAAGTAACATTATCCCACACGCTAAACTCAGCAATATTACTTTTTTTAGATAAGTACCATATAAATTTTTTAGTACTGCTTTTGTAAAGCAGTTAGTTAGAAACCTTAAAACGACCCTCACACTTTGCCTTGCCAATTTTTTAGCAGTTGAAAATCTGATACAAGGAATGTCTAGAGAATTAAACATTATGTGGGTGTAGTGATGCCTACGGCAGGCTGCGCCAATGTAGATGGATTAACCTGTTTTCCAGTTTATGAAAACTGAACACTATAAGAATCAAGCTCTGGAGTATAAAAAGGTGATTAATTTCAATCAGTATAAAGCTTTAACTTTCGATTGTTATGGAACCCTGATTGATTGGGAGAACGGCATTTTAGGAGCGCTTAAGCCACTTCTGCTAGCACACAACACTAATTTAGATGACGCTCGAATTCTGGAACTTTTTGCTGAATTTGAAGCAGAACTTGAAAAGGGTTATTATATCAAATATAGGGAAATTTTGAAGAGAGTAGTCGAGAAATTTGGTGAACAATTTGGCTTTGAGCCAACTGTCAAGGAACTAAATTCAATTGCTGATTCGATTCAGCATTGGCTACCTTTCCCCGATACAGTTGAGGCACTTAAAACCCTCAAGCAAAAGTTTCAGTTGGTAATTATCTCCAATGTAGATGACGATCTATTTGCTTTTTCTGCAAAACACTTAGAGGTGGAATTTGACCAAATAATCACAGCAGAACAGGCAAAAAGTTACAAACCCTCCTTAAACAACTTCAGACTGGCTATTGAGAGAATTGATTTGCCACTAGAGCAGATATTACATGTTGCTGCTAGTGTATATCACGATATCGTTACAGCCAAATCTCTAGGACTATCAACAGTTTGGGTAAACCGTCGAGCAGATCCACAAGGAGTTAACATCACAGGGTCAGCAGTCAGTAAACCTGACTTAGAAGTGCCCGATTTAAAGACTCTCGCAGCTATGAGTTTACAGAAAGAATACTGAGCAATAATTGCTGAATGCCCAGCACTATTTCGACAAGAATCTGTTGTTACAAAACGAAACAGGGATTGCAACATAGATTGATTTTGCTTTACCCTGGAAAAATTACTACACCAGTTTGACGGCATGTTCGACCTCCTTTTGAGGGCGACACGCAAGGCACGAGTAAATCTCGTAGCAACGCTCTCTTTCTGGCTCTCCTTTCCTCAGCGCTTTGCCGATAAACTTGTTCAATAAAACACTTTGATAGCCTAAAACGATGAAAGCATCTGCTAATTTCGACTTTGAAGACGAGAAATTTAATGCACCGCCTTCTCAAGTCATCCCTTGGTGTCAGATGATTAATCCTCGGTATGGCACAGATGGTATGCAATCCCACGGTTTGGCGATTAAACTAGATAACGCCAATGCTGTAGGCTTTGTGCCAGATCATAATTGGCAGCAGGTAGAGCATGAATTTAGTTCTGGAGTCGAAACAGTCTTTATTAGCACTACTCCAAACTTGGTTTTAGTGCGTCGGGGGCCATTGTCTGTTAAAGACCGGGAAAGTGGTCTAAAATTGGGTACGCTTAAAGAGAATTATGATGCCTTTTTAGCAGATAAACTTAAATTTAAAACCTTTACTCGCTATCTAATTTTTATAGTGGGTGAAAATAAAAAATTTTTACACGAATCACCACTACAACTAACTCTTAATGGTGCTGCCGGAGCGAGTTTCAGCAAAACCTACTGCGAATATCAACAAGGTAAAGTAGTTAGTGGATTCGTGGCTGAACTAGAAAAAGCTTATGCTGTTTACCGCAAGCAACCTTTAACGCCAAAAGGCCCTTTGTTCCATGCTCACGGGATTTTTTGCCCGATAATTGAGTGTGAAGAAAGAGGTATTGAACCAAATACAGTTCTAGTCGCTTCAACTGTAGACTACAAACATCCCACGGTAGGGACTTTAACTCAATATTTAATAGCTTCGGATTCTCTGGAGTCTGCAATGATTTGCAAGACTTTTGAAGAATACAAAGATTTTGGGAAGGAACCTGTAAAATCAGAAACGCCTAAATTGGCAATGGCAGGAGTTTCTAACTCTTACGTTTATGCCGATGAAGATGATTTTGCTTATCCACCATATTAGGTGGGAGTGGGGAGTGGGGAACAGGGGAGACAAGGAGAATAATCAATGCCCAATGCCCCATGCCCCATTTCCAATGCCCAATACTTATTCTTTAAGCAGCAAATAATATAGTGAACCATTGCCGCCTGTGATGCCAGCGCGATCGCCTGCTAGTTTACCAGAACCCATAAAATAATCCACCCGGCCCGGGCCTTTGATGGCGCTTCCTGTATCCTGATCAAGCACAAAGCGGCTGACAGTACGCCTCTCTAGTTTGCCACGACTGGCGGGATAGGGAAATGAATTGTAAATCAGAGCTAGCGCTCCTGGTGGCATGAGAGACTTATCTGTAGCAATGGAACGTTCTGCTGTCACTGGCACATGAATACTACCAGTTGCTGGTCTACCACTTGTTTCTTGGAAGAAAATAAATCGTTCCCATCGGGGCAGATAATTGTTCAACTCCTGGGGTTTTTGCCGGAAATAACTAATTAGACGTGGCATTGTCAAACCATTTAGTGGCAGTTTGCCATCTTTGGCTAGTTCTTTGCCGATACTAGTCCAGGGGTAATCTGTTCCACCTGCATAGCCAACTGACGTTGTTTTGCCATTAGTTAACTTAATTTGAGCAGAACCTTGGATATGTACCATGTATGCGTCGAGGCGATCGCGGAACCACAGCAGTTCTAAACCGCGCAATTTGCTCTTATTCCCTTGTAAACCATCCTTCCCTTCCAAATCAATTCGTTTGGGGTGGGGTTTCGGCCATTGGCTGAAATCAGGTGGTAGGCGATAAAGGGGATATTTATATACTGCAGTTTTGACACGGCTAGCGGTATAAACAGGTTCGTAGTAAGCAGTGAATTTAACAGTACCCTTGCCATCGTTGCCTACAGACTGGTAAAAGACAAACTCACGGCGGACGACAGATTGTAATTGGGCGGGTGACTTAGAACTGACAACCAGTTGGCGGAAACGTAACAAACTCCGGCGGACGCGATCGAGGGTAATCTCCTTGATTGGATAATTTTGATATGCTGCGATCGCTTCACCCTTTGTTAGGTAGATCAGACTGTTATCAATGGAAGCCAACAACGCATTACGATCACCTGTTTTACCTCTTTGACCCCAAATTTGATCATCCCAACCCAAGCACCTCTGCTGGAGCGTACAATCGCTTCCTATGGCGATCGGTTTTAGCGGCGGTGTTATCTCTGGAGTGATTGGTATTGGCACCGGAGAGAGATCGGGAGTAGTCGGTATTGGCAAGGGCAGTAAGTTAGGAACCTGAGCAACAGCCGACCAAAGAGGGTTTACAAGGACAACTCCCAGACTCAAGGAAAGTAAAGCAAGGGTTTTTCTCATCATTTAGTTGAATCTTTCAACACTGGAACTAAAAATAGGTTCTACCCGGATTGCCACAACCCGAGAAGGTCTTACTACCATATATTCCCCTTGAATATTTTTGATCGGCACACTAATAAAGTCATTGGAAGCAGATTTTGGCACAAGTTCGCCGCTATACCACTTCTGAAACTCTTGAATAGTAGGAAAACGGACTTCTTCCCGGTGGCCGCTTTCCAGTAGGAGGTATACGGCATATTCATTTGGAGTTCTAGCCATAAGATTGAACCATTTAAAAAAACATTCAACCCATTGTTAACCACGTAACCCCTGAATGAAAAGGGTAAGCATACGGGAGGTGGGGATGAGGGAAGAAGTAAGGGAGCAGGGGAGGCAGAGGAAGAAAGAATAACTAATGCTCAATGCCCCATGCCCAATTCCCAATGCCCAATGACTCCTCACTTTAGACGGCTAATCCTTTAATCGGTTCCTTTGTTCCTGCATAACTCTCCAATCAAGCTCTGATAAGTCATTGGCATTGTTGAACAACAGTTAGTTATTCAGGAGGCGAAATTTATGAAACTTTACTATCGTGGTCTGAGCTACGAATACAACCCAAGCAAAGTTGACAGCAAAAAAACAGAACAGCCCTTTCAACCAGTTCCTCAACTCGGGCCAGCTTATAATTTAATGTACTGTGGCATTAATTATCATGTTGATCCAAATTCAAAATCGGCAGAAGTTCCTCTATCACCAGTAGCTTATAAATTGAGCTTTAGGGGAATTACTTACTTTGTAAATAAAACTGCACAGGGAGAAGTAACTGTAGTCTCTCAACCAGCAAGAACTTCAAAAGTTGTGGCACTGCCGATTTCTAAACAATTAAAACTTCAATAATAATATGGTTACAAGCTCATCTGGAGTGTAGGGAGTCATGAACTTGTGTGTAGTACAATCCTCAAAAAACCTTTGAATTTCAGCATTATCTACCTCAAATTCATCTTGCCAAAACTGGTAGTTGTGCCAAGATGAATTTGAGGACTTAAGGCAAGTGAGACAATGTTAGGACAATTATTAGACGGACGTTACCAAGTCCTCCAAGTCTTAGGGGGAGGTGGATTCGGTCAAACCTATATAGCTCAAGATACCCATCGGCCAGGTTTCCCGAAATGCGTTGTCAAACACCTTAAGCCTGTCACTCGTAGCCCCGAATTTCTCGAAACTGCTAGACGGCTATTTACCAGTGAGGCAGAAACACTAGAGCAACTGGGCAGCCATGACCAAATCCCTCGGCTTTTAGCCTATTTTGAAGATAACCAAGAGTTCTTTTTGGTGCAAGAGTTTATTGAGGGGCATACTCTAAAAGCAGAACTATTACCGAATCAACTTTGGACAGAAGATCAAGTAATTCAACTTCTGCAACAGATGTTGAGTATTCTGCAATTTATTCACAGCCATAACGTTATCCATCGAGATATCAAACCAGACAATATAATCAGGCGGCAAAAAGACGGTAAGTTAGTGCTGATTGACTTTGGTGCAGTTAAACAAGTCCAAACTCAACTACTTACAGTTTCAGGGCGCAGTGGGGCTACTATTATAATTGGTACTCCAGGATATATGTCTACAGAACAGGGGCAAGGGAAGCCCCGTTCTAACAGCGATATTTATTCTTTGGGTATTATTGGTATCCAATCGCTGACGGGGTTACATCCGATAAACTTTGAGGAAGATCCAGATACTGGTGAAATTTCTTGGCAACATCAGGCTAATGTCAGTTCTGAGTTGGCATCTGTGCTATCTAAAATGGTGCTACATCACTTTAAACAGCGCTATCAATCTGCGGCTGAAGTTTTACAGGTGCTTAAGCATCTTGATAGTAAAGTAGAAGCGCAATCACTTCAATCACCATCTTTTAGACAATCATCTCAAGCTTCACTTTCTCAACAAAACTCAATTGGGTATCCGCCTGCCTCCATTCTGTCTACGGAAAATTATAGCCGTTTAGAAAAGATTCTTTTGGAATTTGTCGGCCCCGTTGCCTCAAGATTACTCCAACAAGTTACGGCATCAGCACCCAACTGCGAAGAATTAATTAATCAATTAACCCTTCATCTTCGAGGAAACCAACAAATTGATTTTAAGAAGAAAACAATGTTTCTACTAGAGAAACCTACTCTACTACAGGAATTTACAGTTAAATCTGAAATTCAGTCTAATAATTTACCAAGTCAAGAATCTCAAGTAATCAGCGATAGCTTTGTGCATCAATGTGAGCGGGAATTGTCTGATTTAATAGGCCCAATAGCTAAGTTTCTAGTCCAAAAAGCTGTTAAGTCATCTGGGCAAATTTCCCGTGCAGAATTTGTGCAACTTTTAGCATCAAAAATTCCCGAACCTCAAAAAGCTTTGAAATTCCAGCAACGCTTACTTACTTGATATTTTATATATTGCCTTTATTTATCCGTTAATTAAGAATTATCAGCTTTGGTTATTCAACATCTCCATAGCTATTTTTAAGCTAGCTTTCATCCGATTAAATGCTTCTGCTAACCCACCAATCTCATCATTAGAGCTTTCTTCAAAATCAGCGCTCATATCACCAACACTAACTTTTTGAGCTATTTTTTCAATTCTTCTGATGCGCTGAATAACATATTTTTTGATTAAGAAGTTAATTAAGAAAACTACGATCGCAAAGATAGTTATTAAAAGCCCCATGATTAATACCCAAGTCCGTTTGGCATTGGCAAAAATTTCTTGAGAAGGAACAGAGATTATTTGAGCAGAAACAATCTGATTAAGTTGCCAGCCAAAACCATTTTCTGAACCATAAGTTGCCAACTGACTCTTAGGAGCCTGATCTGGTGTAGAATGACATCGCAGACATTTCTGTTGTGTAATCTTTAATGGTCGCGCTATGTAAAATACTTCGCCTTCTGACAATTTCCGAAAGCCTGTAATTTCTTGAGTTTTGGATTCATTGCGAAAACGTTCTACAAGTTGAGTTTCAAAATTATCAGCTTTATCCGCTAAATTTGTTGGATTAAGTGTTGCATCTTTATGAAAAAAGTTTTTATATTCAGGCTTTTTACGAAAATTCTCAAAGACTTCTTTAGAAGAAAAAGTTGGTACAACTTCAGGCATGAATGTTGGGTTAGTGTCTAATCTAGGTGCTAATAAGGGATCTATACGGTTTTGTGTATAATCTCTAACTGCGTTCACCATTTGAATGAGAATCTGCGCCTGAGAAGTTACTTCATTTTGCGCTCTCCCCTGAAGTACACTGGATAAGGCAATCGCACTTCCCACAATACTGACCATGAAAACTAATATTAAAAGTAAGTTAAATTTAGCACCGATTTTTAAGTTTTTTAATGTAATGTTGTTTAACATAACCTAACCAATGAAGGTAGTATCTGAGTTTGTCTAATATTTATTTATACCTGTTAGAAAGCATCTCAACAATATTTAAATAAATATTAATTTTTTGCCGCGATATAACCTATTTAGGCAGCAGTCAAACTTATCTAAATTAGTTCTGAAAACCAAGTTACTTCCTTAACCAATAATTAGTGATGTTTTTGCGACTTCCCCGACGTTTATTTCTGTTTAATCTGCTAGGTTTGACATTTGCTGCTTGTCAATCACCAAATGATATTAATGGTACGTTAACTGTTGGCGTTATCAACTATGGTGGAGGCGAACAGATAATTAATCAATATGCTAAATTTAATAGTTATTTGGGTGAAAAAACAAACTCGTATATTCAGCTAGAGCCAGTTTTTAATGAAAATAGAGCGGTTGAGCGCCTAGAAGCTCGTGCTTGGTCATTGGTATTTGCTCCACCGGGTTTAGCGGCTATTGCGATCGCACGTCACCAATATGCTCCCCTATTTCCTTTAATAGGTATTAATAATTTGCGCTCAATTTTCGTTGTTCGTAAAGAGAGTCCAATTACAGAATTGAAACAGTTACAAGGTCAAACACTGGCTTTAGGTCAGTTAGGTTCTGCAACAGGGTATTATTTCCCTCTTTACAATCTTTATGGTACAACACTAGCTGAGATCCTATTTGCACCCACACCTAAAGCCGCGCTGGAATTGGTGGCTCAAGGAAAAGCGATCGCCTGTGCTGTCTCAGAGGCGGAATTGGCTCTCTACGGTTCACAGTTTGCCCCCACGGAATTCCGCATACTATTTAAAGACCCTCACTATGTACCATTAGGCGTAGTCTTGATTGGCCCTAATGTAGAACGTAACCGTCAAGAGTTCATCCGCAAAGTGATGAGTGATGCGCCTTCTGGTTTAGCTCAAGAAGTGGGGTATGTACCCAATGGACAAGTACCAGATTACAAATACATGATTTCTGTGGTTGATCGGGTAAGCTCGATTACTTCTAAGCTGCAAAAGAAACCTGTCCAATTATTTTGATTTACATCATAAATATTGCTCAAAAAAACAATTTAAATCGTGCTAGCTGGTTTTGAATTGTTCCTGTCAAGATTTTATTTAGTTCTGTAGTGTCTTGAAATTGCAAAATTTGCTGTGTGGGTAAATCGAAGGGAAATTGTCCTTCAATATCTGGACGTTGCATTTGTGCTAGTACAATCTGTTCAGATCGCTTACTTTGGATAGCATAGCCAATCTCAATACAGACATTGGGACTAGGAATTAGTTGGGGGGTTTCTTTACCGTCAACACTAGTGATGGGTGTGGTGTCAGCGATAAATAACAAACTCTTACGGATTTTTCTCATGATCGTGCGGTTAATACGTAGAGTAGCACCACTGGGGCGAGAGGATTCTACTAATGTTAGAGGAAGGCGCGATCGCAAGTTTAAACTTTCTAAACTTTTTCGCAGTTCTTCTCTGAGAGCATTTGTCGCAGCAACATACTCAGTTTGATAGGATAAAAAAATTGTTGGTTCTAACTGAGCCAACAGTGCCTGTTTGGTAAAATAAATTTCATGACTAATTAAGTCAATGTTGGCGACGCAATAGCCACCACTCCCTTCAATATAAAATTCAATATTTTCCCCTTCTAGATAGCGCCCAAACCAAGTTGATTTCTTAACTTCGTCGCTTTCTTCTAAAAAGTCTGCTCGCAATGCCGATCTCAGCAGGCTTTTTTTGCTCAAGCGAATGTCTGGCGGACGTTTTTCTAGTTCTGGAATCGGCTCGTAATCCTGTAGATACCACGCTCTGAGCGCAATAATTGACATAAGGCGCTATTTAAATTATTTTTCACTATTTAGCTTAGTATAATCTTACACCAAGAGCAGTCCATATCTTAGACTTCTCTTTAAACACAACAACACCCAAGCATCTACTCGCTGAACTATCTTCTCTCGTTGTTTATCAGATGCAGGGATGTACTAATTTTCATCGCTTGTGTAAACAAGTTATGAAATCTAGTGACAGCGCCCCCTAATCTTCCACATTTGAGTAAATAGCAGTTTTCGCGTTGGGTGTTGCTGTGTTTTGACGAGACAGATGTAAGTTAAACAGCGTCTTTTACCTCTTACTTAATCGATTCCAAATGCAGCTGTTATATCTGCCAGGGAAGCTTATTTATGAGCTTCAACTATTAGATTATCACTCATAGATGGAAGGTAGTTTTTTTGCAACGAAACTTTACTTTTAAAGTATTGTGTAATCAAAGTCAATATAAGCTAACGCGCTTACATATTGCACTATTTTCCGTGTAGACCGTCATTAGTCATTAGTCATTAGTCATTTGTGTGTTACCAAGGACAAATGACAAAGGACAACCTCACCAGTTGATATGCTTTCTTATATACGTAACAGCTTATTGCACTAATGGGATAACTTCTAAATTCCTTTCTTAGCCTATTTTTAAAAAATATCATCACCCTTTTAGATGAATAAAGTAACTACTAATTCAAATTTTAAGTTTTGAAACAAACATTCTGAAAATAAGGTAGAAAATCTATTTCTCTAGCTTGAGTGAACTATTTTAGCTGGGGGCTTGACGGGAATTTCAATCCAGAACTCTGTACCAATGCCTGGTTCGGAAATACACTCCATTATTCCACCATGTTTTTCGCAAATAATCTGATAACTGATTGCCAATCCTAATCCTGTACCCCTACCCACAGGTTTGGTAGTATAAAATGGGTCAAAAATTCGCTTTTTTATCTCTGGAGTCATTCCCGGCCCATTGTCACTAATACGAATCAATAGACGAGAGTTATCTGCTGAGATTCTAGTGGAAATGTGGATAGTAGGCACTGAAGATGGCTTATCTTGTTTGTCCTCCTCCCCAGCCCCCATTTCCCAGTTCCCCATTCCCCATACTTCGGCTTCGCTCAGTACAAGTTCTCCATTCCCCATTTCTAAAGCATCTATGGCATTGCTGAAAATATTCATGAATACCTGATTCATTTGGCCGGCATAGCATTCTATCGTTGGGATGTTGCCATAATCTTTGATTACCTGAATGCCTGGGAATTCATCATTTCCTTTCAGCTGATGTTGTAAAATTAACAAGGTGCTGTCAATGCCTTCATGCAAGTCAACGCGCTTGTTTTCAGCCTCATCCAAGCGAGAAAAATTGCGTAACGACAGCACTATTGAACGGATGCGATCGCTTCCTACTTGCATTGAGGTAATGATTCTTGGCAAGTCCTCTACCAAAAATTCAAAATCTACTGCTTCGATCGCAGCGCTAATTTCAGTATCAGGATCGGGATAATGTAGCTGGTAGAGGCGTAAAATTTCTAGCAGTTGTTCGATGTAGTCACTGGCGTGGCACAGATTACCGTAGATAAAGTTAACGGGGTTGTTGATTTCGTGAGCGATACCCGCCACCAACTGTCCTAAGCCGGACATTTTTTCGGTTTGAATTAATCTTGTCTGTGTTTCTTGGAGTTTATGTAAAGTCTTTCCTAACTGTTCTGCTTTATTTCTGGCTTCAGTTTCAGCTTTACAAGTTTGTTCATAGAGTTGTGCTTGTTGAATGGCGATCGCAGCCTGATCTCCTAGCTGTTGCAATAAATCAATTTCTGTATCCTGCCAATTTCTGGGAGCGCTACATTCATGGGCAATTAGTAAACCCCATAATTCTATACCTATATTAATTGGAACTACCAAGTTTGCTTGAATTTGTAGACCTTGCAAAAACTCTCGATGACAATCACTTAAAGAATTAGTTGAAACGTCGTTAATTGCTCGTACCCTACCCTGAGCGTATAAATACGTATGCTCATCAGGAAAGCATTCTAGTGGTGCATTCACTCCCAAAACTGACTGCCAATTACCATTAATCTCTTCCACAATCACCGATTTACTGTTCAGTTGGAAAATTACTACCCGGTCTGAATTTAGTAGTGAGCGGACTTCGGAGACAATAGTTTGCAGGGTTGTCTGCAAATCCAATGTACTGCGGATCTGCTCTGTGATTTGCTTGATTACCTTGGTGAGAAGTAATGATTTTTCTAGTTCAGCAGTTTGTTCTTGCACCCGCAGTTCCAAGTTGGCATTCAGGGCTTGTACTTCTTTATATATCTTTTGCTGCTGAATTGCCATTGAAAACTGATCGTACAAGGCTTGTGCCAATGTCATGTCTTCCGGTTCCCACTCAGGCGATTGCCCCTTTTTTTGCTCTCGCCAAACCTCAAAGGAAAGCTGGGGTAGAAGTTGCCGCCGATTTTGTTCGCATCGTCCCGCCCACAAGATTTCCGTTTCAAATTCAGCGCGAAAAATGCTTAATACACCGATAAATTGTTCCCGGTAATGCAGGGGAATCACCATCAGTCCGCGAATTTGAGTAGAACGAAATGCTAAAGCTAAAACTCGCAAATGCGGTTCTTTATAGAGGTCAGAGGTTGCCCAAATATTACCTGGTTTAAACTCAGTCATCCAGTTTTGCCATGTAGGATGCTGTTCAATAATTCTGCTATCTAATTCGTAAGGTAGTGTGGGTTGATCGCCCCAGGTATATAGTTCCCGACTCTCTTCAATGTAAAGCCTGCCACCTACTGCACTGAATGCGGTAATAACTTCTTGAAGCGCCCCTTGCAATTGGATTGTTGGTAGTTTATGCAATAGTCTGGTGACTCGGTTAATAGTAGCTTCTTGCTTTTGCTGGGTAACGGCTGCGGTGAGTAGATTACTTTGAGCGATCGCGATCGCAACTTGATCGGCAACTTGCTGCAATACTTTGATTTCCCGCTTCAAAATCTTTCGCGGTTCACTCTGGTGAGATACCAACAATCCCCACAATTTAGGCTTTGCCGATTGTTGTTGTGGATCGCAATCTAAAATTGGCACTACTAAAGAAGATTGCACACCCATTGCCTTTAAGTATTGAATATGGCACGGGTCTACTTGTCGATAGTAGATATTAGTTTCTAGGCGTTTGCCAGTTTCTATTGATTGTAGAGGTGATAATCCGATTTTCTGGTTTGCTACATCAACAATCGAACGTTGCCCCGCCAACAAAAACATCTCTCTGGCCGCTTCGGGGATATCATGAACTGGGAAGCGCAACCCTAACAATGATGGCAGACGCTCGTTATAAATAGATTCAGCAATGACTTCACCACTACCACTAGTATCAAAACGATATATCTTAACTCGATCTGCACGTAAAAATAACCGTACTTCAGTAACGGTAGTTGTTAATATTTCTTGAAAATCGAGCGATCGCCTAATTTGTTTGATCATCCGGTGCAGTAAGCTTTCTTGCTCTAAGCTTTTCTGCAAGCCGTTTGGTTTATCGGTAGATGTCATTGTTTATGTACACCATAACTGAAGTATAGTTTTTCTTATAATTGTCCCTAATTATAAATTTCAATTTACAATGCCTTGATTTTTATTCCATTTCAATAAATTTCTGCGGCAAAGGCATTGCGAGGGCCGTACATCTGTTGCAATTTTTTTAGAAATGGATTAAAGGGTATTTGAAAAGTATTAGATATTTTGCTTAATTCCCGTAGTCCTAAGAAAGTTGATTTAGGGAGATATCAAACTATTTGGTGTATCATTTGTGACTTTCAAAATATCCTTTCAATTTTAAAGTAAATAAAAATTTAACCATTGACACCTATTGATTTTATATTCTTAATCATTAAAACATTTCAGTATTTTTACTTAAATAATATCTTCATCATTACCTTATTTTCTTTACCATTTTTGCCCCGAAAGCTCCCTAAAGACCACAGTGGTTCCTCTTGAAAAGCTATGTATTAGTCAGATATTTCTTAATATTTACAAGACCGATCGCTCCTACAAGTCCCAAAGCCTTAAACTACATTGTATATTCTCAATAGCAATAAGCTTTTTTCGCAACAATAATAACTATTTTGCCAATTTAGCAAGAAAATCACAGCATTGTAAGCTATGTGAAACAATGGTTTGAATATTACTAATATAAAATCTCAGTAATAAATCGAAGGTCTTAAAATTGCTCTTTATTAAGTAGCTTTAGGGAGATTTAAACTTTAACTGAACTTGATTTTATTATTGGCAATTTTTCAAATACTTTTGACTGGAGAATTCTCATATTCCCCGTCTAGTTACTGATTTTATATTAAATGTAACTATAGAACTCCTATTTGATTTTTGAACAAGACTCAGTACGGATCTATCCCTTCTTTCCTATTCCCTATTCCCCATTCCCTGCCCACACAAGTAAATATGGCTACGCCACGCTGCGCGAACAGGAATCAAACCGGATTCCTATATTTTGATGAAATTATTCGTAAATTCTTGTTAAAGATAGTAAGTTACGAATTTCTTCACGCACACTCATGAGAGTTTTACCGAGATGGTTAAGACCTGCTTTATTAGCACCACAGCCCCAAAAAGAATCGGTTGGGGAGTTTTCAACCAAAAGCTCATCGCCTGTCTTCAGCAGAACTTCTCTAATATCAACATGAGTGAGAAACTTTTTGAGTACAGCTTCTCGCATAATTTGCGTTTTGACTAAATCCCAGTCTCGACGGAGTTGGCGAGTGCTACATCTTCCTAAAGCGGCAGCTTCTTCTGGGGTGGCGGCGGCATGGATGAGCGGTATAATTGCCGCATCTTTGCTGCCAACAAACTTTTGTGCTTGATAATAATGCTCAACAGTTGCCCAGTAAGTGTCCTGGATGTGGATTCCGTGGGGAGAAAAGTTAGAAAAACAGCCATAAGGCTGCCAAACCTTATAAAAGTAAATGGTCATTTGAAAATTACTCTTTCATATATAGCAATCCTATTTGATTTGTGAGAATTGCAGCTCAAAACCGAACTTATCTAAATTTTGCCACTTCATCAGAGAAGGGAGTTGTTGCAGAGGTCAGTTTTTTTCCTACCTCCTACCTCCTTCCCCCTTCGGTAAAGTGAGGGTGAAAGCTGTTTGACCAAAAGCTGTTGACTCAAGGGTGAGGTCGCCATGATGTGCCCTGGCAATTTCACGGGCTAGGCTGAGTCCTAGTCCGATGCCTTCTATTTTGCGAGTTCGAGCCGGATCGCCGCGATAGAAGCGGTCAAAAATGCAACATCAGTTGTTCCAATGGGAATCCGTTGATCTAGTCCTTTAACAGTTACTTGTTGAATAACACCTGTTAATTGATGGATAGGACGTAAAGCACTACCAGAAACTAACCATGCACCGATGGCAACTAGCAATAGCGATCCGGGAATTGAAACCAGAAAAATATTCCGAATGGTAGCCATTTCTTGATCGACGGCTTGCAGATTCACAGCAATGCCAACCTGAGCATTGGGAAATTTAGTTGCTCCAATCCGCCAAGCTGCTTTTGCTGCCTGTTCAGTGATAAATTTAGGTGGACGCGGACGAA
This sequence comes from Nostoc sp. UCD121, assembly GCF_014222285.1. Classification (GTDB taxonomy): domain Bacteria; phylum Cyanobacteriota; class Cyanobacteriia; order Cyanobacteriales; family Nostocaceae; genus Nostoc. Next base: position 52,930 of record NZ_JACKZS010000028.1, read on the forward strand.
GAAAGGGTGGCGGCCCAACATTTCTATTTGAGGGTGGCGGTGGTTCTCTCTGCGGAGGTGATGGTAAAGGTATCAACTGAAGACGCTTCAGCAGTAGGCGATTCACCTCAACGTCGGCAGGTAGGGAGTTAGATTGATAAAGTATGTTGCCGTTTGCATCAAGCACCAGTAGGGCAATGGGGGTTTTTGTATTGGTTCCGAAGGCATCAGATAATGAGTCTTCGTAAAATTGCCATCGTGAGGGGCGGCTTTCTTTGCGCTGATTTTCAGGAGGTTCTCCCCGTGGTGGCAAATTCGGAGTTGCCCGCATCAAGTGATTTAACAGTTCTGCATCAAGACGGCTGATTTTAGCATTGTAAATCTGAAACCAGGAGACTGCACCGAAACCGACTAATGTAGTTCCAGCTAGAGCCGCAGACAATAGGGCAATTCGGAGGCGGAATGAACGGAGTTTCATGAGCTAGACTCTGGTTTGCGAAACCGATATCCAACCCCTCGAATGCTTTCAATCCAGACTGCTTCATCAATGGGGTCAATTTTTTTACGAATTCGCTGGATACAAACATCTACGACGTTGGTGTTGGGGTTAAAGTCGTAGCCCCAAACATGCTCCAAAATTTGGGTACGGGTGAAAACCCTTCCAGGAGAGCGCATCAGATACTCCAGAAGATTAAACTCGCGGCTGGTGAGTTCTATCGCTTGGCGATCGCAAGTAACTTCCCTGGTGATGCGATCGAGTTTGATAGGCCCAACACTAAGGATATTTTGGCGTAGGCGTAGCCCGTCGGAGACATCGCTCGCACTCCGGCGGACAACGGCATGAATTCGAGCCGCTAACTCTTCTACAAAAAACGGTTTAGCGATGTAATCATCTGCTCCTAAATTTAGCCCTGTCAAGCGATCGTCTAGTTCATTCCGAGCCGTCAACAAAATTACCGGCGCATTCCGACCTTGCCCCCGCAAGAGTTTTAAGATTGACAGTCCATCCTTTCCCGGTACCATAATGTCGAGGATAAGAACATCATATTCATTTTCTAATGCCCGCAGATATCCTTCATCACCGTTATCGCAGTAGTCTACAACAAATCCCTGCTCCTTCAGCCCAGCTCGGACGAAGTTAGCAATTTTCGCTTCATCTTCGACAAATAGAACGTTCACAAGTATTTATTAGTTTATATATTGTTCCATTCTAGATTCATTACCTTTCTACTTAAGTTACAAAACTGTAATTTAGAAAGTACTTGGACTGTAATTTTGAGGTGGCTTAATCAGAAATATGAACACCTTACCTTTTGCAGGTTGATTTATATGAATATTCGTCGAGTCTTAGCTGTAGCAGCGATTCCTTTTTTGATTGGTACATTCGGTTTTAGCCTACAAAATCAGGCTTATGCCGCTAATCAATCCAATCGAAATGCCCAGATTTCTCAACAGCCTCAAACACCACAAATATCTGATAAAAAACCACAGATTAGAGATTCTAAACCCCTTGTAAATCAGAAAACGCGTCCTCCCCAACATCCTCAAAATGCGGTTCAAAATCGTGTAGAACACAATAACCGTTAATTGCAGCACCCTTTATTCCTGAAAATTACAAAATTGTAATTTACAAGCAGGGCAAACTGTAATTTTGGTTCAGTTAAATCAGAAATGTAAACAATCTATCTTTTGGAAAACGATCGTGAATATTCGTAGAATACTAGTTGCAACAGCGATTCCCGTTTTGGTTGGCACATTTGGTTTTATTTCACTCAATCAGGCTTATGCCGCTAATCAATTCCCTCAAATTGCACAGGCGCAACAACCACCCAACCAACCACCAGACGGAGAACGGCGACATCCTCGACCTGATTTTAAGGCTGCTGCTACCAAGTTAGGAGTTAGCGAGCAGCAGTTAAAGGATGCGTTGGGTGTCCCTGCAAATCCTCCAAGTGGCGATGTCTACGACGGGCTACGCCTACGCAATCCGCGCCCACCCCGCCCTGATTTTAAGGCTGCTGCCACCAAGTTAGGAGTTAGTGAACAACAGTTAAAAGATGCGTTGGGTGTTCCTGCCAATCCTCCAAGTGGCGATGTCTACGACGGGCTACGCCTACGCAAGCAGCGTCCACCCCGCCCTGATTTTAAGGCTGCTGCTACCAAGTTAGGAGTTAGCGAACAGCAGTTAAAAGATGCGTTGGGTGTCCCTGCAAATCCTCCAAGTGGCGATGTCTACGACGGGCTACGCCTACGCAATCCGCGCCCGCCCCGCCCTGATTTTAAGGCTGCTGCCACCAAGTTAGGAGTTAGTGAACAACAGTTAAAAGATGCGTTGGGTGTTCC
>NZ_JACKZS010000288.1 GCF_014222285.1 Nostoc sp. UCD121
CTCCCCCTGCTCCCTGCCCCCGCCCCCACAGTACTATTAGCTGCGCTCTAAGTCATCAAGCACTCTTTCGCAATACCAATTTTCCGGCATCCCAGGATAAGTTTCCTTTGCCTGTTCAATTAACCGTTCGGCTGCGGCAGTGTCACCGGATAATTTAGCAATCAGTCTGTTTTTGAGATAGCTATCAGATACACCATCGTCTACCTGATTTGATATCCCTTGATTTATAGTTGATGGTCGGGACTGATCTCTTCGTAACTGCCAAAATAAAACGTAATAAAGTGTCCCAAAAATTAAAATTAGGCTGAGTGTTCCGAAAAAAGTTAGGAGATTAAATGCTAGATAGCCTAGAACTAACTGCGAGAGAACATACCCCAGTAATAAACCAGTGAGTAAGAGAATAAATGTGCCGACAGCAATAACTACTTGATTCCCCATATATCCTCTTCTTCGTCCTCAAGTCCTGGTCTGGATACTGCCACTGGCTGAGGGTTCCAGGGAGCAAATACTGGTAATAGAAGTAGTCCTGGTATGGCGGCGGCGATGGTAATTAAGAAAAATATAGGCCAACCCGTGCTTTGTGCGATCGCACCTCCAGGGGCCGCTAGAATGTCGCGGCTGACAGCCATTAAGCTAGATAGCAAAGCATATTGGGTTGCGGAAAACCGTTGGTTACAAAGACTCATCAAAAAGGCAACAAAGGCTGCTGTCCCCAATCCACCACAAAATTGTTCTATGTTGATGGCAAGTACCATAGCTTGGTAATTTTTACCGATGTATGCTAAGAAAAAGTAAGCTAAATTACTTACTGCTTGTAGAATACCAAAAACCCAAAGCGATCGATTGATGCCAATGGTACTCAAAATTGAACCACCTACTAAAGCACCGACAATCGTAGCAATTAGTCCCATCCCTACTTGAATTGCCCCAATATCGGTTTTGGTAAAACCCGTTTGCAGCAAAAAAGGCGTGGTCATATTGCTCAACAAAGCATCACCTAGTTTGTATAGGGTAATGAATGCCAGCATTAGAATACCTTGGATGATGCTCTGACGCTGAAAAAATTCTTTAAAAGGTAAAATTACAGCATCCCTTAGAGAAGCAGGAGGGCTAATTTCTTTGGGTTCCGGTGCGAACAAGGTGGCAAGAATACCAATTACCATTGTTCCTGCCATAAATAGGTAAACCGATGACCAAGGCAGTCTGTCAGCAAGTATCAAGGCTAAAGCACCTGCGACTAACAGGGCTATTCGATAACCCAAGATAAAAACGGCTGCACCAGCCCCCATTTCTAGTTTTTCTAAAACGTCGGTACGGTAGGCATCAACAGCGATATCTTGAGTTGCACTGATAAAAGCAATGACTATGGCGTTGATAGCTAGTAGCTGTAATGCTTGTTTGGGTTGTTGAAAAGCCATGACTGCGATCGCTAAAATCAAAGCAATCTGCGTCAAAATTAACCAACCCCGTCGTCGTCCCAAAACTGGTAAGGCGAACCTGTCCAGCAATGGCGACCACAAAAACTTTAAGGAATAAGGCAAACTAGCGAGGCTAAACCAACCAATAGCGGCTAAATCTACCTTTTCTACGGTCATCCAAGCTTTTAAGGTATTACCAATTAACAATAATGGTAAACCCGATGAAAAACCTAAGAATAATAAAGCCGCCATCTTGCGACTACCGAAAACTTCCAGTAGCGATGTAATTTTCCTCATAGTTTCAACTTTTTGCCTCTTTTGAGGAAGTATCAATAAAATACAACGAGTAAATGGGAGATTGTATCATTTAACTAGTACCTATAAAGGTTTAAATTATGAGAGCGACAGCAGTTCCTATTAATCCCTATCAGGAATTGAAACTTGCCATAGCTAGTGTGTGATTTCCCCCAAACATGACAAACTACCAAGATTTACTTGGGTTAAATACAAATTCAGGATAACCTTATAGTGTCAGCGTTTTCTTAACTTTCTTGAATTGGATAAACCTGATGTCCCTTGATTTCTACTTTGTGTGCAGCGAGGCATTTTTCCCAACCTTCACGCGTACCAATGTCGCTTTTGCTATTGAGTAATCCTAATTGCTGTTCTTGTTGGGTGAGTTTAGCAAATTCTTCGTAGCCTGGATAGTCGCTGGTAACAAATGTTTCCTTTCGGTGCAAAACTGGCGGATTTGCCCTAGTTTTGTAGTCTCGGTGAGTGATGAAGAGGGTTTTTAAGTCAATACCTATACTGGCTTTTAACGCCGGATGGGGATCAGTGTCGAAATCAGGGTAAAACAGATAGGATATTTGCGGCTTATCAGTGTGATATTTGATCAATGTGGCTCCATCTACACGCCCAATGGTACGGCTAGCGCAACCTTCACAAATTCGTAGTACGGGATCAAGTGCTGCAAGTGCCGAAACATGGACGTAAATAGCACCGCGTGTGTGTTTACCAATTTTGCTTTTTTCGCACGCAGTTTGAATTACCCCAGATTTACCTAAGCTGAAAAGCTTTTGGTCGGCTACAAGACACGCTTCCTCATAGCTGCTGAAAAAGGCTTTAATATCGTGACGCATTTCTGGGGCTAGCTTTTGCCATGCAGGGCGTTTATCAAAGTGAGTCAGGGCGAGATAAACTTGGATATCGAGAGAACGACGATAAGCGATCGCATCCCATTCAGCCTCATCAGTAGCTTGTAAAATTACACCAAAGGCGCGGCGAAAGTTACCAAATTCGCTGAGTAATTCTGGTTCATTTTCCAATTCGCCTTTTACGGGGAGTCTACCGCGCTTGGTAAAAAACGCCATGAGTGGTTGCAGCTGTTCTTGATAATCTTCAAACCGCTTAATGGGGATGCGGACTCGTGGTGTAGAGGTGGTAGAAAAGAAGCGGATAGCTTTGTAACTTTCTTTTTGGGCTTCATCTCGAAAAACAAAGTAAACACCTAGTGCGATCGGTACTGCATCAACATTTAGGACTTCATCAATATAAGTTTTGAGTTCTTGTTGTTCGTAATATTTCTGAAAAGTATTGCGGCGCGTCACAATGCCATCATTGTAAGCAAGTTGGGTTTTGCTGGGAGCGTTAATTAGTATTTGAGCCGCAACAATTAAAACTTTCCCGGTGAGTTCCCAAGCTTGGATTAGGCTTTGACGGCGTTCCTCTGAGTCTTCAATGACGTTGAGGATATAGCCCAGGTTAACTACATCGGCGGGGGTGCGTGGTACATCAGGATAGTAGTAAGGGTCCCAGCCGGTACTGGTGTAACCTAAGTTTTTTACTCGCTGGACATCACCACCGTAGCCGCAGCCGTAGTCAAAAAAAGTGGTGTCTTGATTGAGGATTGACCCTTCTATAGCCAATCGTACAGGGCGAGAGATGTCGGGGCGAGCGATCGCAGCTCTATGACGCTCAATTTCTAGCGCTTCAGGCATAATATTAGTTGTCAGTTAACGGTGAACAGTTAACAGTCAACTAATATCCTTTCAATTTTTAACCGCTAGTTCAATTAAATCTTCAATTTTCTTGATATTTGGATCGCCTGCTAAGTAGCCAATTCCTCGATGCAAATGCAAACGGAATTGGGTAGCGAGGGTTTCTTTATCGGTGGGATAACCGTCATTGTGACAGCGTTGCTTGAGGGCGAGGAGGAGAATATCGGACATTTCGCCGCCAAAGACGCGCCAACTCATTTCGACGTTGCTATCTTGGGGAATTGGAACGGGGGAGGGTGTGGTTGATTCTGCGAGGGAACGACAAAACGCCCAACGACAGAGGATATTCCATTGGTCGATTTTGGTGCTGCGCTTAAGTTTGGTAAGTTGCTCTTTGGCTGTTTGAGAGAGTTTTATTCTTTCGATTGGGGATTCCATAACTAAAAGTAAAAGGGAAAGAGTGAGTCTATCTACGCACTCTAATATCAATATTTAAAGTGGTATATATAGTAGTTAGTAATATACAATTCAATAGTTGTCTATATCCTCGCAGTCAATATCTCATACATATTTTGAATCTAGTGTCAGGAAAATATATATATTTAATTAAACTTCGCATTTAGAAAATATATTATGGCTAAATTGCAATTGCATTTTAATGGCTCTTTTTCCTTTAAAAAAGACGAAATCAATAGACTGCTTCATACTGCTGCCCAAGAAAAAGGCTTAAATGATAGCTTGCCTAATTTGATGGAGAAAACAAGTTTAGGCAATGGCAAAGTAGGACGAGTAAAAAGTTGGGCAGTACGTGCAGGGTTAATTAAGAATAATCGCCCCAGTCGGGAAGGGGAAATTGTCTTGCGACTAGACTCAGGCTTAGAGTCAAATATTACAGACTGGTTGATGCACTTTTATTTAAGTTTTGGTGATAAAGGACTACAACAAACACCAGAAAATCCTGTTGATTGGGGTGGATGGCCTTACTTTATATATACGTTCTTACCTCGTTATAGTAAATTTACTAGCGAGGAATTATTGTATCATATTGCTTCCGAGTTTGAAGAAGAAAGCAAAGTGATTGCTGACAGAATCAAATTTATCTTGCGGGCATACACTGAGTTTCAAGCTTTAGCATCCTGCAAGTTTATCACTCAACAAGAGGATAAATATGTTGCTGGAAATGCCCACTTACCTAACTCTTACCTAGTGGGATATTTCCTAGCCAAGCTGTGGGAACGTGACTTTAAAGGCGAAGGTTCTGTTCTTACCGAGTCCATCTGGAACCAGAAAATGGGAATTGCTGCTGTACTGGGAATCAAAGCAGACGCACTACAGGAACAGCTAAACGCACTAGAAGCTTACGGTATCATCGAACAGCGACGGGCAGTACCTCCTTTCCAAGTGATTCCGCGCTGGGATGAACCTTTGGGACTGCTGGAAAAAGCCTATGACGGATAAAGCTGATTTCCTGCTGCGAGATGCGAGACCCGATGACAGAATTCACTTGCTACTGTGGGATACACTTAATGAAAGCGAACTAGTACGTATCGCTTTTGACAATAATGCTGAACGGGTCAACTACCGAAAAAATTTGCTACAAAGGATTCATCCGGGAGAAAACTTTCTCACGCTTCATCATAATTTGGATCTGGAATTGGATGCCATCAAGTCAATGTGTTCTGGGGTTAAAAAGCAGATTGTTTTATTGGAAGGGTTAGATTGTCTGATTACTTACTTACAGGTGACATCTGGCAGTCACATTACCCTTTTCTGGAAGCAACTGGAAGAGACTCGCAAGCTAGAAAAACTTTTGTGGATACTACTACCCCAGCAACTAGCACCCAAAAATTGGTCGTCAGAGCGAATTAAGCGTATTCCTTCAGGATAATTATCACTTTGCATTTGCTATTTTAATTGATTATGCTCCTCAACCAACTTGTTGAAATCAACGAAAAGGGTAGTATTGCCAGTTCTGTCAATTTTGGGATGTTGGATGATTTAGAGAAGAATTTACCTCTGTGTGAGAGTTTTATCTTTAATTACGACTCAACAAAACCTGAGTTATCGACGGTTGGTATTTTGGATGCGGTGCGCCGTAGCTATCATAGTCCAAATCAGCCGAATATCCATTTGATGATTCAACAATATGGTAAGGGTAAATCTCATTTTGCGATCGCTGTAGCCAATTTTTTCAAAAAACCCTTCCACAGTCAAGAAGTGCAAGGGATTTTGTCACAAGTAGAAAAAGCGACATCTGCCAAAAACCAGGCTATCTCTGAAGGATTGAAGCTTTTTAAACAAAACCAACGCCACCAACATTTAGTTATCTGTCTTAGTGGTGACATCGGCGGCGATATCAGAAAGCAATTTCTCCAACAACTTGTTAAAAGTCTAGAAGCAGCAGGTATTCAAGATTCTTTAGCACACCATATATGCAGCGAACCCCTACGCTATTTGGAAACTTTGAATCCAGAGAATAGGACAAAGGCAGAAAAATATTTACAAAGTAATGGTAATCCTGATGGTGATTTAAATTCTCTCATTCGCTTACTCAGAGAAAATAACTCTGATGTAATATCCAGTGTTAAAAAAATTGCCTTTAAAATCACGGGATTTACTCCTGATTTTACTGCTGATATAAATATACAAGCAATTTTAGAAGACTTGATAAAAAATCATTGCATTGGTGAAAATGCTCACTTCCAAGGGATTTTAATTTTATTTGATGAGCTAAACCAATATCTAAAAGCCTGGGCAGCAGATGATATTGGTGCTGGAGGTACTGCACTGCAAAATATTACCAACATTTGTGAAAACTACAAAGGCAAAATCGCTCTTTTAAGTTTCACCCAAATTCATCCCGCTCAAGGAGTTGGGATTTCTGCCAATGTAATACTAGAATACCAAAAGATTGCAACTCGCCTTGCACCAAAAGATGGGACTACTTACAACCCTGCTTCTAGCTTAGAACTGGTTATAGAGAATTTATTGTTGGTAAAAAATGCATCTACTTGGCAAACATTTAGTTCCCAATGGCATAACACTCTGAGGAGAGAAGCTGAAACAGCTTTCGAGCGAAGAATTAAAATTTATAAAAAGAAAGGCTGGTCTTTTGAAGAATTTTATACCCACTTATCCGAGGGTTGTTTTCCCCTTCATCCTCTGACGGCTTATCTGCTGTGCAACCTTGATTTTACCCAAGATAGAACTGCTATCCAGTTTATAAAAGGTGATGTGAAAAACTTTATTGCAACTCAACCTGTGGAAAATGCTGGCAAAGCCAATTATATCTATCCCATTGCTTTATACCAATTTTATATGAAGCTGCATATAATAGAGAAAACAAACTCGATAAATTAAAAGAACCATGAGCCGCCCTTTTGAGATTGAAATCGCAGAGAGCGAAGAAGAACTTAAAAAACGCCTACAAACAGCTAATTTAGGGAACCAGAAAGAAAAACTTATTATGCTGTGGTGGATAAAAAGCGGGCAGGCCAAGGAGCAGCAAGATATTGGAAAACGCTTGGCTAAAGATACATCAACGGTGACAAGATGGTTACAAAAATATAGATCGGGTGGGCTAGATGAATTATTGAAAATAAAAAAAGCTCCGGGAGCAAAACGGAAAATTCCTGAAGGAGCGATCGCGGCACTTGAAGAGGAGTTAAAAACAGGAAAAGGCTTTAGTAGCTATGGTGCAATAGTAGAGTGGTTAAAGCAAGAGCAGGGGCAAGATATCGAGTATGCAACGGTTTATGCATTGGTTCGATATCGATTAGGGGCAAAACTAAAAGTACCACGTCCTCAAAGCCATAAGCAGGATGAAAAGTTAGTATCTGAGTTTAAAAAAAACTCGGTATCATTCTGAATTGTCTAGAAAAACATCTAGCACCCGGCAAATGTGTTAGCTACCTGTGCCAGGATGAAACGAGGGTGGGACTGAAAACTCTTACAGGAAAAGTGATTACTGCCTCTGGAGTTAAGCCTACTGTTGAGGTGAAATGGCCACGGGAAAATTTTTGGATTTATGGTGCAATTGAACCATTGACTGGAGATCATAATATTATGAATATCCAAAACTGAATGGCGAGTGTTTTCAACAGTTTTTGGACTGGCTATCTCAACAATTAGGTGGAGATTACGCTATTTTACAGGTT
>NZ_JACKZS010000289.1 GCF_014222285.1 Nostoc sp. UCD121
CTAAATTGTCAAGTCGCTTCGCTCCAATTAAAAATTAAAAATTATTAATTAAAAATTACTATTCTTTCTAATTTTTAATTAAAAAAATGTCAAGATTTTATCAAACTGCATAGAAGCTCACCTAAACATTTAAGTATTATTGTTTGTACAAATGATACTGATAGGTTTCCAATGGTAACTCGAATTAATGAAGCAATTAATCAAGACGAACCATTGACAGGTAATTTGATTCGCGTTGTACACCCTACCAGTTGAAAATAATTGAAGCTCGTCTTCAATTTGTTTTGAGCTTCTCAAGCAAAACTTTCCCAATTTCCGGTAAAATCAAGTTCTGAGGATTGTGGAATTGGGAGAAATTTGGGGTGCCTACACTTGGCGTTAACATTGACCACATTGCCACCATCCGGCAAGCGCGGCGGACGGTAGAACCAGATCCGGTAGCGGCGGCGGTGCTGGCAGAATTAGCGGGTGCTGATGGAATTACGGTGCATCTGCGCGAAGATCGGCGGCATATCCAAGACCGGGATGTGCGGATATTGCGGCAAACGGTGCGATCGCATCTTAATCTAGAAATGGCCGCAACAGAAGAAATGCTAGCGATCGCTCTCGATATCAAACCAGATTACGTGACTTTAGTCCCCGAAAAGCGCGAAGAAGTCACAACAGAAGGCGGACTAGATATTATTGGCCAAATTGCTAGAATAGGTGAGATAGTCGATAAATTGCAAAGCGCTAGCATTCCAGTTAGTTTATTTATCGATGCCGAACCCGCACAAATCGAAGCATCTGTCAAGGTAAAGGCGCAGTTTATCGAATTGCACACAGGACAATACGCTGAGGCTAAAGATGAAACAAATCGCCACCGAGAATTAGCCATATTAGCTAAAGGTTGTCAACAAGCGATTCAAGCTGGATTGCGAGTCAACGCTGGTCATGGACTCACCTATTGGAACGTCTATCCGGTGGCTGCGCTTCCAGGCATGGAAGAACTGAACATTGGTCATACCATCATCAGTCGGGCAGCATTAGTAGGTATAGAAAGGGCAGTCCGCGAGATGAAACAAGCTATAAAGGGGAATGGGGAATAGGGAATAGGTAATGGGTAATGGGTAATTAGTTTTTTTCTTGCTCCCCCTGCTCCCTGCCCCCTGCCTTATCTTAAAAGAGGGGTTGTCACTGCGAAATCTAGAAATTGGGATCAAATCTTCAGCAAAAACTTCTATGAGCGCAACACAGTCTAACAACCTGCCACTTTGGGTACAGGATAGAGATAAAGTGATAGCAGAAAGCACTGATGTCGAGTGGCGCTATCAGACACCGCCTGATTATTCTCGTTCCAAAGAAAATCTTGCCAAAGAAAGTATCCACAATCACCTTGAAGGTACACTGGAAGCGATCGTGCAAAACTTAGTGCGAACCTTCGAGATGGAGGTATCTTTCAAAGCTAACCCGCAACAATGGTTATCTATTGTCAATGAACAGTTTCGAGTGAGTACCAATGGCGGAGTAGAGTATACCGCAGCAGATTTATCGGCCCAAGGTACTTACAATCTGTTTATGCCTGATTCAGAGCATTACAAAGCTTCAGAAGAAACCTTTGAATCATCCGCAAAAGTCTTCCACACAACATTTCCCCAAGGATTTCCTTGGGAAGTTCTGGAAGTTTTCTCAGGGCCACCAAATGTCACATTCAAATGGCGGCATTGGGGGCATTTTAATGGAGAATATAAAGGCCATGCACCTACTGGAGAGACAATAGAAATTATCGGCATGAGCATTGCAAAAGTTACCGATGACTTGAAGGTTATTTCCTTAGAACACTACTTCGACAATAATCTGTTCTTGGAAAAGCTAACATCTGGTGGCAAACAGACAAATGCCCAAAAGTCGGGAAGTGCTTGTCCGTTCAGTTCTTGGTTCAAGAAATCCCGTAAGAGTTAGTTGATAAGGGTACAGAATGTCGTACTGTGCCCTTACCTTATTCACACAGCAACCAAAGGATGAAAATGCAAACATACTATTACGTTTTGGCTAGCCAACGCTTTCTTCTCCAAGAAGAACCTATACATGAAGTTATCAAAGAACGCACTCGTCACTACCATGAACAAGAAAAACAAATAGATTTTTGGTTGGTTGAGCAACCAGCTTTTTTGGAAGCATCAGAATTTGCACAAATCAAGGCAAAGTGTCCCCAACCATCAGTAGCAATTATTTCAACTAATCCCCAATTTATTACTTGGTTAAAACTACGTTTAGAGTACGTTATCACTGGAGAATTCCAGGCTCCTTCTGAGACAATACCAGATGCCTTGGCATCGCTTGCTACCGTATCTTAATGGGCATTGGGTATGGGGCATTGGGCATTGGGCAATCATAAATAGTTCTTCTTCCCCATTCCCCATTTCCAATTCCCAATTTTATTTGTTAAGAAGAAAATATGTTTTGTAACAGTCCTTCCATTCCCACACTGAAGTAAGTAGGTTTTCAGCTTTTTTCTTATAAAATCTTCTAAGACACCTTGATTTACATAATCTAACTTTTGTGCATAGATTTCAGACTTTACCAAGTGTTTTAGGATTAGCGATCGCAGGGTTGATTGGTGGCATGAGTTCTGTTTTTGCTCAACAAGCCATTCCTGCTTGTCAACCACCAACTTCGGGTGAGTATCTTTTATTGGTAGTCAGTCCTACAGCTGATAATCAAAAGCAGTTGCGTAGCGCCTTACCGCCTGAACTCAAAACCATTACCTGCAAATACCTCAACGAAACTGTGACGCGGATAGGGGGGTTTAAAAAGATTGATGATGCCAATCGATGGGCAAGGTATGTAAGTAATATTGTTGGCTTGTCTGCTATCATCACCACTCGACCAACAACAGCAGATGTACAGCCGCCACAAACACAGGCACAAACACAGCCACAACTACAGCAACAGCCACTTCAGCAAACAGTTAACTATAATCCTCAAGCATTAGGAGAGGGTTATGCAGTGTTGGTAGATTATTACAACCGTCCTGAACTAGTAAATAGCGTACAGCAAGCAGTAGGAGGCAACGTAGGTTTTGTTTCTTATGGACAACGCCCTTACTTGTTGGCAGTTTATACCACCAATCAAAGTGAAGCATATAACACATTGCAGAAGCTGAACAATGGCGGTTTTGTTGCCAGCATAGTAGATAGCCGTAAAGTGATTCTGCTGCGCTCAACTGTGCGATTGTAGTGATATTAAGTTTTCTAGAATACTGATGCGATCTACCAATTTGGTAATTTGTCAGTTGACAAATTACCAGTTCCCAATTAAAAATAGTTGCTCAAACAAGGATTTATTTCCCTAGTTTAAATAAGCAAAACTAGCTAACCAACAGATGGTTATACCCAAAGCCGACCCAGCTATTACCTGAACTGGTGTATGTCCAAGTAATTCCTTCAGACGGTCTTGGCTAAAGTCTGGTTTTTCATGAAATAATTCATCAATCATTTGATTGAGGATACGAGCTTGCTTACCAGCCGCTTGGCGAACTCCGGCTGCATCATACATGACAATGATGGCAAAAACCATCGCAAGGGCAAAATCAGGAGATGCCCAACCAAGTGTTTGCCCTACACCAGCCGCTAGAGCTGTAACTAAAGCTGAATGGGCACTGGGCATACCTCCGGTTGTCACCAAAACACGGATATTCAGTTTGCGATTTTTGACGATTTCGATTACGAGTTTTAATGCTTGAGCAATTAAACAAGCGACCAGAGCAACCAGCAGCACCCGGTTGTCTAAAATGTTGCCTATGTCCTGCATGGTATTTTGGTTAGGTTAGTAAATATTAGCAGCGTTTGTTGGTTGAGGAAACATTTAGATTCAACCCAAAATCCAAAATTAACCTAGTACATCACGGCGGAAACAGAGCAATTATTCAAAATTGACTAAAAGCTGATTAAATAAGCTTTTTTAATTTTGAATTTTCAATTCTGCTGGGCGGTAATAGTACAGCATGATGTAAATAAACCACCCACTCCCAATCAATGAAACCCTTGTGTATGGAAATTACGAATTACAAATTACGAATTACCAAAAGCGTTGCTAGTTATTGCGGCTAGTAATAAAATGAGCGATCGCTTGGAGTGGCTTGGCTCTGTCTCCAAATGGTTCTAATTCTGCACAAGCTACTTTAACTAGCTCTTGGGCTTTTAAGCGCGATTCTTCAAGCCCCCAAAGGCTAGGATAGGTCACTTTCTTTGCTTTTTGGTCTTTACCAGCTGTTTTACCTAATTGCTCTTTTGTAGAAGTGATATCCAGAATATCATCTATGATTTGGAATGCTAGCCCAATATTTTCAGCATAACGGGTTAGTCGCTGCACATCTTCAGTTGATGCCCCAGCGATGATTCCGCCACAAACTACACAAGCTTCCAAGAGGGCGGATGTTTTGTGTCTATGAATGAAATTTAGCGTTTCTAGAGAAATATCTGATTTCCCCTCACACTCTAAATCGACAACTTGACCACCGACCAAACCAGCTGCCCCCAGCGCCCGACCAAGACGAACAATTACCTGCAAGGTTAGCTCTCTGTTAACGCTTTGGGGGGTTTTAAGGGCAACCAACTCAAAAGCCAGTGCCAACAAGCCGTCCCCAGCCAAAATCGCTACATCTTCGCCATAGACTTTATGATTTGTCAGCTTTCCCCGACGGTAATCGTCATTATCCATCGCTGGGAGATCGTCATGAATCAAAGACATTGTGTGGATCATCTCCACAGCACAAGCTGTTGGCATAGCCATTTCGATAGTGCCACCCATCATTTCACAGGTAGCAAGACAAAGAATGGGACGTACACGCTTGCCGCCAGCTAATAACGAGTAGCGCATCGCCTCATAAATCTTTTCTGGATAAATGATGGGGATAGCCTGATCTAAAGCATTATCACAAAGCTTTTGTCGCTCTTTGAGATAGGCTACTAAGTTAAATGTGGCTTCCTCTGGTGGTGTCTTTTGAACGTTATCAGTTGCTACCATTCTTCAATTCCTGACACTTTGGGATTTTTGTCTTATACGTCACAATTTTAAGGTGCTGTGGGGCTGAAAAAATGAAGAGTTCACAATTATGAGTTAGGAATTAAGAGTTAGGAGTTGAGATGCGATTAATCGCGTCTGTACAAGAGTTAGGATTAATAATTCTTAACTTTTAACTCATCACTCTCTTTCATTTTCTTGCTGCTCTGGAATAGCTGGTGAAGGTATTTTGTAACAATATGGCAACAGTCATAGGGCCAACACCACCAGGAACGGGGGTGATAAATCCTGCTACACCAGCAGTTGATTCAAAGTCAACATCTCCAATTAAGCGACTTTTGCCACTAGCATCGGTGACACGATTCATTCCCACATCTACCACAACAGCACCTGGTTTTACCATATCAGCAGTGATGAGTCCGGGACGACCTGCTGCTGCAATTAGAATATCAGCATTTTGGGTGATGCTTTTGAGGTCATGCGATCGCGAATGAGCGATTGTGACTGTAGCATCAGCTTCTAGTAGCATCAGCGCCATAGGTTTACCCACCAAAATACTCCGTCCCACCACTACTGCCTGTTTTCCTTGCAATGTAATCTCATATTCCTGCAAAAGCCGCATCACACCATCCGGGGTGCAGCTGCGTAAACCGATTTCTCCCCGTACTAGTCGCCCTAGGTTAACTGGGTGCAGTCCATCAGCATCTTTATCGGGATCAATTTGATGTAGCAGAGCAACACCATCCAAGTGCTTAGGTAAGGGCAGCTGCACAAGAATTCCATCCACCCGTTCATCGTGGTTTAGTGCAGCAATGACCTCTTGTAACTCCCCAAAGGTAGTTTCGGCAGGAAAATGCTTACCAAAAGAGGCGATGCCAACTTTTGCACAAGCTTTTTCTTTATTGCGGACATAAGCGGCTGACGCTGGGTTATCACCAACCATTAACACTGCTAAACCAGGGGGTCGTCCAATCTCTGGTTTTAATTGTGTAATGGCTACAGAAAGTTCTTGCTGAATTTTTGCGGCTAAAGCTTTCCCATCAAGAAGTTTGGCAGTTTTTGTTTCCATGAAAATTCCCAACTATAAATTAATTCGCTTTTTGTCCAAGGTCTAGAGTAAAAATATTGTCTATTGACTTTTAACTATTATTGTGTATCTGCTTGATGTCGTAGCGTTTCTCTCACAGTCAATCCATAATGCTTATTTTCTCAGATCAACGGCTTTATCTGAAGAATAAAGAATTGCAGGCTGAAATTCAGAACATTTTTTGCTCAGTTAAGAGCGTGTTTCTGAAACCACAGAGAAAGAATATTATAGATGGGAACTGACCTAATGAAACTGGCGACAAAGCAAGCAGTGAAGCAAAAATTTGCTCAATCAGTGGCTTTCATGCAACAAACAAGAAATTTGCCCCTTTCGTTCTTATCCGCGCATAGTATTGTTTCTTACCGTCTGGGGTTGATTTTTTTATTGGTGGTGGGACTTTGTAGTTGTGGTAGTTTAACCTCATCTGGCTTGAATGGGACTAATTTCCAAATTGGTAGCAATGTCACGCCAATTCGAGAAATTAAACCAGAACAAGACAATCGGGCTATAGTTTACATCCAAGGTCAGGTAGAAAAAAAAGCTCCTCTGATGAAGCAATGGGCTTATCAAATTAATGACTCTACTGGCAAAATTTGGGTTATCACCAATCAAAAAAATCTAGCGAAGGGAGCGCAAGTGGTGATTAAGGGTAAAATTCGCTACCAAAGCATCCCTTTAGGTGGTAAAGAATTGGGGGAAGTTTATCTAGAAGAAGAGTAATCAGCAATTAAAAATTAATAATATATGAACAATCAACCGGTGCATGTAGCGATCGCAATTCTCTATCAAGAAAACAAGTTTCTTATGCAACTACGCGACAACATCCCCGGTATTCTCTACCCTGGTTACTGGGCGCTATTTGGCGGTCATATCGAACCTGGTGAAACGCCAGATATCGCAGTGAAACGAGAAATTTTAGAAGAAATCGGCTATGAGCTACCACCCTTTGTAGAATTTGGCTGTTATACCGACGAAAGAGTTGTCCGTCATGTCTTTCATGCACCATTATTGGTGGAATTAAATCAACTGGTTTTAAATGAAGGCTGGGATATGGGATTATTGACCCCAGAAGATATTCACCAAGGTAACTGTTATTCGCAAAACGCCCGCGAAGTACGCCCTTTGGGGAATACACATCGGCAAATTATGTTGGATTTTATGGAGAGAAATCAATCTTAATGGGAATTGGGAATTGGGCGTTAGGAGTGCTGAGTGCTGAGTTAGGAGTTTTGTTTATCTCCTTGTCTCCCTCATCTCCCCTGCTCCCTGCTCCCTGCTCCCTGCTCCCTGCCCCTCTGCTCCTCTGCCCCCTGCCCCCTGCCTCCTCTCCTAGAAGCCAAAATAAAGTTATAACTCTTGTGG
>NZ_JACKZS010000290.1 GCF_014222285.1 Nostoc sp. UCD121
TAAATTATATTTTCACTTACAAGCATTGTTAATTGATTCTTGATCTGGCTTAAATACGACTTTTTCAGCAAGCCCTACTTACGTAATTATTTGAGTTACGATAATACTTTCTGTAAAGAAACCAATAATTCGTTGACAGTATAGGGCTTGACCAAAAATGTATTGATACCAACAGCAGCTACAGAACTGAGCTTATTGTCAGACATAAGTCCACTGCTGGCAATAATTCTGACTTTGGGGTTAATTTTTTGCAGGGTACGGATGGCAGTTAAACCATCGAGTGAGGGTAGCATAATATCCATCAGTACGGCACTAATTTTATCCCGGTTTTGAGCGTATAGCGCGATCGCTTCAATGCCATCATTGGCAATTAGGGTTTTGTAGTTATGAGTTTCCAGTGATGTTTTGGTAATCTCAAGAATTGCAACTTCATCATCCACAATCAAAATCAATTCTCCATGTCCCGTCTGTGGTGGCAATTCTTGGGGGATAAATGTTTCCATTCCCTGCACTGCTGGCAAGTAAACCTTAAAGCTAGTGCCGCTTCCCAGTTCGCTATAGACGTTTACAAAACCACCGTGGCTTTTAATGATTCCCAGCACGGTGGAAAGTCCTAGCCCTGTGCCTTTTCCGACATCTTTTGTGGTAAAGAATGGCTCGAAAATTCTATCTAAGATTTCTTTAGGAATCCCAACTCCAGTATCAGAGATAGTAATTACTATGTAAGGCCCCTCTTTGGCTTCCAGGTTCATGCGGGCATAATTTTCGTCAATTAAGAGATTTTCGGCGTAGATGCTCAAACTCCCGCCATTGGGCATTGCATCGCGGGCATTAACGCAGAGGTTCATCAACACTTGATGTAGTTGGGTGCTATCTCCAGAAACCATCCATAAATCTTGCAGTACATCTATGCTGATTTGTATGGATTTGGGAAATGTCTCTTTAAGAATCTTGGCAACTTCCACAATTAGATGTCTGAGTTGCAAAGTGATACGCTTTCCTTCTACACCCCGTGCAAATGACAACACTTGTTTGACTAAATCTGCCCCGCGTCTAGCATTGATTTCCAAAATTTCCAGTAGATGGCGAGTCCGCTCATCTGCATCAGGAAATTTGAGTGGTAAAAGTTGCGCTCCTGCCAGAATAGGTGTCAGGATATTGTTGAGGTCGTGAGCAATGCCACTAGCTAGAGTGCCAATACTTTCCAAGCGTTGGGCGCGAAATAATTGGGCTTCTAAATGTTTTTTATCGGTAATATCTGTATCAACGGTGAGAATCGCTTTAGGCTTTCCTTGTTCGCCGTACACCAAACTCCAACGACTAGCAACCAGGATTTCCTTACCCATTTTAGTCAGTTTAGTTAACTCGCCCTGCCACTTACCTTTACTAGTAGCTTGTAAAAGAGCCGCTTCAATTTCTGGTGAAGGTTCGTCAAATAAAAGCTCAGTAGCATTTTTGCCCCAAGCTTCTGTAGCTTTCCAGCCGTAAAGTGTTTCTGCGCCTTTGTTCCAGAAAATAATTTGATTGTTTAAATCTCGCACGCAAATGGCATCAGTGGTGACATCAAGTAATGCCGCTTGTTCGCGGATTTTTTCCTCTGCCAATTTGCGTTCGCGTAGCGCAGCTTGTCGTTCGCTAATATCAATACTGGCGCATGTGACGCCCACAACTTCTTGCGACTCATTCCGCAATGGCTCAACTGTCAAATCGTAATATCGAGTTGTATCTTTGATTGTAATTGATACTTCCTCTCGCGTTCCTATGCCAGTGGTTAGTACCCCACGTTTAATTGTGGTAAGACATTGAGCATCTTCACCTGGGATAATATCCAAGTCTTGTTTGCCCAATATTTCTTCAACTGTTAATCCAGATGGGGGATTGTAAACCCAAGTGTAGCGTAACTCTATATCTTGGTTGTAGACAAAGATGGGAGAGTTTTTGAGGGCCACCCGAAATCGCTCTTCACTATGGCGCAATGCGTCGTCTGCCCGTTGACGTTCGATGGCATAACGCATAGAACGTACCAGCAAGTCGCCGGTTACTTGCCCTTTCACTAAATAATCCTGCGCTCCTTCTTGCATCGCCCTAATTGCTAGGGTTTCATCGTTTATACCCGTCAGCACAATTATGGGAGTGGCTTTAGCCTGATGGTGAGCGATGACAAAGCTTTCTAGCCCTTGGCTATCTGGCAGCGAAAGGTCTAGCAGAATTACATCAAAAATTTCTTTTGCTAAGTAGTTAATTGCTTCGGAAAGCCGCTCAACGGGTATCAAATCAACTACAACTGTGGTAACTTCTTTTAAAAACTCCTGTAATAAAAAAACATCACCAGGGTTATCTTCTACTAACAAGACTTTAATATTTTTACCTGCCATTTCCACTACTCCGGTGGCAGTTTTACGATCGCAAACCAAAAATTTTCTATTGATTGTACAATTTTAACAAATTGATCGAAATCTACTGGCTTAGTTATATAACAGTTTGCACATAAATTATAGGCTTTGAGGATGTCCTCTTCAGCTTGGGAAGTCGTTAGAACTACTACAGGAATTCGCCTGAGCTTGTCGTCTGCTTTGATTTCCGCCAGTACCTCCCGCCCATCTTTTCTGGGCAGGTTCAAATCGAGCAACACAATATCGGGATGAGCGACTGTGATGTATTGTCCTTGTTTTCGCAAAAATGCCATTGCCTCCACACCATCTTCAACCACGTTTAGATGAATCGATATTTTACTATCTTCTAGGGCGATGCGTGTAAGTTGAGCATCGCCAGGATTGTCTTCTACTAACAAAACCTCAATAGGCATAATCGCTGTTATCATACTCACGATTGTTTACCTGCTCTATCTGGAATTGTGAAGTAGAAAGTCGAGCCTTGACCCGGTTTCGACTCAACCCAGATCCGGCCGCCGTGGCGTTCTATAATTTTTTTACAAATTGCCAGACCAATTCCAGTACCGGGATACTTGTCTCTACCGTGCAAGCGCTGAAAAATTATAAAAATACGTTCAGCATACTGGGATTCTAAACCAATACCATTATCCCTTACCCAGAACAACCATTCATCTGCCAATGGTATAGAATTTAAACTTTCCTCGTCTGAATTTGTATTTGGCTTGGCTACTCCAATGTAAATTTGTGGCTGCTGATTTTGGCAGAATTTGATGGCGTTGCCAATCAGGTTTTGAAATACTTGTGTGAGTTGGGTAGTATCAGCCATAACTTCAGGTAGAGTATCATGAGTGATAATTGCCTGATTATCTGCGATCGCAATTTGGAGATTAGCGATCGCCCGTTGTAAGATTACATCACAATCAACTAATTTAAAGGGCTGTCCACGGGTGCTGACGCGGGAATAGTTCAACAAATCGTTGATTAGGGTCTGCATTCGCCGCGCCCCATCTACTGCGTAGGTGATAAACTGATCGGCATTGGCATCAAGTTGATTTTTGTATCTTCGCTCTAGCAGCTGTAAATAACTTGTTACCATCCGTAACGGCTCTTGCAAGTCATGGGAAGCCACATAAGCAAACTGTTCCAATTCCGCATTAGAACGGACGAGTTCTTGACTTTGCTGGATTTCTTTTTCTAATAGTTGCGCTTGAGATAAAGCAATGCCAATTTGGTTAGCTAGTTGCTTTAACAACTCCGTCTCAAAGTTATTCCACTTTCGAGGTGCGGCACACTGATGAGCCAGCAACAAGCCCCAAATGCTATCTCTGACGAGAATTGGCACTACAAGATTAGCTCTAACAGCAAACTGCTGAAGAAATTCTCGATGGCATGGTTGAATGTGAGCAGCTTCAATATCTTCAATGGCACTGACTCTTCCTTGACGATATCTTTCTATGTATTCTTCTTTAAAGCAGGAGTCAAAAAGATTTTTTCTCAGAATTACGGGCCAACCAGGTAGCACAGCCTCTTGCACTACTGTTCCCGAACCATCAGACTCTAGTCGAAAAATTAAAACTCGGTCAGCTTGTAGTAATTTTTGTACCTCTGTCACCGTGGTTTGAAGAATTTCATCTATTTGTAGAGATTCTCGAATTTTCAGGGTGATTTCTGCAAATAATTGCGATCGCAAATTCTGCCGCTTTAATTCTTCATCTGCCCGCTTGCGATCTGTGATATCTGTATAAGAACCCACCATGCGAACTATATCACCCAATGCGTCCCAAAGTGCCTGTCCTCGATCTAGAATCCATTTATAGCTGCCGTCTTGGCACTGGACTCGATATTCACAGACATAAAACGGTGTTTTCTTGGCAAAGTGGTCTTGGAAGGCTTGAAGTACCCAATCTCGCTCATCGGGGTGGATTAGTTTTTTCCATTCATCCCAACCGTTGCAAACTTCGTGGTCTTTATAACCGAGCATTTCCTTCCACCGAGTTGAGAAGAACACTTCATTAGTCTTAAGATTCCAATCCCAAATGCCATCATTATTACCATGTAATGCTAATTGCCAACGTTCTTCACTTTCTCGTAGTGCTTCTACTGTTCGCCGCCGTTCAGTAATGTCTTGAAAATAAATAGACAAGCCGTCTTTTGCAGGATAAGCATGGACTTGAAGCCAGCAGTTTAGTGGTGGATAAAACTCCTCAAATTCCACACTCACCTGTTCTAAGATTGCCCTGTGATACTCACGGTAAAATGTTGTGCCGATGATTTCTGGAAACACTTCCCAGATGTTTTTACCCAGAAGCTCATTTTGTTTCTTTTGCAACAGCCGTTCTGCTTGACCATTAATGTAGGTGAAGCGCCACTTTTTATCCAGGGCAAAAAACCCATCAGTGATGCTTTCCAGAAGATTATTAATGCGGGTTCTTGCAGCTTCAGACTGGACGCGGGCTGCTTGCTCTTGGGCCATGAGCTTTTCAGTAACTTGAGATACCTCAGTTACATAACGCCTAAGTTCTAGTTGGTCGATTACCAAGCGACTCAGAGCCACAAGCGCCTCCACTTGTTTTTGGCTCAATTCTTTGGGAACTTGGTCAATTACACACAGAGTTCCCAGCATATCTCCCTTGGGAGTAATTAGGGGTACACCTGCATAAAACCGGATGTATGGATAGCCAGTTACTACCGGATTATTTGCCAATTGTTCATCAGCTAGGGTATCAGGAACCACCACAACATTACGCCGCTCTTGGCAAAGGTAAGATAACCCAACACAACGGGGCATTTCTGATACATCTAAACCTACTTTTGCCTTAAACCATTGACGGTTTTCATCAATAAAATTTACCAAAGAGATAGAAGTACCACAAATAAATGCCGCTAACTGAGCAAGATTGTCGTAAGCTTCTTCAGGTTCGGTGTCAAGAATTTGATACTGGCGGAGGGCTTCTAACCGCGCCATTTCTGTATCAATTTGTCCAGCTTTCATTAATTTTTATGACAAATCTAAATGTAATATTTTCAGTCAACAGCATGACTGTCTCAAGAGTAGCTTAACTTTTTTTAACAATTCTTAGTCATTTCCCCGCCTTTGGCTGTTCAGGGAATTCTGTTTCAATTTTGTCGTACTTCTACGGCAGGCGGGTACGCCATCGCACTAATCCTAGTGTAAACAAATTTAGTCTGCATGATGAGATTTAATTGTTGCAGGCTATCTGCTAGTTATTGGTCACTACGTCAAAGGCTGGGGTGAGAAAAATCATGATTTTTTTGATGAAAACCTTAGTTTGACTTCTGAATTCTGCTGTAAGTAAGTTGACGCAAAAAAACTCAAGTCTGTTACGAAATGTAAATAGGCTTAAAACCTTTACTGATGAAGGATGACCAATGACCAATGACAGTTAGCTTTAATTGCGCCAACCTACTTAACTGTTAAACCTCTACCAAAACTGCTTCCCGCAGCTTGGCAATTACATCACTGACATTACCTGTATTCATACGGTAACTCAGAGGGTGGGCAATCAACCGCGCCGTGCTTTCATACAGGGTAGCGATTTCAATTAAACCATTTTCGCGCATAGTCCGCCCTGTAGAAACCAAATCCACGATCGCTTCTGACATTCCAGTAATCGGGCCTAATTCCACTGAACCATACAACGGTACAATTTCCACGGGTAAATCTAGACTGTGGAAATATTCACGAGCGCAATTCACATATTTTGAAGCAACTCTACCATGTGGTGGTAAATCTAAAGGCGATCGGTAAGAACTCGATGCTTTTACCGCCACTGACATCCGACAATACCCAAACTGCAAATCTACCAAGTGGGCAACTTGCGGCTGCTTCTCCCGCAGCACATCGTAACCAACAACACCCAGTTGTGCTTGACCATATTCTACATAAACAGGCACATCCTGCGCCCGCACCAACAAAGCTTTTGCAATTCCCTTAGTATCAGGAATTTGAAGTTGGCGAGTTCCTGAATCTAAAAAAGCGCTAAAATCTAATCCCACAGATTGTAGCAAGCGGATGCTATTTTTAAGGAGTTCCCCTTTTGGTAATGCAACAGTCAGCATTCTTTTTCTTAATATCCTTGGCGTTCTTGCAGTTGAATAATATCTCTATATGCTTACCACAGCAGCATGAGAATTTTATTAGTTGATGATGAAGTTGAACTAACTGAACCCTTGAGTCGCTTGTTGACTCGTGAGGGTTACATTGTCGATGCCGCTTTCGATGGCACAAGTGGCAGCGAATATGCACAAGCAGGCAGTTATGACCTACTAATTTTAGATTGGATGCTGCCAGGAAAAACGGGGTTAGAGATTTGTCAGCAATTGCGACGACAAGGCAAAACCACTCCCGTGCTGTTTCTCACAGCCAAAGATACTTTAGATGACCGCGTACAAGGTTTAGATGCTGGTGCTGATGACTATTTAGTTAAACCTTTTGAACTGCGTGAGTTACTCGCCAGAGTCCGGGCTTTATTGCGTCGTTCTGGTTCCCAAACCTATGAAACCACCATCGGACGTTTAACCGTCGCTGATTTAGAACTCGATTGTGAAAATCAAGTCGCCTATCGCAAAGGAAGAATCATTGAGTTATCGCAAAAAGAAAGTCAGCTGCTGCAATATTTTATGGAACACACTGGACAACTAATGACTCATGCCCAAATTATGGAAAATTTGTGGCAGGAGGAAGAACAACCTAGTAGTAATGTGATTGCAGCATTAATTCGTTTGTTGCGTCGTAAGATTGAGGTAGGTAGAGAAACTGCGCTGATTCACACAGTCTATGGCAAAGGCTATCGTTTCGGTGCTTCTTCTGTGGAGTCAGTTTAGCCGCCTGTTCCCAACTCATCTCCAGAATATTAATTAGGGCTTGCTGGTTAAGACTGAAACCCTTGTATAAATAGTGATTGAAGTCTATAAATCGAACAAAAGTGCAAGGCA
>NZ_JACKZS010000291.1 GCF_014222285.1 Nostoc sp. UCD121
GGGTTAAATGCCTTACCCTTTCCCCTTTGGCCTTTCCCCAGCCCTCACTCAGCATTTTTGGGTTGGCAGACTACTAGGTAAGCACTTCATAAGCAACGCCGAGAAGGTATGACAAAACTCCCCAGTTTTTACATCTAAGTCAGTTAAACACACATTCTCTGATTCCAGTGTAGAATAGCCCCATGCTTTGCAGCTAGTTAGAAGCTCATGTATTGCACTCCGTTAGAAGCTTTGAGCTAAATGCACAAAGTCGTATTTGTGGCTAAAAGCTTGCTGTAGTGATAAAAAAGTTCTACTTATCATAACTTTCTGGTATACCCACTGGTGATAAGCCTGCGATCGCTCTGAGATTTTGACAACGAATCAACTCAGTAAAATTTAAACCAGAACGCCCTTCAATTTTTGCTACCGCTTCAATTGCCAACAATAGGTGCTGCGCTGCTTCCGCTTCTGAATAACCGCGCCGTTGTGCTATGCGAATTGCTGCTGCATCTGCATTTAACTCTGACTCTTGAGATTTATTAGTGCGCCAGATCCGAAAAGCAGCGATCGCACTTAATCCCCCAGCTATGGCTACACCCACCACATCTGACTGTGATGCTTCTAATAAGCCGCCTAACATCCCCACTAGCACGACACCTTGATAAATATCGGGTTTAAACCACTTCACCCCCGTCAACCAGCTAACCATCTGCAACAGTAGTAAATCTCGTTGCGGCTTTGCTAGGCAACGCCATAAATCGAAATTAATATATATTGGTCGCGTCTGATTCCAGGGTTGGGGAAAGGAGGCATCAATCACTTTTGCCTGTTCCGGCTTACTCACGATTTTTGTCGTCATCCGGCCAGAAGCAGGCATTACATCTAATAAACGGCGAATTTCAACATTTGGCTCCATAAATTTAATTATTAGCCATAATGTGTATAGTAATTATTTTAGTTACCATTTGTGTTAATCTTTGATTTGTGAGATGCGATCGCAATCTTTCCAAATAGTTATTCTATTAGTGAAAATCTCTGTAAATGGCGATTTGTAAATAGTTTAGACAAAGCCATAAAAATATTGATAAAGCAGTTTGATAGTGTGGCGGGATTTTATAGTATCCGTTTGCCTCCAAGTTCAAAACCTGAAAGTTTTGGATGACCATTGATATTACTGTAACGATATGGACGCTTTTGCTACCCTCCCACCTGAATGGACGAATCAGGCAATACACGCTTATGAATTTTACTGTCCTAATTGCCACTCAACTAGCCGAGAAGCTGAAAAAGTTTGGCTAAATCGGCGATCGCCTGTACTTACAGAAGACCGTCGTCGCAAATGGCAAGAGTTCTATTATTGCCACTGTGCTACTGTGTGGTGGGCTTGGAGTAACGATCGCCCCCCTAAAGATATATCCAATCAGCCAGATTATAATCCTACATAGCTAATTTTTTTCCTGAATAAAAGCCCACCTCAAGGCGGGCTTTTATTTATCTAATTCTGAGCTTTATTTCTCATCACCAATTTTAGAAGGTGAAGGTAGTACGCAGAGTGCCTACGTATTCAGTATCATTAGCATCGTTATGCTCTGGATTGAAGATTACCAACAAGCCAGGCGTGATTTGAATGTTATCGGAAAGCTTGAACTTGTAAAGACCCTCTAAGTGATAAGATGTATCGTCATCTAAGTTAACATTGGCAGCGACATCTTTTATGCTACCACCAGTAACTTTGGGTGGTTGACCAAAGATCACGCCTAAAACGTTGCCTTCTCCACCAAAGTCTTTCAAAGCAAGCGCCCCAGCCCAGTACCAAATATCAGCATCTGCGCCAATATTACCACCAGCCCTAGCATCAGCAGTTGTGTAACCTCCCCAACCACTAATAGCCAAGGTAGAGCCAAGTTGGAAGGTAGCTTCTATACCGTAGTTGTTAGATTCAGTGCGAGTACCAGCCCCAAAGGGATTATTGGCAAAAGCGCTACCTGTACCCTGGAAGAGGCTGTTGGCAGCATTACCAGCAAAGTAGCTACGGGCGTAAGTCAGACCAATATTGAAGGCTTTGCTGGGCTTGAAAGTTAATTGACCAAAGATGGCATTATCACCATCAAACAGCCCGTTACTAAGGTCTGGATTATTAGCACCAAAGACACCATTACCAGTTGAAGGAGCTAAATAAGCACCAGTCAAGCTGATAGCTTGGTTAGGATTGAAAGTTACAGTCAAACCAGCACCATTTTGACCTTGACGGTAGATGGGGCTGAAACGTCCATATCGAGAAAGTGCGCCTCTACCAGAGCTTGCAAAGTCAGGGTTAAAGGTGTTTACGTTTTCGTATAATTCACCGCCACTCGCATCAATCTTGACACGCACTGCGTCAGTGAAATTGAAAGCGTAGTTAATTTTATCGATTACAACAGAGTTGTTATTATTTCCATCAAAACCCAAGCGGGTCATGTTGGTACCGCTCACACCATTATTAGGAACGATGTTGCCAGCATTCAGACGGATTTGCAACTGGTCTTTTCCAGTGAAACTGCTATACAAGTTCAAACGAACGCGGTCTGAAAAAGTAGTATTGCTGTCTAAGTCGGCGTTATCAGCGGTAGAAGGAGTAGTATCAGCCCTATTTCCACCAAAAACATCAGAAACGGCGAAAATTGCTTCCCCAACCAACTTTGTGGTAGTGGAGAACTGATTAGCTTCAAGTTCAGAAGTGCGGGCTTCTAATCCATCCACACGACCGCGCAGAGTTGCTAATTCAGCAGAATATTCTTCTTGTAAGCGCTGTAAAGTAGCTAAATCTTGTTTGCTGACTAAATCAGCAGTAGCTGTAGCAATCAGTTCGTTAACCCGATCTAAACAGGCATTCAAACCTGCGGCAAATTCATAACGGGTCAAAGCACGGTTCCCACGATAGGTACTGTTGGGATAACCTGCAATACAGCCGTAGCGCTCAACTAGAGATTGTAAAGCTTGGAATGCCCAATCTGTGGGTTGCACATCTGAAAATTGCGAAACTGATGTTACCTGACTCATATCATTAGAGTCTTGAGCTTCAGATAACTGGGCAGCATTTGTTACTTGTTCGTTGACTTCAGCAGCTAGAGCGCTATTAGCAACAAAAAATGTCGCAGCTATAATAACTGGACTAACCTTAAAAAGATTCCAGAATCGTTTTGTCATGTTTATACTTTCACTCACACCTAAATAACCCGACCACTGTAAAACGCTTATAACACTTTACTTTCGGGAATTCTACACACAATCACAGACATGATTATACATTACACTCTGTGAATTTTACAAGCAATTCAGCTAACATACTGCTGAACCATAATTTTTAATTAGTTTATTTGGTAAACGCAAAATAATGCGGCGTTTGTGACGTAAAACTGCTCCTTCTTCCTCCAATTGCTGTAAGAGGCGGGTAACTGTTACTCGCGTGGTATTTAATACTTCAGCAATATCTTGATGGGTAACATTTAAATCAATTAGTTTTCCCTTATCTACATCACGTCCAAATTTTTCACTTAACCACACCAAAAATTGCCATAAGCGTAGCGAAATTGGTTTTCGATGCACAATACTTAGTAGATCCTCTGCCTGTTGAATATGGGACAACAAAGCATTAATATCTTGATGCCATAAATGAGGCGGTACAATGCTTACTTCTACGCCTGTGAGACATTCAATTTGGTAGGGCTTGACCCTAGATAAAGGATAGCCAATCAGATCCCCTAATCCCCAATAACCAAGAGTGATGAATGTTCCGTCTTCACTCCACGTTAAGGTACGAACTGCACCGTATTCAATACGCCAAAGTACGTCATTTTGAAGTGGAATTACTTCCCTACGGGTAAATATCTGCTGGGGTAATTGTCCGCTGAAAGCAGAGCTATTTGACACGGCAGAAGAGTTTGAAGTAGGAGTTGTAGAATATATCATTAACAGTAACTACATAATTACCAGGCAATCTCGATATTTAAAATGATTAAGAAACTCTAATAATTTGTATAAAACAAAATCAACCTGTGTATTTCTGGCGATGAGAGCTAGAGACTAACTCAAAATCTTTTCATTGAAACAACTTCTTGTTTTAGGTATCTATGAGTTAGATAGATACTAATTTTTTTTCAGTTGTTTGTCTGTTACTTTAGTTGTGCAAGTTTAAGAATAGGTAAGCTTTTAGTAAAATATTTAGTTAAATTATTTTTATTGAGCAAGTTTTCAAGCAAAAAAGGTGGGTTTCTCTCGCACCCATACGTACTCCGTATGGAAACGAGCGAAACCCCATTAAGCTAAGTCGTTAAGACTTGTAGCTAGTAAGTATCATTTTTACTACATACTTAATACTAACTTGAGATTTAAGTTCGTTCTAAAGGCAAAAATCAAAATCCCGTTGTGATTATTTTACCTCAGTGACACGCCAGCTAAGTTTCAAATTAATCCAGAAATTCCAGATAGTAGCAACTGCGATCGCAATAAAGTTGGCAATATAACGGTTAGGAATAAGAAAATTGAATACCAAATTTAATACCAGTACATTCAATACCAATCCAGCAAGGCAAATGGCGTTGAACTTCAAAAACCGCTTCAGGCGTTGATGCCATTCTTGCTGTCTAGCGCTGACATCAGCAAATGTCCAAGCGTCATTCCACAAGAAATTATTTAAAATCGCAATTTCACCAGCCATAATTTTGCTGCGTGTTAGAGGCCAAGCCAAGGTAGTGGGATCGCTGAGTAAATAAAGAATTGTCATATCCACAAATACCCCACTCAATCCTACTAAGCCAAAGCGGATAAATCGGCCAATTGGGAAACCCGTTTGTTGAGTAAGTTTTTGTTTTTTATTACCTCCGGTTAGCCGTAACCTTACTAAATGGTGAATGTAATCTATGTATTGTTTCCATGTAACTTTGCTTTCACCCTCTTTGCGTTCACAAAATACATATCCAACTTCGGCAACTTCATCTACCTTTCCCCGACCGATTACTTCTAAGAGAATTTTGTATCCCACTGGATTGAGTGTTGCATTAGCGATCGCACTTCGACGCACCATAAAATAACCACTCATCGGGTCGGAAACTCTGCCCAGTACTCCCGGTAAAATAACCAAGCCTAATAATTGAGCGCCACGAGACAATAAACGTCTGACAACACTCCAGCTACTAACACCGCCTCCTTCAACATGACGACTAGCTACTGCCAAATCCGCTCCCTGCTCAACACTACGCAACAGTTGCATTAGCACCTCTGGCGGATGCTGCAAATCTCCATCAATTACCCCTAACACACTTCCCGTAGCTGCTTGCCACCCACGAATCACTGCCGAAGATAGCCCCCGTTCTTGTTGTCGTCGCATCACCCGCAACTGAGGGTATTCTGTTGTCAGAGATTGTGCTATTTCCCAAGTTCGGTCTGGGCTATCATCGTCTACCACAATTAGTTCATAGTTTCCTGGAATTGATTCATCAAGTAACTGACTCAATATACTGACCACATTTTGGATGTTGTCACGCTCTTTATAAGTAGGAATTACTAGAGATAGATGAATAGATTCACCACTTGTACCCGCATTATTAGGGGGCAACTCTGAAATCTTTAGTGGGCCCGTTGGTACTGCTAACAGCGAGTTGGATGAGTTTGTCTTCATAATTTCACATTTATCGGTAAAGACTAAATGAAATAGAGTCGAACATCTGCGCGCTTTATTGGCTGAACCTGGTTAGCCAAAGTTTTTTGCTACATTTTAGATGTTCTGAAAAGTTTGACATCTGCCTCCTGCCTTCTGAACGGAGGTGGGTTGAAAACCCTTGTCTATTTATCTCTGCACGTTTTATATATTCAGAAGTCCATAACTTCCTTTATGTGTAAGCTTTAAACCTTCAGTTACCCTTTGAAAAAATGATTTCTTCCATGTACTGATGAAACAACTCGAAACACCTAGTATTGGCATTCTTGCTTCATGGCTGTATCTACAGCGTGGCATATTAACTGCATTTGCTAGTTTAATATCACCATTATCTTGGCTGTGTTCAATAAACTTTGTTATTGATTCTATCCACATGATACATCCTGTACTTAGTCGCAAACATGACTTTAGTTGCTTTTTCAGTATTGAATTCTATCAGAAATGGTATAGAATTGCTATACATCGCACGAATGATTTAAGATTGCTGTATTAATTGCTATATTGTCTTTTGAGTTTTGTGAGCTATGAATCATTGAAGATGTCCAGTTTTCCTAAGTAACTTTATAATACTCCTGAGTAATAAGCATTCAATTGTATACAATTATTCAATGTCAAATAAATTATTATAAATAATTATAATACAATTGAAAATTTGATTAGAAGCTGAAGTTTTTAAGACCAGCAAAGTCAATACTTAGCTTAATTTTAATTGTGGATTTAAAACCCTGTATTAAATTAATGTAAGCGCATCTAAAATATTATTGAAAAAGCTAAAACTATAGAATATGAATTTCTGGTTTGGTTGAGTTCTAAAGACTAGGTGGCGAAGGCTTAATTTTTAGCAATAAGCTGTACGGAATGGGATTACTTAGGTCTTTCTTCTTTATTATTATGGAAAATATGCACTTTACCTGGGAGTAAAATTTTTCTATGCTTATGCTAAACGCAAACAATTTATCTAACAGTAAGAAAAACCAAATATTATTAGGCTTCGCCATAATTTTATCATTAATATTATGTGGAGAATTAGCAATCAGAGCTTATTTTTTTTATCTTGATGCTTTAGGTAATTACACAGGTCGATATTTACCTGATTTCCCCAACCCTTTTGACCAAATAAGAACAGGCTTAGAATTCTTTTTTTTAAATATTATATATGTTGTGTGGCTAATAATAAACAAGAACAAGGAGAAAGATATAAGCTTTATAAAATTATTAAAAAATAGTTCATTTTTTCTGTTAATTGCCTTTGCAGGTTATCCAATAACTACTGATATCAATTTGTATATACATTATGGTTTGATGTATTTAAATGGAATTAACCCTTTTGTGAACCCTGCAAGTACATTTACCTCAGAATTGTCTCCATTTCTTGTTTGGAAACAGACTTCTACCTATGGGCCTATATCTCAACTATTTTTTATGTTTTCTGGCTTTTTCGTTGCGATTACTCCTAGTTTAGGAATTTATGTATTTAAATTAATCTGTCTTTTATTCCATATATTAAATAGTTACTTAATTTGGGGACATTTAAAAAACTCTCCTCATAAAATTAATGTAACAACTGCATATTTAGTT
>NZ_JACKZS010000579.1 GCF_014222285.1 Nostoc sp. UCD121
TTTTTGAGCAACGTTTTGGTGTAGAAGCACTTTATCAAGATGCAGTGGATAATTTATTACCTGAAGCTTATGGTGAAGCAATTGAAGAAACAGAAATTAATCCAGTTGCACAACCAGAAGTTAATGTAACTCAAATCGAAAAAGGTAAAGATTTCATTTTTGAAGCTACAGTTACAGTTGAACCTGAAGTTAAATTAGGTGATTACAAAGGATTAGAAATTGAAAAGCAAGAAACTGACCTTTCTGATGAAGAATTACAAGAATCAATC
>NZ_JACKZS010000292.1 GCF_014222285.1 Nostoc sp. UCD121
CCCTACTACCCCTGCTTCCCCTGCCTCGCCTACTCCCACTCCTTCATCGCAAACAGCCACCGAGTCAAGGTTAGTAGTTTTAGGAAATTCTGATTTCGCCACCGATGGCTTGTTTCAACAGCAATTAAATGGAGATGTATTCCTCAACTCAGTTACTTGGCTGAGTCAACAGGATCAGCAACCTCTTTCCATTCGCCCCAAAGAACCAAAAAACCGTCGGATAACCCTGACAACCACACAAGGCAATCTTTTAATATTGTCATCTCTGTTGCTTTTACCTTTAATTGGGTTTGCGATCGCAGTTATTATTTGGTGGAAACGACGGTAAAGTTAGGAGTTAGGAATTCTCCCTCAGTCCCAATGACAAATGACTAAAAAATGAAATTGCCGAGAACGACTTTAATTTTGATACTGCTAGCGCTGGGTTTAGGTGGTTTTGTTTACTTCTCTGAAATTCGGGGTGCGACTGTGCGAGAAGAAACTAAAGAGGAAAATAAGCAAATTTTCTCTTTTGCAGAAGATGATGTGCAATCTCTAACAGTCAAAACAAAAAAACTCACCTTGAATCTAGAACGTAATCCCGAATCTAGTAGTAACCCCAAGTGGTTAATCAAATCTCCAGTATCGGGCCCAGCAAATGATGCTATTGTTTCTTATTTGATGGATTTGTTGGTCAAAGGTAAGAGCGATCGCACTTTATCAACTCCACCAAAAGAGCTTGGGCAATTTGCTTTAGATGAACCCCCAGCAACTATCAATATCACCTTAAAAAATCGGCAAACCCATCAGTTGATTTTGGGTAAAGCTAACTTTAACGGACGTTTCTTATATGCTCAAACAGACCCTGCTGCTAAACCCGATGGAAATATAAACGTGCTGTTGGTATCTACAGATTTTGCAAATGCCGTGAATCGGGAGTTATCAGAGTGGAAGCAACCTGTAGACAATAGTCAGAAACTTCCTCCGCTCACCATTCCTAAACCGACTCCGACAAACAGCAAATAATTAATTCAAAATCTGGCGATATTATGATGACAAATCCCACAGCAACATTGCTGATTTCCTGCCCAGATCAACGGGGACTAGTGGCAAAATTTGCCAATTTCATCTATTCTAACGGTGGTAATATTATCCATGCAGATCAGCATACAGACTTTGCTGCTGGGTTATTTCTCACCCGTATTGAATGGCAGCTAGAGGGGTTTAATTTACCGCGTGAGTTTATTGCCCCAGCTTTTAATGCGTTTGCGAAGCATCACGGAGTGTTCGCACAACCTCTTAGCGCTAAGTGGGAAATACGTTTTTCTGATACAGTACCACGCATTGCTATTTGGGTCAGTCGGCAAAACCATTGTCTATTTGATTTAATTTGGCGACAACGTGCTAAAGAATTTGTGGCTGAAATCCCTTTAATTATTAGTAATCATGCTAATTTAAAGGTAGTAGCAGAACAATTTAATATTGACTTTCAGCACGTTCCCATCACTAAAGACAATAAATCAGAACAAGAAGCACAACAACTAGAATTACTCCGCCAGTACAAAATAGATTTAGTTGTATTAGCGAAATATATGCAGATTGTTAGTGCAGATTTTATTAATCAATTCCCGCAAATTATTAATATTCATCACTCCTTTTTACCAGCTTTTATCGGTGCAAACCCCTATCACCGAGCTTTTGAACGCGGTGTTAAAATTATTGGTGCAACCGCTCATTATGCCACTGCTGATTTAGATGCAGGGCCAATTATTGAACAGGATGTAGTGCGAGTGAGTCACCGTGATGAAGTGGATGATTTGGTGAGAAAAGGCAAAGATTTGGAGAGAGTTGTATTAGCAAGAGCAGTGCGATCGCACTTACAAAATCGTGTATTAGTCTATGGTAATAGAACAGTAGTATTCGAGTGATTGATTTTATATCAGAACGAATATAATTTTACAAGAGATGAGTATAAAAATATTAAGAGTTATCGCTGGGTTTGCGAAAGCGAAGTTAAATAGTTAACAACCTCATAGTAATAAGATATTATGATCCCTGACAACTTCATCGTCCGCACAATGAAAAGGTCGGAAATTGATTTGGCGATTACTTGGGCAGCAAGCGAAGGTTGGAATCCAGGAAAGTATGATGCTGAATCTTTTTATCAAACTGACAAGAACGGTTTTTTATTGGGCGAGTTGAATGGTGAGCTAGTAGGGTGTATTTCTGCTGTCGCTTACGATCAGCACTTTGGCTTTCTAGGTTTTTACATTGTGAAACCCCAGTTTCGTGGGCAGGGGTTGGGTATGAAAATTTGGAAGACAGCAATCGACTATCTCAGCGCTGATCGTAACATCGGCTTGGATGGTGTAGTAGCTCAACAAGATAACTACAAAAAGTCTGGTTTCCAAATCGCTTATAAGAATATTCGTTATCAAGGGGTTGGTGGCGGTGTTATGCCTGCTGGTATCATCGACCTGAAAACAGTGCCTTTTGAAGAGTTGGTGGCTTACGATTGCCAACTTTTTCCTTCTAAGCGTCCAGTGTTTCTGCGACATTGGATTGAACAGCCAGAAAGTACTGCTTTCGGGTTTCTCAAAAATGCATATCTTGTTGGTTACGGAGTTATCCGGCCTGCCCATACAGGTTTTCGGATTGGGCCACTGTTTGCTAATGACGAACAGATTGCTGAAGCATTATTTCAAGCCTTGCTTGCAGAAAATCCTCATGCTCCAGTGTTTTTTGATGTACCCGATGCAAATGTACAAGCAATTAACCTAGTTCAACGTTACCAATTGGAGCCAGTCTTTCAAACTGCTCGGATGTACACTAAAGAAATTCCTAATTTACCTATTGATCGTGTCTTTTCTGTGACAAGTTTGGAACTAGGTTAGAGACAGACAAACAATGTGTTTAGACCCCTAATATACAATCCCACTGTGAGCGCGTGAATTTTTCTATGAGTCTGCGTGCATCAAATTTAATGACTTTTAAAAACGTCTTCATGAGTAATCCTCAATTCCCTCGATAGCACTGCTCAATCAAAGATGTGAACCCTGATCGAAATAAATACCCTTGAGTTTCCAAAAATTCAAGCGTCCTGGCTATTACAATTCGGTGATCGCAGTAGATAAATTTCTGACAGTGCCGGGAAGGAGTTGTAACTGTGCGTTCCGAATTAAACCTTCAAATGTTAATGATCAGCAATGGATTGCTGGTTTTTCAAAAGAACACCGCAATCGCATATTACTAAACAAAAACATCTCCAAAAGCTATCACACTTTTTGGAGATGTCTAATCAACTGCAATGATATTAACTTACACACTGATGCTGTTGGTAACAAGCCTTGGTTTCAAATAGTTGTAATTTATTAAACGGCTCTTGTTGTTCAATTCAATTTCCCGCTCTGCTTCGTTCAACTCCTGCTGGAATTTAGCTAAAACATCCTGAGCTTCTGGGTCTAAAAATTTATCATCATAGTACCCTAATCTGTCATAACGGTAAGCTGACAGGATAAATAAAATCGATAATTGATCGGCAGTTTGCTTCGATGGTGGCAGAAATGATAATAGACTTTTGCGGTCAGGAATAGTGCCTTCTGTTGTCATTTGTTTATAAGCAGCAAGGGGCATATTGGGCATGAAAGTCATATATTCATATTGTGAGTAGTTGACAGCAGCGTGTTGCGGCCCACAAGTGAAGATAACCGCAGTAGCAATATCAATTAATTGGTCTAATGTGTCGATGCGATTGCTAACACCTTTAACTCGTCCGCCTGATTGGGAAACTAATTCCTGTGCCCAACTTTGTAATTCTAAGTCTGCTGTTAAGTCTTGGGGAGTTTTGTAGTATATCTGCAAGTATTCAGACACAAACTTTTTAATGGTATTCCACAATAGCAAGCCGTCGTCTCGATAGGGATAGTGAGGTAAGTTGTCTGGATCATCCATACCCCGATTTTTTAGTTCAGTGGGTAAGGAAAACTGATCTAAGCTCCATTCTTGATATGCGTTGACGACAATTTGCAATGATTCTTGCAGAGTTCCGGCTAGCAATTCGTCAACAGGGCCACCTCTACTAATTAGGCGCTTACGAGCCAAGTCATTATTAGCCAACATGAAACGGAAGTGAGGTTTTAGTAATAAGTTGAGGGGATGATTTTCCGCTAGTTGACGCGCTGTAACAATAGCAAAGGGTTCCATAACAAAGTGAGTTCGACACAGATGGCTACTCATTTCATGATGGTTAGCATCAGCAATTTGAACACAAAGCTTGGCATGAAACCAGGTTAAAGGGTCATCAAAAGGCGTAATTAGCTGGCTCTGTTTGCCATCTGCGGGGTTGATTTGGATAACAATTGGTACTAGTTGACCGCGATCGCTAAAGCCAGAACTGCGCCAACAAAAGAAAGCTATAGGGGTTGGTAAATACTTCTTACCTCTTTCATAAGTTCCCCCTTTAACAAACGCAAGCGTTCTGTAATCAGCTACATATAAATTTCCATTTGCAAGTTTTTCTAGTAAGTTGATAGAGTCACCAAACTTTTCTTGCAGTTCTAAAATTGTAAAGGCCAAGCCATCTGGCATTTCCTTAATTCGGCGTAAAACTAAAGGATTTGCACCACAAAGTCGTTGTTCACAAAAAGAGTTATCAGTTTGGTATGTTTTGATGACACTAGGTTTAGGCAAAACTGGAAAATAGTCTTCATAGTCTTGCAATTCATCTAAAGGATCCCATAAAGAACGGGTTTTAACGGCTAACATATTTATAGGCAGTTCTGCTGTCTCTAATGTCCGTTCAGCAATATATTTAGTTGAAAAATTTTCTATAGAAGGTACATTTTTTAGCATTGCCATAGGTGCTAAAAACTCGTAATCAAATTCATACACCCCTTGGTTTCTCTCTAGCAATATTTGACGTTTTGTAGGGTCAGGATCATTTTGAGGGAGGTATGGCTTCATAACTTTTAGTGCCAATTTAAGGTAAGAACAATAACAGGTAATTTTACCTCTAAAATCTGAATTTTAAATTTTCACATAAAATATTTAACAGCGTTTATTGTGGTCTATCTGCAAACGGCATCTATAGGTTTTAAACCGCTTACTATGAATCAGGCTTACTTATTGCTGTTATGCAGAATATCCAATTTTGTAAGATTTCTTCACTGATAGTCAAATTCTCATGGGGAAATTACGTCGTCAAGGGATTTGTAGAGGCACTTGATACAGAAAGTGTGCGATCGCATCATAATAAAGAAATATTAAGCTGCACTCAGAAAACTCTCAATGAGCCAGACTACCTTAAATTTAGTTGCAATATCTATCTTTCTCATGACCCTATCGGTACTGCTGGGGCCATTCTTGAATTTGTCGCCAGCAGTACCGGCACTTGCAACCTTCGCTATTTTAGGCATAGCTACGTTAGATAGTTTTAGCTTGCAAGGCAAGGGTGGTACTATTTTTTTGGATTGGATTGCTGGTTTTTCAAGTGAACACCGCGATCGCATCGTCCACCACGAAGCAGGGCATTTTTTGGTTGCTTACTTGCTAGGGATTCCCGTTACCGGCTACACACTCAGCGCTTGGGAAGCCTGGAAACAGGGGCAACCTGGTCAAGGTGGTGTTAGCTTTGATGATGGCGAATTAGCTTCTCAATTAGAAGTGGGTAAAATCAGTGCCCAAATGCTAGACCGCTACTGTACTGTTTGGATGGCTGGTATTGCTGCTGAAACCCTAGTTTTTGATAATGCTGAGGGTGGATCTGATGATAAAAGCAAACTGATTGGAGTCTTGACAGTTTTGGGCTTTTCTGAATCAGTTTATCAACAGAAACTGCGGTTTCATGCTCTCCAAGCAAAAACCCTACTACAAGAAAATTGGTCTAGTTACGAAGCTTTAGTTAATGCTATGCGACAAGGCACTTCAGTAGAAGATTGTCATGCTGAGTTAGGAGTGCAGAGGAAAAATTAATGACAAATGACAAATGACAAATTATGAAGAAACAACTTTCAAATGTGAAACATGAGATAGGTGGTTCGAGTGCATAACTCGATTACGCCCAGCATTTTTAGCCTGTAAGAGACATTGATCGGCACGATTCAATAGACTTTCTCCTTTTTCATCATCATCAGCTTGCAGACTGGCTGTGCCCAGACTAATGGTGATATTAATTGTCAGTTTATTATTGAGTGCAAATGGTTCATCGCTAACTACGCGATTAAGACGACGGGCTACTAATATTGCTTCCTCATCGGTAGTGTTAGCCAGAAGAATCACAAATTCTTCGCCACCATAGCGGAATGCTGTGTCTTGACAGCGCAGATTGTGTCGCAGACGCTGACATAATATTTGCAAAATGCGATCGCCTACTAAATGCCCGTGAGTATCGTTAACTTTCTTGAAATGATCTACATCCAGAATAATCAAACTCAGGGAAGTTTTTTGAGTTCTAGCTCTTTGAATTTGTCTGGGTAAGTCCCATTCTAAAGCACGACGATTATTTAATTCTGTCAACGAATCGGCTAAGGCGATCGCTGATAACATATCATTTGTCCGAATCAAATCTCGATATTTTTGTGCTTTTCGCAAGCCAACAGTCAATTGAGCAAGTATTAATCCATGATTGGCAGTCAACTCTGCTAAATTATGGTCTATTTCTTCATCAATAAGATGCCAAATATAAGCATCGGCTCCTTGCTTTAGGGCCGCAGCACTCATCTCTAATTCTCTATACCAACCCTTATTTCTATCAGTAAGCTGTTGGAAACGATCCTCGAATAAAATACAATATATCCAAGATAGTTTTGTCTGCTCTTTCAACCAATTGCACAGTTCCATACTGCCATCCAAGCTAGCCTGCACAAGCATTATATCGGGGGGCGCTATTTTAATCCGCGACACTACTTGATTGAGATTGTCTATAACTTCTACACTAAAAGCAGTCGCATAACGGATCTGATCTGGAAGTGTGGTGATAAAATTATTTTTTCCAAAGACCAGAATAGAAATATTCATTGTTTTATTATTTATCCTATTTAAATTTTAAAGAGATTAAGTTGAGTAATTTACTACTATCCTTGCCTAATACTAAATATTTTCTTGTAGGCTGAGTTAGATTTATGGTTATATAATTTTCTTTACGACAAATCTCCAATATTTTTCCAAATTTGCTCTCCTTTTAAGAATTTCTATTTACGTCTAGCATTTCTGAAATATTCACTTCTGACAACTAATGTCTTCTTTACACTATGT
>NZ_JACKZS010000293.1 GCF_014222285.1 Nostoc sp. UCD121
CCCTGCTCCTTCTACTTTCAAAGACTTATGACACAATCAATCTCTTTATCTCTGCCTCAATCTACAACATCTTCAACAGGTGTGAGGCTAAAGACAGCAGCTTTATTCAAGACTCTCGGTACTCTGACATTATTACTAATAGCCTTGCCGTTCAATGCTTTTATAGTTTTGATATCTTTGCTGTGGGGCATTGTGCAATCGCCATTTCCGAAAAAAGCTGTTGTAGCTGCTCATCCTTTGACTATTTTGGTGAGTGGGGCAAAGATGACTAAGGCATTGCAACTTGCTCGTTCTTTCCATACAGCAGGACACAGAGTTATTTTGATTGAAGGCCACAAATACTGGTTGTCTGGTCATAGATTTTCTAAGGCGGTAAGTCGTTTTTACACAGTTCCGGCTCCACAATCAGAGCCAGAAGGCTATATCCAGGCGCTAGTAGAAATCGTCAAGAAAGAAAATGTTGACATTTACGTACCCGTATGCAGTCCTGTAGCTAGCTATTATGACTCTTTAGCAAAGCCTGTACTATCAGAATACTGCGAAGTTTTCCATTTTGATGCAGATATCACCAAGATGTTGGATGATAAATTTGCCTTCACCGATCAGGCGCGATCGCTTGGCTTATCTGTCCCCAAGTCATTTAAAATCACCGATCCTCAACAGGTTATTAACTTTGACTTTAGTCAAGAAACCCACAAATTTATTCTTAAAAGTATTGATTACGACTCCGTTCGCCGCTTAAATTTAACCAAACTTCCCTGCGACACTCCAGAAGAGACAGCAGCTTTTGTCAATAGTTTACCCATCAGTCCAGAAAAACCTTGGATTATGCAAGAGTTTATTCCTGGCAAAGAATTATGCACTCATAGTACAGTGCGGGATGGGGAACTAAGATTGCATTGCTGTTCAAACTCTTCTGCCTTTCAAATTAACTATGAAAATGTCGAAAATCCCCAAATCCGTGAATGGGTGCAACACTTCGTCAAGAGTTTGAAACTGACTGGACAAGTATCTTTCGATTTTATCCAAGCTGAAGATGGTACAGCTTACGCGATTGAATGCAATCCTCGCACTCATTCAGCAATCACAATGTTTTACAATCACCCTGGTGTTGCAGATGCCTATTTTGGTAGAACTCCCCTAGATGCACCCCTGGAACCCCTAGCTAGTAGCAAGCCCACTTACTGGATATATCACGAAATCTGGAGACTAACTGGTATCCGTTCTTGGAAGCAACTACAAACATCCATTCAGACTATGGTACGAGGCATTGATGCCATTTACTGCCTTGATGATCCTGTACCATTTTTTACTTTGTATCACTGGCAGATTCCCTTACTTTTACTCAAAAATCTCCAACAACTCAAAGGCTGGGTAAAAATAGACTTCAACATTGGTAAATTGGTGGAATTAGGTGGGGATTAAAATAATTCGTAATGATGCTCGTAGCAAGAGACGCGATGAATCGCCGTCTCTACAAGGTTTTGGGTTTTATATATGTACTTCATTTACCTGAAATGTGCTGTATTAATCACAGAGGTAAATCATAGCTTACTTAACACTGTATAAATTTTGACGGTAGATAGGAAGATAAATCATGCCAGCACTTCGTATCCTTCAATTAGTTGGATCTGCACAAAATGATTTTTACTGTGATTTATCACGACTTTACGCCCAAGATTCTCTGGCAGCATTGACAGAGCGATCGCAGTATGATTTTCAGATTGCATACATCACGCCCGATCGCCACTGGCGATTTCCTACTTCCCTCAGTCCAGAAGATATTGCTGTCGCCAAACCAATTCCTCTGTTTGAAGCTATAGAGTTTATAACAGCGCAAAACATTGATCTTGTGTTACCGCAGATGTTTTGCATTCCGGGAATGACCCACTACCGCGCCCTATTTGATCTGCTGAAGATGCCTTACATTGGTAATACTCCAGATATTATGGCGATCGCAGCCCACAAAGCTAGAGCTAAAGCAATTGTCGAAGCAGCAGGGGTAAAAGTGCCTCGTGGAGAACTACTCCGCCAAGGAGACATTCCGACAATTCCACCTCCAGTAGTCATCAAACCCGCAAGTTCCGACAACTCTTTAGGAGTAGTCTTAGTTAAAGATGTTACTGAATATGACGCTGCTTTGAAAAAAGCATTTGAATATGATTCAGAGGTCATAGTAGAAACATTCATCGAACTCGGCCGAGAAGTCAGATGCGGTATCATCGTTAAAGACGGGGAACTAGTGGGTTTACCCCTAGAAGAATATTTGGTAGACCCCCACGAAAAACCCATCCGTAACTATGCTGATAAACTCAAACAAACGGATGATGGCAACCTGCATTTGACCGCAAAAGATAATGTAAAAGCTTGGATTTTAGACCCTAACGACCCAATTACCCAAAAGGTTCAGCAAGTGGCTAAGAAGTGTCATCAAGCTTTAGGTTGTCGTCACTACAGTTTATTTGACTTCCGCATCGACCCAATGGGAGAACCTTGGTTTTTAGAAGCCGGGTTGTATTGTTCTTTTGCACCCAAAAGCGTGATTTCCTGTATGGCGAAAGCAGGGGGAATTCCTTTAAATGAGTTATTTATGATGTCCATCAATGAAACATTGGGCAGTAATAACAATTCTGTATGAAGATGCACTAAACCATATTTAATTACAAGAAAAAAGAAAGAGAAACGAACCGCAAAGGGCACAAAGAAAGAAAGAAAGAAAGAAAGAAAGAAAGAAAGAAAGAAAGAAAGAAAGAAAGAAGTTAATCGAATACACGTAGAGACGTAAAATTTTACATCTCTACAAGATTTTGGATTTTATATATGTACTTCATTTAGCTGAAAATAGCTCGAACTACTAGCAATTAAGCATTAATTCTAGGACTAGCCCCAAATTCATAAATATCTATCTATATACTTTAAAATATTTTCAGTAGCTATAGGAATCATATTTGATTTTTGAACGAAATTAAGTATTGTAGAGTGTGTTAGAACGGAGTTCGTAACGCACTATTATCAAGGGGTTGATGCGTTACGCTGTCGCTAACACATCCTACGGATATTTTCAGAAATCAAACCGGATTCCTATATACAACTTAAGCAAATGTCTAATTATCCTA
This sequence comes from Nostoc sp. UCD121, assembly GCF_014222285.1. Classification (GTDB taxonomy): domain Bacteria; phylum Cyanobacteriota; class Cyanobacteriia; order Cyanobacteriales; family Nostocaceae; genus Nostoc. The sequence continues at coordinate 3,117 of NZ_JACKZS010000293.1, forward strand.
GTAAATCGATAGGTTTTATTTTAATAACTCATAGTAAGCCATTACAAATTCACAGGCTGATAAATAAATTAAATAGTATGTTCAATTCTCCTTTAATTGTTTGTCATCATGATTTCTCTAAATGTGATTTATCTGTAGATAGGCTTTCAAAAAATATTTTACTAGTACGTTCTCATTTACAAACTGAATGGGCAGATTTTTCTATTGTAGAAGCTACAGTGCAGGCATTAAAGTTAATGTATGAAGTTCCAAAATGCCCGGATTGGTTTGTATTACTTAGTGGTGCAGACTATCCCATTAAAACTGCAAAGCAAATATTGGATGATCTGACTTCAAATTATTATGATGCTTATATTCAGCATGAAAAAATCACATACGAGACTTATAAGCATGAACTAAAACCAAGTATGTTATGGTTAAAAAATTCCTATCAGCGATATTGTACAAAATCGTTTTCTTTCAATTCTTCAAAGCAATACTTAGCGCATCTGGATCTAAAAATATGCTTGGAACATCCGCTATTAACAAAACCTTTCCTTCCTTTTTCAAAAAAGCTTGCTTGCTTCAGTGGAAGTCAATGGTTTTGTGCGAATAACAAAGCTGCTAACTACATTATCGACTTTCATAGCAAGAAAAATGCGCTAACCTTACACTACAGCAAGCTTAAGTATGCAGATGAGTCGTATTTTCAAACTCTACTTGCTAATGCCCCTCATCTCAAGTTGCAAAACGACCGACGACGTTATATTGATTGGTCAGATGGAGGTTGTCATCCCAAGACATTGCTTATGGAAGACTTGCCAAATTTGCTTGCATCATCTGCTCATTTTGCTCGTAAATTTGACATTGATATAGATAGCAATATTCTTAATGAACTTGATAAAATTACATCCTAGCGATTACAAATTTTGTTAAACCCAGTAAATTTGATTAAGATAGAGCAACATTTTTGAGAATGGTCATCGGCCCTTGGGCTTTAAGAATCTCCATTTCGGCTGCGTTTCGTACTAGTAAAGTACCAGCGAATCCTAATGAATTCACAGAGATAGATTGAAAATGCTCCTGCGATCGCGGTACGATCAACATCCATTCTCGTGTCGCTAGCAAATTGTAAGCACCCAATTGCCTTGCATCCAAACCTACAGCCCCTAGCAAACTGTGATAAACTTCTAGGGTTACTTGGGCTGCTGTAAATGGCGATCGCACCCAATCAGGATTTAGCGGCGCAAAAGCGTTTACAAAAGGAAGTTTTGCTATTGCGTTCGAGTCCTGAAATTGTCCTGCCTTCAGTAGAGGTTCAATAGGTATCTGTGGCCCTGAAGGTACAAGTGGTAGTGGCACTAATTGTAAGTGTTTGTGTCGCTGGCTAGCACCTGCACTTTTGCCACTGTTGTAAAATGCTAAACCATCGAAATCAGCCAAACACGCCCACATAGCTGCAAAATCTTCCAGAGTCAGCAAACTTTCCTGTTCCTCGAAGGCACGGGTGATGATTAGCAGATGGCGATCGACAACATTATATTTATTTAAAATACATACATGAGTATCAGAGATATCCGCCACAAATAAATTCTCTTCATAAGGCAAAAAAGGATTAAACTCTTGACCAGGGATAGCAGATTGTTTTTCCTGTTTCTCCTTAGCTGCTTTTTTACGATTTAGATTAGACAAAATCCGCACTAAAAAGCGCACGCCATCCTGTTCGATAAATTCAAATTCTGTCGGAATCGACAATAACGCCCCGCATTGCAAAGCATATTCAGTTCGTTCTTTAACACTTGTCCATAAAGTGCCGGGTTTCAGTAAGATTTTCCCCTGTGGCATTTTCATTCCTTCACACATGGTATAAAATACGCAGTTAACTTAACTTAAAACTGTTGGTTAAAAATTGCTCTGGCTCTAAGTTGAGAAGCATGACAACTGTGTAACTTCACGAATGAGTATATTCCAATAAGGTTTAGTAAAGTACCAAACCTTTCACAACAACGCAATACCCCTGCAACAAAACTGTCACAAATCATATCTACATTAGTAATACATCTAAATATCCTTCCAGACAGCAATGCAAAACCAATCTCGTGATGGAGAACACCCATCAAATAGCATTTTATCCAACACTGCTGATACCAAATACCATAATCAAGCACCCTGGAAAAAGGCTGCCGCCTCTCTATCGCTGGTGCTGCTGGGATCAGGTATGACATTGGCAGGTGGCTACATGGCTGGACATTCTCAGCAGGTGTCTGAGAGTGCATCTAATTTAGGAGTGAGTCGAGTAAATGCCGCTCCTCCATTATCAGCTGCCACAGATCCTAACTTTGTTACCCAAGTGGTGCAAAAGGTCGGGCCAGCAGTAGTACGGATTAACTCTTCCCGAACAGTAAAAAGCCGGATACCAGATGAATTTAACGATCCGCTTTTTCGCCGCTTTTTTGGTTCCCAACTGCCACAATCACAAGAAAGGGTAGAACGGGGTACTGGTTCAGGTTTTATCATTAGTGCCGATGGTCGGATTCTCACTAACGCCCATGTGGTAGATGGTGCTGATACGGTGACAGTGACGCTCAAGGACGGGCGCACCTTGGAAGGTAAGGTGTTAGGAAAAGATGAATTAACCGATGTCGCTGTTGTCAAGATTCAAGCAAACAATCTACCTTCAGTAGCCATAGGTAACTCAGATCAACTGCAAGCGGGAGAATGGGCGATCGCGATCGGCAACCCCCTTGGACTAGATAATACAGTAACTACCGGAATCATCAGTGCTACCGGGCGCAGTAGCAATCTAATCGGCGCAGCCGATAAGCGAGTAGAGTATATTCAAACTGATGCAGCCATTAACCCCGGTAACTCCGGCGGCCCCCTACTAAATTCTCGTGGTCAAGTAATTGCCATGAATACAGCTATAATCCAAGGGGCACAAGGATTAGGCTTTGCTATTCCCATCAACACAGCCCAACGCATTTCCAGTCAAATAATAGCTACAGGCAAAGTAGAACATCCTTACCTGGGAATTCAAATGATGGGGTTAACACCTCAGCTAAAACAAAATATCAACTCAGATCCCAATAGCGGTTTGAGTGTGGATGAAGATAAAGGTGTATTAGTTATAAAAGTTGTGCCAAATTCACCAGCTGCTAAAGCAGGAATACGTGCTGGTGATGTTATCCAAAAGCTTGGCGGGCAAGCAGTCACAGATGCCAACAGTGTCCAAAAAGTAGTAGAAAATAGCCAAATCGGGGGTGATTTGCGCTTAGAATTACGTCGCAATGGACAGAATCTTAACGTCGCTGTGCAACCTGGTGCTTTCCCCACCCCACCAGCACAATAAAAGTTTTGTGATTGAGTCAAAGTGAATTTTTTGGGATGGGCAAAATACCCGTCCCTTTTTTTAGATGGCAAAGATAAGCTGGGCAACAATACTGCTCGGCTAAAGGGAAATCTGACTTCTAAATTCTTCTTCAACTATGACATTAGTCACGGTTGAACTAATTACCTTTTGCACTAGTGTATATCTCTTCTCAGACCTATTATTTATTTGTCAATGAGATTCATATTTTGCAAAAAATAAATCCCTTTGATGTGTAACTTATAGAAGGAAAGTTTGCGAATGAGTATTAAAAGAATGCTTGCTAGTGCAGCACTGATTTTACCAATTGCTGTTACCTTTATTCCTTCCCAAGCCGATGCTCAGGCTAGATGGCCAGTTAGGCGACCAGTTCCAGTTAGAACAATCAGAAGACCATCTCCAGTTAGGGTTTACACCCCTGTTCAAGCGAGAAGAAGGATACTGGTTCCTGGACGTTGGGTGCAAACAAATCGTGGTCGCCGATGGATACCGGCTCACTATGTATATAGAAGATAAAAAACCTACAAATGCAAAAAATATTGACCTTCAATATTGATTGCAGAGTTCTTTTTTCATTAGATTTGATTAGTGTTTAAAAATCCCCTTTAGAAATATTCTAAAGGGGCATTATTTCATATTTAAAATAAATAGGTAGATAAACCTCATTTATGTTAAAATCTAGAGTCTTTTAAAAGATATATTTATGTAGGTTGGGTGGAGTGAAACGCAACCCAACATTACCACCAAATTTTATGTTGGGTTA
>NZ_JACKZS010000294.1 GCF_014222285.1 Nostoc sp. UCD121
AACCTCTTGAAAAAAATTAGGCAGTTTTTGAGTTGATTCTTGATTTTGTAAGAGTTCTAATTGAAGGATATCAATGATTTTATCAACATTACGTTGACCATCAATTAACTGAACTAAACGATAATAAAGAGTATCTTGCAAACAAACTGATTCTCTTTCAGAGATGAAAAATACAGTATCAGGTTCCAAGGTTTCAATTAAATAAGCAGGATTTAAACAAGGGTAATTAAGCATATTTGTCAATATCTATAGTAAAAAGCAATTACAAATTATATCGTTATATTTACAAGCGTTTAAGACAATCTTTTATTTTCTCGTAAAAATGTACAGTTCATAATCTTTTGAGTTAAAATTATTGATTTTTAGATTCTGTTTTCCAACACACTTGTTCCTGTTCTTTTGCCTTTTTTTAAGATATCGTTTAAATCCGTCAAATAGGCATCATTAATCATATTATCATTCCACTGATTCTGGAAATATTTTTGATACAATTTACAACTCACTGTTGCTTTATTTCCTACTAAATAGATTAAGCCAATACTATTGAGCTTGTAAGCAATAATTGGCTCTAAAAAAATGGCTTCAGTTGCTTGACAAACCATGTGAAAAGCTTTTGCTAATTCTGGTTGTTTTTCCAAAGTTAGCCAATGACGCTGTAAATAATGGGCATAAATCCCTGTCTGAGTTGCCGCAGTTGCTAATAATTCCTCAAAGGATATTTGTTCTTGACTAATGTAATAAAGTGCCAAATGAATTAAAGCAGGATGTCCCCCAACTAATTCCATAAGTTGTTTAATTTCTTCATTATCTTGAATATTTAATTGGTATTTTTTTGCTAAATCTTTTACCTGCTCTTGACTAAAATTATGTAACTCAATAGGTAATCCAATATTAAAAGGAGATTGTTCTAATTGAAGTGGAACATAAATTTCAGTAGAATGAACCACTATTAAACGAAACTTTTGCCAAATAGAGTTTCTTTTGGCTTCTTCATAACAAGAACGTAATAAAGGTAAAAAATTTTCAGCAGTTTCAGTATGTTCAAATACCTGATTAATTTCATCTAAAGCTAGAACAAGGGGACTTTCAATTTCTGCTAAAAGATACTCTTCAAAATAAATTGTCCAACTCATTTTACTACCAATATCTTGATCCCAGTATTCATCTAAATTGGGTTTTAACCCTAATTTTCGAGCGCAGTTAATACATAACCAACGCAAAAATCTATCAATATCTTCTAAAATACTTTTGTCAGCTTTTTGTAAATTTAAACTAACTGTTTTATAGCCTATTTTTTTTTCACAATCATCTAAAACTCTCAATAATAAAGAGGTTTTTCCCATATTTTGAGAAGCTTTTATTCGTACCAACGCTCCTGGTTTAGTAATTTCTTCGATAATTTGTTGTTCAACAGAAGGTTGTTTCAAGTAAAAAGGAGAGTCAAGAGGCACTGCCCCACAGGGATAAGCAGGTGAAGTAGAGGGGTGAAGATTAGGAGATGAGTTCTCTAACCATTCCTTTGGTTCATTGGTTTGAGATGAGGTTTGTGGATTCCGCGATGAACTCTCTAAACCTGGCCTGTGAGTTATAGCCTGAGTTTGTGGCGTAAGATATGATTGTAATATGGCTTGACAGTTTTTCTTAGTTACTCGTCTTCCTGTGATCTGGGAAAGTCTTCGATACAACTCTGGGGCAACTACATTGGCAAAATAGCTAGAACTGTAGCCTTCTTGTTGGGCAATTTCATGATAAGTCTGGTTTTGCAAGATACCTTGTAAAATTAACAGTTCAGTGGTGTTGAGACAACGATTTTCTAGGTTGAGCAGTTGCTTATTGAGAATATCTTGGATCTGATCTAAGTTCATATAGTTGATAACAATCAAGTTAGTTTAACCAATACCCTTGCCAAAAAAGAGTATAGAAAGGTAGGTTGTCGTAGTAGTTTAGATAGTGTCTATATAAAGCTACAAATGCACAGAACGGGATTCCAGACTGATATTAGCAGTCTCAGTAGATTTACGATAGAGCTTGCTTAAGTAAAATTAAGCTTCTTCACAAAATACTCGTTTTTTGCCCTATTGAGCCTTGAATTAAACGCTTAAAGCCAATTTATCGTTTGAATTGACTTGTTGATTAGTCACAGTCTCATCACCAAAACATCCTCGTTATGGGGAGTCGGGAGTGATTGAGGCTTTGGCTCCGAATCATTGGCAGCAGATTGTTACCTTTGCTGATGGTGAGAGGCTGCTCATCAACAACACCGATTTAGATACCCCCAGCGTTCCCTTTCCCAGAGAGCAGACTTATCCACCAGAATATACTGAAGCAATTGCCCAAATCAAAGAGCAACACCAGCAAGAGTTAGAGCGACTTTCCCAGGAATTGAGGATTGGTTTACAAGCAGAAGCAACTGGCAAAGCCGAAGCTCAAGTACAAGAACAAATCCAATCTCTGCAACAACTATTCAAGGAACAGAAAGAGCAGAATATCCAGTTACAGCAACGCCTAGATGAGATGGAATCGCTACGGCAGTTGGAGACTGAGAATCAACAGCTTAGGCAGCGCATTCAGGAATTGGAACACGCTGTAGAACAACGCCCTTCTCAAGAATGGGGAAATACTATGACCCAGCAAGCGACCAAAGCGTTGAACAAGCAAGTTAAACAGGCGTTAGAGAAAACTATTGATTTGCGATCGCTGGCACAAGAACCACCCAAAGAAAATGCCCAGGAATGCTTACGGTTAATGGGTATGGCTTTGAAGAATCTCGCTAGCGCAATGAACAACACCCAAGCTTTGGAAGCTGCGGCGATAATTCTGGGGAGTGAACCTACACCAGCTGCGATCGCATATCGAGCCGAGCAATTGGAAATGCTGCCCCAGGCAGTTAGTGACATTCGGCGGGTGCTTTCACAGCCTGGGTGTACTTGGCAAGAGTTTTGGGCAGTGGCGCAAGAATATGAGGTGATTAAACAGGACTACTGGGGGGAATTAACAACCCAAGAGACTGATTTAATTACTGCACTCCAGAACACATCTTCTCAACCGGACACTATTGGCATCGGCTCTATTGTTGCCCATGCTGATCCATATCGCACTTTGTATGTCGAGAGGGGTGAAGTGATTCAGGATTTGGGAGATGAGGTGATAGTGGCTTGGGATTGTTGGAAGGAGCAATCGAAAAAGACTGATAGGTATTTCCGAGACGAATTGCGATTCTGGCAACCTCAATAGGCTTTCAGTGTAAAGAGTAAATTTTTAGACAACCAAATACAAGTACCAAGCCCCGCATCACAGTAGGGGAAATTTCCATGCGTCAACATAACAGGAGATTATAAAATGACTGCAAGTATCACAAGACCTAAGCCCAAAAAGACTGCTGATAAAGCACAATCACCGTATAAGCGGCTTCATGTGATTATTCCCATAGAAGATTTGTTGTGGGCATCGCAACAAAAGCCATCAGTTACGCAATTGTGGCAAGAATCCTGGACGGCTGACCCCTATGGTTCTCGGTGGATGCCTTTGACTTCTGCTTTGGGGTACAGTACTTTTATCTCTGTAAAGAAAATTCTATCTGAAAGCGGGTTGTTTATTTTCAAGCCCGACAAGTCGATTCAGGATAGCCGAGAAACCGTTACCTGGATGGTGAAGAATTTACATGGTAGTCGGATGAAGGAATTTTGGGAGAAAGCTAATTCTGAAAAACAAGAATCAAATTCTGAAAAACGAGAATCAAATGCTGGGGATTCAGAGATAGATGCTGCCCCTGAAGAAATAGATGCTTTGTACAAAGCATCTATTTTGGGTCAAAGTCAGCCAGAGCAAGGGTTTCAAAAACCCTCACGAACTGTTCAGGAACACCTCACAAACTCTACAAAAGAGTTTGTGAGGTGTAACTCTGACACGCAACCCGTTATTTCGCACTGTGAAGAGACGGCGATCGCTCCCTTGGGGGTCGCGTCGCCTCATTTTGTCGGGGGCGTGTCAGAGAATGATATTGACTTGCCTGTGGCAATAGACTGTACGACGCTGGCGCTTGTGGATGATGCGCCTAGTCAACCTGCTTTGTTCCCAGCTGAAAGCCAAGATTGTGAAGTTGAGCCGAGAGACTGTCATGAAGGTGCTTGTTCCGCCGCGTCGCCTGCCCAAATTGAAAAATCTTCAACTTCAGCGATCGCAGATCAGAAAATAGAACCGAGTTGCTCCTCTGCTGAGTTGATGACTGAAAATTCAGTTTCGGGTGAAGGAGTCAAAGCGGATCACGAGGGCAAAGGTTCTGCCGCGCCCGTGCTAAATCCCGAAAAATGGTCGCATGAGGCAATTGTAGCGAGGTCAAATTTGCGACCGGAGCGTATGCAGAAATTCAAAGTTGCAGCGAATTCGGGGCAGAATCCAGGATTGGGCTTCTTGCAAGAGTGTTGGAATGATCCGGCTTTGCAAATCGTGATCAAGAAGTTGCTGGCGAAGTTTCCGCAGTGGGGGGTTGCGATCGTGGATGGGGTGTTGGTTGATTGGGAGAGGTAACATCTCAGTTCATTTGGAATAAAACTCAACGATCTGCTTGAGTCGGCTTTTGTTGTTCTTGTGCGATCGCCTCCGGCGGGCGCTAGTGCCATCGCAGTTTTGGCTAAATGCAGAGATTGGGCTTACAGTCAGGTGGTTCTGGGACAAAGTTGGCAAAAACAATGAGTCCTTAAAATTCCTTTAAGGTTTCCTGTAAGGTTTTTTAACCTCTTGTCAGTAGTGTAAGAGTTATAGTATTCCAACTTACCTTGTCAACTACGAGCTTGTGTATAGGTAATTTTGGCAGTTTTTACGAGAAATCTTGTCAACTCTGCTTTTAACAAAGGTATTGAACCCTCAAATAAAATCTAAAGTTACCATGAACAAACAATCGTTTAACTACAAATACCCAATTATTCCTCTATTAGGTGCAATAATAGTCACCAACGGATTTTTCTCCAAAGTATCGGCGCAAAATATTTCTGCTCCAGAGACTACTGATTCTGTTGCAGTCAGTGTCAAAAATCAAGAGTTTCCACAGTGGGGATATTACATGGTGCGAAGAGATTTTCGCAAATGTGCTTCTCCAATATGCGGTGGATATTTTATAAAGCAAGTCAACGCATCACAACTCCTTGCTTCTCCACAGATAATCTGGTTCTAAACAAGCCTTATATTTCTCAAGTTTCGTCAATCGATTTGAGCCAAACGGGTGCAACACAAAAACAACTTGACGCAGCAGCAAGTGAAATTTTTGGTCAAGGTTTGATTGCTGTAGGTACAACAAAGGTAGTTGAAAACGTAGATCCAACCAAGAGAGATACTCAGTTTGTCGCTACACAGTTTTATCTGAGAGTGGAACAGAACTAAAGGTTGCCCCCGTAAAGTAGTGGTCTGGCAACCCAACTTTGCGTGGTGGCAGGTTGGGGAGGGAGAAATTTTCTCCCCCTGCTCGACCTATACCGCTCTCATTGGGTTGGTGAACTACTAGCCAAATGCGTGCTATATCTTTACCAACGCGATAATTTACAGAAACAGAGAAACTGTATAAACCAATGTTCAAGGGGAGATTAGAAGCCTTTAGCGATGGTGTAATCGCTATCATCATCACCATCATGGTGTTGGAATTGAAAGTGCCTCATGGGGGCGATATAGGCGCACTCCGTCCATTATTGCCAATATTCTTGAGCTATATCTTAAGTTTCGTCAACGTTGGAATCTACTGGAACAACCACCATCACCTGCTACAGGTAGCCAAGCAAGTGAACGGGCGAACTCTCTGGGCGAATTTGCATTTGTTGTTTTGGTTATCCCTCATTCCCTTTGCTACTGCTTGGATGGGCGAAAACCACTTTACGGCTTTGCCTGTTGCTTTTTATGGTGTGGTTCTGTTGATGGCGGCGATCGCATACTTTATTCTGAGTCGTACCTTAATTTCTCATCACGGTAGAGATTCAATGCTGGCCAAGGCTGTTGGTCGAGACTTTAAGGGCAAAATATCAGTGTTGATTTATGCGGCGGCAATTCCCCTTGCTTTTGTAAAACCGTGGTTTGGCTGTGCATTGTATGTTTTAGTCGCAATTATGTGGCTTATCCCTGATCGCCGGATTGAAAGGACGCTTAAACCTTAGAGAGAAAAAAATACTACCAAACCAGTTTAAGGTTTGATAGTATTTTTAATCAAATATTCCGCCAGAAATTCTTACTGATAGATTTCAAACTAACTGTTTGTATTTCAATATGAAGCACTTCAGTTTTCTGCCCAACAGCGACAGCTTGAGGTGGTAGCAATGAATTTAACAATAGTTTTTCCCTTCAAAAATATGATAGTTGTAGCGATCACCCTAGTACAGCACGGCGTAAATAAACAGACCATATTGGTGGGAGAATAAATAATCAGGTTAAAACCCGTTTGGGGGCGTATCAAGGACTGAGGATGTGGCTAGATTAACTCCTAAAATATTAAATTTAAGCGATGGTGAGCGTGATCAAGTCCAACAGTTGATTAACAGACACAACACGCCACAACAGATAGTGCTACGAGCCAGAATAATTCTCATGGCATCTGAGGGTCAAAACCATCGACAAATAGCCCGAAAATTAGATATTAATAGGCAGATGGCTCGTTTATGGCGAAACCGATGGTTAAAAACCGAGGATCAAGAATTATCGGTTTTTCAAAGATTGCAAGATCAAGAGCGTGTTGGTACACCAGTAAAATTTAGTATGGAACAAGTAGTCGAGTTGTTTGCATTGGCGTGTTCTCCACCTGAAGATTACGGACGGTCAATAAGTCATTGGACAGCGAGAGAACTAGCGAACGAAATTATGAAACAAGGTATTATTGAAAGCATATCTGTTCGCCATGTTGGAAGATTACTAGAAGAAGCAGAACTTAAACCCCACCAGAGTCGCTACTGGTTAACCCCCCCCTGTGGACGAAGAATTTGATGCCAAAGTGGAAGATATAACTGGTTTATATATCAGCGCCATTGAGCGTCATATAAAGGGGGAGCGCACAATATCCATTGATGAAATGACAGGTATTCAAGCCACTGAACGCTTAGAAAAAGACTTACCAATGCGACCTGACTTTTCACGGGATGTGGAAAAGAAAGAATGGTTCGCGATAGAGTATCGCGAACCAATTCCTATTCTTTATTATATTTGGAAGTTTCTTCGACTAAATCTTTTAAACCCTGTCTGAGAGCC
>NZ_JACKZS010000295.1 GCF_014222285.1 Nostoc sp. UCD121
TAAATTACATTAGCTAGATTAAAAGCTTTGGCTTCACTAGTTGGGTTATCTTGATTGTTTTGGGCAATTTGTGACCAAGCTTCATCTAAATAGACTTGTTTTGCTTGAAGCTGTGGAAGTCTGTCAAGAAGTCGTTGCTGAGTTAACACTAACAAAACTTGAGCATCTTCTAGCATGAAGCGCAAACGCTCAGTAGGATACTCTGGGTCAAGTGGTAGGTATGCTCCGCCTGCTTTGAGAATACCTAGTAGTCCCACCACCATTTCTATTGAGCGTTCTACACAAATGCCTACTAGCACATCTGCTCCTACACCCAATGAGTGCAGGTAATGGGCCAACTGGTTAGCACGACTATTCAACTGCTGGTAAGTCAGTTTTTGATCTTCAAACACAACTGCTACAGCATTGGGGGTACGCTTAACCTGCTCCTCAAACAACTGATGAATACATTTATCTTGGCAATAGTCGGACTGGGTATCGTTCCAGTCAACCAATAATTGCTGCTGCTCAAGTTCTGTTAGCAGAGGCAATTGCGAAATCGGCTGTTGAGGGTTAGCAATAATTCCTTCAAGTAATGTTTGGAAATGCCCATTCATCCGTTCAATAGTGGCTGCATCAAACAAATCAGCGTTGTACTGCCACATACCCACTAGTCCAGTTGCCGTGTTCTGCAATGATAAAGTTAAATCAAACTTGGCAACTGTGCTTTGAGTTGGTAAAGGACTGATAGTTAAGCCAGTAAGCTCTACTTCAGATATGGGCGCATTCTGGAGGACAAACAACACCTGAAACAGTGGTGTATAGCTGAGGTCTCGCTGTGGCTGCAATGCTTTTACCAACTCATCAAAGGGTAAGTCTGCATGAGCATAAGCTTGCAATATGCGTTGTCGTACTCGACTGAGCAATTGCTGAAAACTGGGATTACCTGACAAATCGGTACGTAATACTAAAGTATTGACAAAAAAGCCAATTAGCCCTTCAAGTTCCAAGCGATCGCGGTTAGCAATGGGTGTACCCACTACAATGTCATCGGAGCCTGTATAGCGATAAAGCAAGGTAACATAAGCTGCAAACAGCGTCATGAATAGGGTTGCTCCCTCTTGCCTACTGAAATTAGTGATCGCTTGACTCAGTTCATTTGATAATTCTATATATTGGACTGCGCCCCGGTAATTTTGAATGGCTGGTCTAGGTCTATCCGTGGGTAATTCTAGTAAGGTAGGAGCGTTTTTGAGTAATTGCTTCCAGTAATCAAGCTGCGTTTGGAGTACTTCTTTTTGTAACCATTGCCGTTGCCAAATCGCAAAATCGGCATACTGAATTGGTAGCTCAGGTAGCTCTGGGGACAAATTATTGCAGAGGGCTGAGTAAATGGTTGCTAACTCGCGCATCAATATGCCTGTTGACCAACCATCCACTAAAATGTGGTGTACTGTTAGTAGCAAAGCGTATTCTAGCTCTTTAAGTTTCACCACACAAGCTCGGATTAAAGGAGAACTAGCAAGGTAAAACGCTTGAGCAGCTTGCATCTTAGCTAATTGTTGGCAAGCGATTTCTCTTTCACTTTCAGGTAGTTCTGTGAGGTCTACTACTGGCACACTTAAGGTTAAGCTGTCAGCAATTACCTGGACTGGCTGTTCGTTGATAGTGTGGAAGTTGGTACGTAAAACTTCGTGGCGCTCAATAATTTTGTTGAAGCTTTGCTCTAGCGCCACGACGTTCAACTGACCGTGAAGTTTTAAAGCTGTTTGTTCGTTGTAGAAAGGGCTATCTGGTTCCAACTGGTTTAATAACCAGAGTCGTTCTTGGGCAAAAGACAGAGGTAAGTTCTGAGGACGCTTGGTTTTTATCAGGGGTAAATCTGTATCGGGAGCCGCATTTTTCTCGTGCAGCAACAAGATAAGTTGTGCTTTATTTTTAGCTAATAAGTCACGAGTTTCTAGCGTCAATACTCCCTTTGGAGCATTAGCACGCAACTGCTCACCCTCAACCCACAACTTCACACCCTGTTTACTAAGATCAACTACCAATTGTTCGATATTCACAGAAACATTACTCCACTTCAGCTAATTCGTAATTCGTAATTCGTAATTTAAAATTAGTTTTTATTCAAATTGTTATTTCTTCTCTATCAATTGCACCTACATTGGTATCTGGCTCTAATTGTTTTTCTAGTTTTGCTGCTATTTCAACTATTGTGGGAGACTCAAACAAATTCGCTACAGTTAATTTAATAGAAAAATTGCTTCTTAATCTCGACAGAACTTGAACAGCTATTAAAGAGTCTCCTCCTAATTCAAAAAAGTTATCATGGATTCCTACCTGTTTAATTCCTAATAATTCTTGCCAAATCTCAGCGATTTTTTGCTCAATATCATTACGGGGGGCTATATATGAATTTGGCAAATTAGGTCTGGAGTGGAGTGCAGATAAGTTTTCTTGCTGAAAAATATCCGGCTTTCTTTGTAATGAAATATCTGACTTAGTCTCAATATTTTTTTGTCTAGATTTGGTGCTAAATGCGGCTGATGCAGAAGCTTGAGCCATAATAATCTGATGCTCAAGTGCTTCAGTTTCCGGAAAAGCGGCAACTTGAACAAAGTCTTGAGCGCGTAGTGCTTCAAACCACTGGTCTAAAATGATAAAAGGCTGACCTGGATTGCGTCTTTTATCGTCTAAAGGTTTCAACAGCAGACCCCAACTAATATCAAAATCTATTTTCGGCTGCGTTATTTCCCACAGTAATAGAAAGCCGCCAGGAGCTAATAAAGAGCGTACATGGTGGAGTGTTTGATCTATGTTCCGAGTTGCGTGCAATACATTAGAGGCTATGATTACATCAAAGCTATACTTCTCAAATCCTTGCTCAGTTGGAGACTTATCTATGTCTAGTAATCGGTATTCAACGAATGAATAGTCATTAAACTTCTGTTGGGCTTGAGTTAGAAAGCCGCTACCAATATCAGTAAAAGTATAGCTGGTTTGTTTGGGCTGCAATACAGGTAATAATGCTTGCGTAGACACACCAGTACCTCCACCAATTTCTAGAACTTTTAGGTGAACAGATGATGGCAATGATTTGACTACCTGTTCCAAGCTTGAGCGCAAGATAGAGTTGTAGTAAGTAATTAACGGAGATTCTGAATATGAACCGTTGTTTTCTTTTTGATAAACTAGTTCATTGAAAATCTCTAATGGTTCTTGTTCACCAACAACAACAGCAGCTAAATTTTCACCACAACGTTGCACTAAATCTAAATCTACTAAAGATGAAGCAGCGAACCTAGCTTTGACTTGCTCTAAATGTTCATTAATATAATCTTGTAAATACGGTAATAGCTTACTAAATAATCCCTCCTGTTGCTGTAGTTGTCCTTGCTCGACTAATATTTGCAACCATCTAGAGAACAATTGCTGATAGCGGGGAGAAATATCGTATTGCGCCAACAAATTCTCTAAAGAATACTTGTCTTGGGGATTACTAAAAGCCCCTAATTGTTGGAATGCAGAGTTGATGTAGGCTGTACATAAACGATCCAACAATTGTCTATTCTCTTGATAGGTTAACTCGTTAAGTTCTGCATTTCTAGTATTTGCTTGTTTTTGACCTGCTTGTGTAAGCGATGTCCACAATTGTGATGTTGGGGGTAAAGTTTGCAACTGTCCCCAAGCTGCTTTTTGTGGGGGGTCAATCCAATAACGTTGGCGTTCAAAGGGATAAGTCGGTAAGGGAAGACGGTAATATTCATCCTGACTATAGAATCCAAACCAATCTACTTTGACTCCAGCCAACCAGAGTTGACCAAATGTGTTGAATAAAACACGAGTATCGGATTGCTTTTCTTGAGGATGACGTACCGAAGTCAAGACAGTTTGTGCGGCTGCTTTGTCTGGATGCCTTTTAACTAATGTAGTTAGTGTGTGTCCTGGCCCTACCTCTAGTAAGACTTGCTCCGATGTTGCCAATAATTTCTCTACACCAGAGGCAAACTGTACTGTGGAACGCAGATGTTGAGCGTAGTAGTCAGGATTTGTGGCTTGGGTGACTGTAATCCAAGTGCCAGTAAGGTTGGAGATATAAGGAAGTTTTGGCGGATTTAAAGTAACTTTTTTGACTCGCTCTGCAAATGCCTCTAAGATTGGTTCCATCATCTGGGAATGGAAGGCATGAGAAGTATGCAGACGGCGGCATTCAATTCCTTGAGCAGCAAGCTGATTTTGTAGTGCCTCTACTGCTGCTATGGAACCAGAAACTACACACTGAGAGGGTTGATTAATTGCTGCAACAGAAAGTTCTGTCCCTAATAGGGATTTTACCTTATCTGCGGGTAAGGGAATTGAAAGCATTGCTCCAGTAGGCAGTTGCTGCATCATCTGTCCGCGTGCTGCTACCAGAGATAAGGCATCTTCTAGGGAAAAAACTTCTGCTAGAGTTGCTGCTACATATTCGCCAATACTGTGACCGATCGCAGCTTGTGGCTCTACTCCATAAGACTGCCATAATTTAGCTAGGGCGTATTCAATTACAAAAATAGCAGGTTGAGCGATCGCTGTTTGTTGAAGTTGCTTTGATACCTCATCAATATTTGATTCGCTGGGATAAATAATATGACGTAAATCTAGCCCTAGTAGGGGTTCAAGAATTTCTGAGCAATAATCAACTTGTTCTTTAAATACTGTTTGGGTTTCGTAAATTTCCCGCGCCATGTTGACATACTGAGAACCTTGACCGGGAAACATAAAGACAACAGACCGTTCTGTAATCTCTGTATAATTGGTAAAAACTTGTTGGGCTGCTAAATTACTAAGACCTTTAACAGCATCTTCTAAATCGTCACAAATCAACATCCGCCGATGATTAAAACCCCGGCGACCACTATTGAGGGTAAAAGCTACATCGCCTAAATTAAGCTCAGGATGCTCTTTTAAATGCGTGATTAAATTAGCTGTTGCGTTCTTAAGCGCACTCGCAGTTTTAGCCGACAGACACAACAGAAAATATTCACTTTTTAATTTTAAATTTTTAATTTTTAATTGAGTTGGTGCTTCTTCTAAAATGACATGAGCATTAGTACCCCCCATACCAAAGGAACTAACCCCAGCACGGCGAGGAATGTTATCTGTTTTCCATTCAGTCAGGGTTGTATTGACGTAAAAAGGGCTGTTGGCAAAATCAATTTTAGGATTAGGTGTCTCAAAGTGCAAACTCGGAGGCAGCATTTTATGTTGCAGTGCTAATACAGTCTTAATCAAACCTGCGACACCTGCTGCTGTATCTAAATGTCCTAAGTTGGTTTTTAACGAACCAATAGCGCAGAAACCTTTTTTATCAGTACTTTGACTAAAAGCTTGAGTTAAAGCTGCAATTTCAATCGGGTCGCCTAAAGGTGTAGCGGTGCCATGAGCTTCTATATAGGAAATTGTTTCGGCATCTACACCCGCTATAGCTTGAGCTTCGCCAATCACTGCTGCTTGACCGTTAACACTAGGAGCCGTGAAGCCCACTTTCATTGCACCATCGTTATTGATGGCCGAGCCTTTAATAATTGCATGAATGTAGTCGCGATCACTTATTGCATCCTTTAATCTTTTCAATACCACAATCCCAGCACCACTACTGGCAATTGTTCCTTGTGCCTTAGCATCAAAAGCACGGCAGTGCCCATCAGGAGAAAGAATCATTCCTTCTTGATATAAATAACCTATTTTTTGGGGAATGCTCAGAGTAACTCCACCAGCTAAAGCTATGTCACATTCACCATTTAAGAGACTTTGACAAGCTACATGAACAGCAACCAAAGAAGTAGAACACGCTGTTTGCACATTTACTGCGGGGCCAGTCAAGTTGAGTTTATATGCAACTCGTGTAGGTAAAAAATCTTTATCGTTGGAAATTCCTAATTGGATAGGGTCAATTGTTTCTAATAATTGATAATGGGGATAGAGATTATTGAGCAAATATCTACTCATCCCTACACCACCATAAACCCCTATTAAACCATTGTAGGTTTGCGGGTCATAACCAGCTTTTTCGATTGCTTCCCAAGCCAGTTCTAAGAATAGCCGTTGTTGTGGATCTATTAACTCAGCTTCTTTGGCACTATAAGCAAAAAAATTTGCATCAAACAATTCAATGTCTGATAGAACAGCACTAGCTTTTATATAATTAGGGTTACTCAGCAAATCTAGAGAAACGCCAGAATTTATTAATTCTTCATCCGTTAGTCTGGAGATAGATTCTACGCCATCTCGTAAATTCTGCCAAAATGATTCAATATCTTTTGCACCTGTAAATCTACCAGCAACAGCAATGATTGCTATTTCAGAGTTATTAAACTCATTATTATTATGCGCTAAATCTATTATCATTTTTACCTTTTTCTCTGAGAGCGATATTGTTGTCTTGATTCCAATTGTTGGTTTCTTAAAGTTTTACTCTCGCTATGAGATTGAGTACGATAAGTATTTTCTTTAATTGTATATTCTTTTTTTAATTTAATGTTCAAGTATTTACTTAAACTATGTACAGTGGGATAATCAAACATATCAACTATAGACAGTTCTAAACCAAATATTTCTTGTAATTGCTGATTAATTCGTACCAGTAGTAACGAATGACCTCCTAGTTCAAAGAAATTATTGTAAATTCCCACTTTCTCTACTTTCAGTGCTTGTTGCCAAATGCCAGCAATGATTGTTTCTACTTCTGTATTTGGCATTACATAATCTGATAGTTCCTGTTGTAAATCCGGGTTAGGCAAAGCGCGACGGTCTACTTTGCCGTTAGGTGTCAGGGGTAAAGACTCCAGTTTCACAAAAACAGATGGCACCATATACCCAGGAAGTTTATTGGAAAGAAACTGGCGCAGTTCGTCCGTTGTGGGTGTACTTCGACTCCGCTCAGTACAAGTCACCTCTTTTTGTGGCACTACGTAGGCAACTAAGCGCTTACTTCGGCTCCTTTCGACTTCGCTCAAGGCAAGCCGCTCAGTACAAGTATTACCCGAAGTTTCTTCACGAGCGATGACACAACATATCTGCACATCATCATGTCGGCTCAGTAATGCTTCGATTTCTCCCAACTCGAT
>NZ_JACKZS010000296.1 GCF_014222285.1 Nostoc sp. UCD121
CTTCCAGCCTTTCCTCAAACTTATTTGCCCAACGATTTGCCAGTTTCTGTTGATTTATCTGCCACTTTTGATTGATTAAATTTATATAGACTAAAAGAAACGTTCCTTTAAGAATAAGACATATCAACAAGGTTACAGTTAAAAGTAAGGATATAAGTGCTGCTATCCATTGACGGTTAACAAGAAAATGAATCGTTATCGCTAGTCCTATAGCAGCAATAAACAATTTCAACAATTTCAAGGGGGTTTCTAGTAAAAAACGCTGTTTAATTGGTCGAATAATGGTGCGTTTTGGTGCTAAGGTTTTATGTGCTAAGAAAACATTTAAAAAGTTGTTAAGTAGGTTATTACTTCCCTGTACTAGGTTATTTTTATCACCTTGAACCCCTTGCATTCCGTTCCCCAAGGTTGAATTATCAACGTGTTGCTCAATACTGGACTTAGGTTTTGGTGATTGATTTGAGTCAGGAGTCGGTAGTTGGCTCATAATAAAAAAGTTTTACTATAATTAATTACAAAAAGTCTTTAGCAACACTAAAAGGGAGTCCACCGAGATACCTGCAAAAAGAGACGTGTTGTAAATATTGCAAATAATACTTTATTTATTTACTAATTTCACCAAAAATGATATTAGGCGAATCAAAATTTTGCACAGTAAAAGCAAGCTTTCACCTGTCTTCGTTCCTTAAATTTGCCCATTAATGAGCTTTTTCGGGGAGGTTTTCACAAGAGAAGACACGCTCAATCCGGTATTGAAACAACATAAAATCAATGGTTTCACACCTCGGCATTACATATCTTTACAAGGTGTCCCCTTTTGCGGGTATCTCGGTGGCCACCCTAAATCACTGAGCGAAGAGGGAAGTATTCCACTACTATTTACTATTTTGGTGTTTTCTAATTAGATTTAATAATTTATTGATGATTTTTATTCCAATCCTCTAACGCAGCAATCACAAAGCTTGCTGCGGGATGGCTGAGTAATTGCTCTAAAGCAGCAGTACCGCCTGCCCGTAACGCACTAATTGTTTTTTGCATTAAAGTAGGATTATCTTCAATGCGTTGAGTAGCTTCTGCTGCCAGTGCCATTTTTCCAGACATTGTATGAGTGGGGTAGGACTGGCTTAGTTGTTCTAATAGCTGTTGTATTTCTTTAGCAGCTTCAGCAAGATTTTGTTCTGGTGCATAATTATATTGCTTCCCTATTTGTTGACTACCAGATTGAGCCGTATCAATAATATTACCCACATCCGCCTGGCTCAGATCATATTTAGTTTTATAGTTTTCACTATTATTCATAGATAGTTGATTATCATTCCCTTGTACTGCTTGTAGCCCTTGACCAATTTCACTATTACTCACGCTTTGATTAATTTCACCGCGATTTTGGTTCATATTACTTACTAACCTCAATACCTAATAAAGTCAGTATAAGTATCAAAAGCCATTTTGAACAAGTTAAAAGTAAGTAAATTTTGTCAATACATCTAATAGTAGAAATAAATTATTCTAAATTTCAATTTAGGCTGCAATTAATCGAAAAAAAGTTGATTTTATTACTTGTTTAAAGAAGGGAGCTTTAATACAGGTTGAGCTACTCCATAATCTCAGATGATAAGAAAACTTTGGGGTTTGCGGTTGAGGAACCAAAAACTATGCTCTTGGTGACACTGGTAGAGACATTTTCTAACCTTACTGCCTAACTTTATCATTGAGGTTTTGAACTTATTAATTAAGATGTCAGCCATACTTATAAGACTGTAGTTAAGCGATGGTCTAAGCGTTTTAAATTTTCAATTTTGAATTGGGTCATCTGGTGGCGGATGCCGCCCAATTTCTCTATCAGCAGCACGAATATTAATTATTCTGGCTCGGTTGAATGCTAATGCTACGACTGTGGCGCGTCCTGTTGGTGTCAAGCCGATAATCAAGAGTGTATCTGTTGACCAGAAAAAGTGTTCTTGCCAACTATCAGTGCGAGGATTAAATAAGGGTACTTCTGATAACGACTGTTCATCAAAGGCTTTAAGTTTATCGGATTTTTGGCGATTGCAATGAAAACACGCCAAAGCTAAATTATCAATTGAATTAGCACCACCTTTGGTAAGAGGAATTACATGGTCTACAGTGAAAGAAACATATTGCCATTTTTCCGATGCGTGACAATATTCGCACAGAAACTTGGCTCGTTGTCGTACTTGATTTTGAGTAGCTTCACTAATGTAACGATTCGCAGACAAATCTCTAATTTCCTATAATTCACTTTGGTTTGGAGTTAGCGATGAATTTCTGATCATCCGATTCACCAAACTCAGATAATCGTCTAATTCCTCATATTCATCTAATTCTTTTTCTTCCTCTGAAGTAAGAGCAGATTCTTTTTGCTTAATTAATAATGCTTCAATTCGTCCCTGTACTAAGCTGGAAGCTCGAAATATAGGCACTCCTTCTACTAGCTCGATGCGGACAGCACCATCTAATGGTAAACTGTTGGGCAAGTGTGACAATTTCATCGGTAAATTGGTTGTCATGGCATTAACTGGGGAGATAAACCAAGCTGTTCACAGAAATGCTTACTGTACTGTGCGGTTTCCCAATTTTGGGCAGATTTAACTTGTTCTATAGTTAAACCTTTAGTGTTCCAAAAATTAGCTCCTTCTATATTGGCGTTATTAAGTTTTGCTCCTTCAAGATTAGCATTTCCAAACTTTGATCCTTTCAAATTGGCTCTTTGAAGGTTGGCATTTTTAAGGATTGCTCCATGAAAACTAGCCTCCGTAAAATCAGAACTCTCAAGGTTAGCTTCCTGAAGATTAACACCCCAAAGAATTGCTTTTGAGAGTTTAACTTGTTGAAGAGAAACATGAGGAGCAATCAAGTAACCTCCTGCTACCGCCGCGTTGAAACCTATTGGAAACTTGGTATATTCATCATATAAAACTTCTCTAAGGTCGGTACTTTCTAATTTAGCTTTTAGAAGAGAAGCACCATAGAGCCTAGCTCTATAAAGGTCAGCTTTGCTGAGATTAGCCTCATCAAGTATTGCTCCTGTCAAATCAGCCCCTGTGAGATTAGCCCCTACCAAATCTGCGCCAGTTAAGTCAATACGTTTTAAATCAGCATTTGGAGCATCTATATTTCGCAAAGAAACACCATCACTGGCTAATTCTTCCAGAGCAATTTTTCTAGCATAGCTAGTAACTGTACCAGAAGCAGCAGATGCATCGATTGCTTTCCAGTACTCAAAATGTGACCTCTTTCTTTCAGCAATAATTCTTTCTTCTCGTTTTGGGAGTTCAAGTAGGAAAACCGTTACACCTATCAGCACCCCCAGTTTACTAAGAGCATCAAGTATCTTGATAAAACCTAAATTTGAAAGCCAGTTAGCAATTGGGTCGGAAAAAAATAAGGTAATTATCAAAACTATCAAAGCACTAAGCCAAACAGCCAAAAGTAAAAGTCGCTTTAGCCATAATAATGATTTGACTTTCTGCTTTGATTGATTGCTTCTCAAGATTATTTAGCCTTCTGCTGTCTACGTGCTTAATATAACAAGATGTAGTCGAAAATTGGTAGTTTTAACAACATATTAATTGTAGAGATTGGTAAATGAGTAGTCAAAAATTACTTGCTCCAAACTGTCGGTGAGATAATTTTAGCTGACTTGTCATCTAAATAGAAATTGTAAACAGGTTCTCCTGATAATTCACAGCGTAGCGGCTCAAGAATTTTAGTGAACGGATTCCAAACTGCTGTTACAGTCCGTTTTACTTTCTTTCGTTGCAACTCACACTGAATATGTACCGTAGGGAGATGGATAATCATTGCACTGTGCAACGAAGCTTCTACACTCATTGCATAACGCTCTTGGATGTCCAACAATTTTCTCTCTAACTCTCTATTAGTGGCTTCAATTCGTGCTAGTTCTTTATCTAGTTCATCACCAATCAAATGTTTTGACTCAATCTTGTTGCGAATCGAGTCGCTAATCGTGTTGTAATAATCCTTGAGTCTTTCTTCATCCCTAGCTCTTGCTCTTGTTAATTTAGCCTGCCAATTATCTAGAGATTTACCAATTAATATTGCACTTTGATGTTCAATTAAGCTCAACAATTCTTCAATTGGCATCGCCAATGGTGTCTCTTGATGCTCCACAGTCATTAGGTCAGACTCCCAAAACAAAGCATCCCCAATTTCTACTGGTGTTACTCCTGTTATTTCATTGATAATGAACGAAACTAAACCAATCCTTTTTTCGGAAGCATTGGCTGTGTAAGCGACATTACACAAGATGTAACGAGTAATTTCTGGTTTAGCATCTAAAAAACGAATTAAGCCATTTTGAGGGGCGAGTCTCTCCAATAAAATTTTCTCAAAGCCTGTATTTTTCAGATGTCCATCGAATTTAACACTCAACGCACTAATAAGTCCTTTAACAGCTAATAGTTCAGATAGCTTATTTAAGACTTCTGAATGATAAGTAACAAAAATACTTTGGGGTACATCAGCAATAGTTGTAAAAGTAACCTCTTCTGGGAGCGAAAGCAGCGATGCTATATTTTCCGTCAACAACACATTTAAAATGTGTTCACCAGCAGGTTCTGCTATTCCGTCATGCAGAGAAACAATTTTTTCTAAGGTAGCAATAATTGGGTCTGATAACATATTTATTCAAATCAATCTCTCAGGCTTCAAAATCTTCGCCAAAAATCTGTTCATCCAGTTCCTGAATTTGCTGATACTGGTTTTTGGCTTTCAACAAATTATCTGCCAATTGCTCGAAGGCTGTATCTAATTCGGGCTTGACTTGATGCTTGAGCCAGATATCCATGACAATTTCACTAAAGTCAAATTCATCATCCACGTTCCCTAAAATTGTTTCAATTTCTCCGACCACTAGTTCAAACATATTAATTTTGTCATGCAAGATCCGCAGAATATACTCTTCGATACTGCCTTTTAGACAAAAGTTAAAAATAAAAACATCCTGGGTTTGTCCAATGCGGTGGATACGACCAATGCGCTGTTCTATTTTCATTGGGTTCCAGGGCAGGTCATAATTAACGATCGCGTTCGCAAACTGGATGTTACGTCCCTCTCCGCCCGTTTCAGATGCCAGCAGTACAGAGACAGTATCTCGAAATGCGGCTATAGCCTCATCTTTCTGTTTAAGGGACATCCCACCAGTAAATTCTGCAAAGGGGATATTTGCAGCAAGGAGAGTTTGGGCCAAATAAGTGCTAGTTGCTTTATGAGTTGTGAAGACCAAGGTTTTCTGGGAAGATTTTGAGAGCATTTCTACCAATACTTTTGCTTTCTCGACCTGCTTCACCTGGGCTGCTCGTCTTGCTAAAGACTTCAGTTCTTCATCGGGTAGGCGTTTGGTCAATTGCTTGAGGGAGTCAGCCAAAGCACCAGGGGATGAACCAGCACGCATTAGCAAATTGGTACGGGAAAGCCTATCGAGCTTGTCCTCTGAGTTACGTAGATACTCGCTCAAATCTTGATAAAGTTTCTCCTCGCCTGCTGCCGGGGTAACAGTAATTGTGGTGGCGAAGCGTTTGGGCAGTTTGACATCTACTAGGGCGCGGGTATTTCGCACCATGACTTCCCGCATCAGGGAGCGTAACTTTTCGGGATTTTTCGGGACTCGTCCATTTCTGGAATCGACATATTCTTTTTTAAAAGCGGCTTCTGTTTGTAGCAGTCCCGGTTTGAGGAGGGTGAGCAGATTAAACAGTTCAATAAGGGAGTTCTGCACTGGCGTAGCAGTGAGCATGAGGATAAACCGCTTATTGAGGGCGTTGACCAGTTTCCAGTTGAGGGTAGTGCGATTTTTCAGGTGGTGGGCTTCATCGACAACTACCAAGTCCCAAGTGCGACTAGTGACGTGGGGATAATGTTTAGCAGACTTAGCCGTGTTTAATGAAGCGATAATTCGCGGATTATTTGTCCAAAATTCGTCTATCGGTTGTTGGGGATCTCGATTATCTGTGGTGATAGTAGCAATATTAAATTTGTCACTTAACTCTGATTGCCACTGGGAAACTAGGGATGCAGGAGTTAACACCAGCATGGACTGTACCATACCCCTTGCTAAGTACTCAGCTATGATTAGTCCCGCTTCAATGGTTTTGCCCAATCCGACTTCATCCGCTAGTAATGCGCGTCCACCCAGTTGTCTAAGTACTTTTCGGGCTGTTTCAATCTGATACCAGTATTTGTCAATAGCAGTTAGCGTGGGCAGGCAAATTAGCTGATCATAGTCTGCCATTACGGAGAGATTGAACAGGTTTAAACGCGCCTCGTAGAAGTTGAGCGGGTCGTATTTCCCAGCTTTCAGGGCTGACTTGGCAGTGTCAGAATTGAATTTGAATGTATAGTTTTTCTCCATGATGCACCCTTAATAGCTACTTTTTACCACAAAAAGCACGTACTTTTGACCAGTTCAGCACTTAGTCGCCATAGAGTTCCGAGTCTAAGTTGGCAGCTAGGGAGCCATGAGATACTGCACCGATAAAGTTTGCCAGGGGGTCGCTACTGTCAGTAGGTGAGTAAGAGAAGGGTGATTTCTGGGTAAGTGCAAGCTGTTGAACATACCGCAACACGTCTTCTTGGTGCTGTTCTGGCAGTTGTTCAATCGCTTCCAAAATGGCTTGTTTGGTTGTCATAGGAATGACTTAATGTTGCTTGATTCTATAAAGTCTACTGCTGAAATTACCGTCTTAGCTAGAACTTCTCTTCTTCTGATACACTTCAATAAACTGGAAACTAAAACCGAGCCGATTGACCAAAGATCATCGTATCTTCTAGGAACTAAACCCAGTGTCAACTTCTGACAAACAATGCCGCATTATCGCCCTGTTTAACCAAGCGGGTGGTGTCGCCAAATCGACACTGACCCAAAACCTGGGATACCACTTAGCAAAACGAGAACATCGCGTTCTCCTCATTGACCTAGACCCCCAAGCGTCCTTGACAAAATTCATGGGGTTAGTGCCATCTCAGTTACAAAAAACCGTTGCTGATGCCATT
>NZ_JACKZS010000297.1 GCF_014222285.1 Nostoc sp. UCD121
ATTTTCCTGATAAAACTTAATTAAGTATAATTACTTTGTGAAAAAGTACCCATGTTTTTCCACAAGTTTTCCACAGGTAGTTAACTTACCTAATATCATATCCGATTGAACACAAAGTCCTGACTTTAATCCCTTTCCTTGGTAAGGAGGTTTTGTGTAGCAGAACCAGCGAAAAGGACAAGAGTGTAAAGGTATACTAAGTCCTAAGTGACGCAGCAACCACAACCCTAAAACCCACCTCGTTGTACCTAACGACACGTGCGACGCTGTAGCGAATCGCCGATCGGCAACGCCCCGGATTGAAGTACCACGAACCACCACGAAGCAGCCGATTCTCATTAGGACTTATCCAAGGGCTAGCGTCTGTTGGTGCTCCGTTATAATTTTCGTGCCAAGTATCTTGACACCATTCCCAGACATTACCATGCATATCAAATAAACCAAAAAAGTTTGGTGGAAATTTTCCGACATCTGTTGTTTGACAAAGAAATTCACCCTTTGACCCAGAATTATAGGTGTAGTTTCCATCATAATTTGCTAAATCAGTCGTAATCGTCTCACCAAAATAAAATGGAGTAGTCGTTCCCGCACGACAAGCATATTCCCACTCTGCCTCACTAGGCAAGCGATAGTTTTTACCTGTTTTGTTAGACAATCTTGCACAAAACTCAACTGCATCATCCCAAGAAACACACTCAACAGGTCGGTTAGCACCTTTAAAGTTGGATGGTTCGGAATTTAAATCAATATTCACCTTTTTCAGCGTAGCTACAATAGCCCATTGGCTTTGTGTAACTGGAAATTTACCCATGAAAAAGGGTTGAACGGTAACAGTGTGCTGTGGACTTTCATCACTGTATCGTTCTGGTTCATTCTCTGGGGAACCCATGAAGAATTGACCACCAGGAATTGCAAACATTTCCAGAACTACACCATTGCCCAAATTTTCTGTAAAAAGCTTTGCTTCCTGTTCTTGCAGAAGTTTTTCTGCTTGCCGTTTTTGATACTCTACTTCTTGTTCTTTCTCTACGCAAACTACATCTTCATCCTTAAGCACATAGTATTGTTGTAATTTTTTTAATTCATTTTTAGCTTTTTCATTCAATGGATACCCTTGTTCATCTATAAAATTTGTCAAGAATAGCCTGTATTTGTCTATATGTTTCTTATATATGCCGTAAGGCTCTAATGCTTTCTCTCGGATTGCACTGGCTTCTAAATCTGTTAATTTTAACTTTTCCTGTAAATCTTTCAAGATTTCAGATTCCACAAGAGAAATCTCACCATCAGACGCAAATTCTTCAGCTTGCTGACGATACTTAACTATGGCGGCTTCCCTACTTGCCTGTTTTTCTTGACGCTCCTTAATTAGTTGTTCAGCAGCAAACTTAATTCCCTGAGCTACATTTGTGAATGCATCGTCTTGATTATTCCAAGATTTAACAGGTAAGGCATTTTTGGGCAGAGCCTGTAGTTTAGCAAATGGTGCCGATTGCCAAGAAACGTTTCGCAGAATAATTGGAATGACAAAAGCCTCTCCAGCTTCGTGGCGTTCTATTGCTTTGGTAACTTCAATATCCCAACAGTATTTAGAGTATATAAAGTCTGAACTGACGAGCAATAAAATGATATCGGCTGTGTTCAAATTTTCATTAATCTGCTGATCCCATTCTTTTCCAGGTGGTATTTTGCGATCGTGCCAGGTTGAAATTACACCTTGCCGTTCCAACATAGTAAGATGTTTAGCTAATTCATCCTTTAGAGGTTCGTCGTTGTGAGAGTAGGAACAGAATACCTTGAGCGACACCTCTATCATTTTGCGTCTTTAGGAATAGCATAAATTAGGCTTTTCACAAATTATAGTATGTTTGCGTACTACACTGGGTGACTGGAAGTCGCTGCTACACAGACAAAACCGCCTTTTCTATCTATGGAACGCTACGCAAAGGCGGGTTAAAAACTTTGATTTTCTGTCAGTTACAGACCTAACCCCCAGCCCCTTCCTTGCAAGGGAAGGGGAGTAAGATTCAAAGCCCCTCTCCTTTTAGGAGAGAGGTTTGGAGAGAGGTCAAAGTCATTGCATCTATAGATGCGTAGCGGCTTCCCGTAGGGTACGAGAACCGCTATATGAACCCTATTGGATTTTAGCTAACTGACGATCGCAGCCGATGCCCCATTCATAAGATCCATTTACAGAAGAAAGCTTAACAGAATCGGCTGCTAAAGGATTGGTGAGTTTGGAATTTTACCCTTAAATAACTTCATTAGCGATCGCCTATAAACGATAAGGATGTTACCATATCCTTCACCAGCTGAATCTCACTTATGAAATTAGTTTGCTCCCAAAGCGATCTCAGTACAAATCTCTCACTCGTTAGTCGTGCAGTACCTTCACGACCAACTCATCCAGTACTTGCCAATGTGCTGTTACAAGCGGATGCTGAAACTAACCAAGTAAGCTTAACAGCCTTCGATCTCAGCTTGGGAATCCGCACCAGCTTTAATGCAGAGGTATGGCAAGGAGGTGCGATCGCACTTCCTGCTAAGTTACTTGTAGATATCACCTCCCGTCTTCCAGAAGGGGAAATCACTTTAGACGATGAATCAGCCCTCACAGGCGCAACATCCGGTGGAGAAGGTTTAATAGTTACACTCACACCCAAAAGTGGACATTACCAAGTCCGAGCAATGGGGCCAGAAGAATTTCCTGAACTACCTGTAATTGAAAATACAGAAGTAATTTATCTCACCACCGCCGCATTAGTTGAGGGATTACGGGGTTCATTATTTGCTACCAGTGGTGATGAAACTAAACAAGTACTGACGGGAGTGCATTTAACAGTTAAACAAGATACCTTAGAATTTGCAGCCACCGACGGACATCGCCTAGCAGTGGTAGAAACTAGCAACGAGCGTCCACTAGGCGGAACGAGTCAACTAGAGGTGACAGTACCAGCGAGAGCATTACGCGAACTCCAACGGATGCTAGCTCATAGCGCCTCATCAGATGAACCTGTAGCTTTATATTTCGATCAAGGTCAAGTTGTGTTTGCATGGCAAAATCAACGCTTGACTAGTCGCACATTAGAAGGGCAATATCCTGCTTATCGACAATTGATTCCGCGTCAATTTGAACGACAAGTGACAATTGAACGGCGACAATTTGTCAGCACTTTGGAACGGATTGCTGTGCTAGCCGATCAAAAAAATAATATTGTCAAACTTAGTATTGATAGCGAAGCTCAAGAAATTACCTTATCTTGTGAAGCTCAAGATGTGGGTAGTGGTAGAGAGTCAATGCCGGCGCAGATATCTGGAGAAAACATTGAAATTGCTTTTAACATTAAATATTTGATGGAAGGCTTGAAAGAGTTACCATCTTCCGAAATTCAAATGCACCTAAATCAAAGTCTAACTCCAGTTATTTTTACACCATTGGGTGGTTTGAAAATGACCTATTTAGCTATGCCTGTGCAACTGAGAAGTTGAAGAAGAGGCAGGAAGCAGGGGGCAGGGGAGAAGAACAGATTCAAACCTCTTTCTCTTTATTGAGATGTTGTTTAGAAAATGTCATATAACACCCTAAAAATTGTTGAGCAAATCATTAAATTTATGACTTTCGTTGCAGGGGCAATTCATGAATTGCTCCTACGACAGATATAGTTCAAATACATGAAAACTGCTGTAAAAGGATTTGGCGATAAATAAAGACGGGTTGCAGCCCGTCTAAAAAATAGCTTGAAAGTGCAAATACACCTTGTATAGTTATTGAAAATAACACAGTTAATTTGCTCAGAGTTGCCAATTTGCCAAGTGGCTTTCCATATTTGCGGGCTGTCCTTGCTCCCTGCCCCCTGCCTCGTTCAAGTGAAGTTAAGGCAGATACCCGCACTTTCGGAGTCCTCCCTAGTATAAAAGTAGTAATAATTGCCCTTAAAAAATATTGTTTCGTTTAAATCAGTCATAGTAGAATTTACAGCTACTGCATACAAAAGCTTCTCTAAGTGTTTTACCAGAGCGGCGAAGTTGTATTTGAACTCAAGCAGCAGCTAAGATCAAGGTTTATAAGCATAAAATATGAACGTTTTACTTCTATACCCCCTTTTTCCAAAAAGCTTTTGGTCTTTTGAAAAAACCCTGGCTTTATTAGACCGTAAAGCAATGCTACCGCCTTTAGGTTTGGTAACTGTAGCCGCGATATTACCTCAAGAATGGGAGTATAAGCTAGTAGATCGAAATGTTCGTGCCTGTACGGAAGCAGAGTGGGCTTGGGCCGATTTGGTTATCATGTCGGCGATGATTGTGCAAAAAGAAGACTTGCTCTGTCAGATATTAGAAGCAAAACGGAGAGGTAAACGGGTAGCTGTGGGTGGGCCTTTCCCGACAGCATTACCAGATGAAATGACATCTGCCGGAGTGGATTACTTGATATTGGACGAAGGGGAAATTACCCTACCCTTATTTGTAGCAGCGATCGCACGCGGCGATCGCACAGGTATCTTTCGCTCTGGCGGTGAAAAACCAGATGTTACTAACACTCCCACCCCTCGTTTTGACTTGCTAGAGTTCGAAGCTTATGCCGAAATGTCGGTGCAATTTTCCCGTGGATGTCCCTTCCAGTGTGAATTCTGCGACATTATTGTGCTATATGGTCGCAAACCTCGCACCAAAAACCCAGAACAGCTATTAGCAGAACTTGATTATCTCTACAAACTGGGTTGGCGGCGCAGTATTTTTATGGTGGATGACAACTTCATCGGTAATAAACGGAATGTCAAATTATTTTTGAAGTCTCTTTTGCCCTGGATGGTAGAACATAACTATCCTTTTTCTTTTGCGACAGAAGCCTCAGTTGATTTAGCCCAAGATCAAGAACTGATGGATTTGATGGTAGCGTGTAATTTTGGAGCCGTTTTTCTGGGAATTGAAACCCCCGACGAAGAAAGTCTCACTTTCACTCAGAAATACCAGAATACCAGAGACTCACTCAGTGATGCGGTGAATAGGATTACCCGCTCAGGGTTGCGAGTTATGGCAGGGTTTATTATTGGGTTTGATGGCGAGAAAGTAGGAGCCGGGGCGCGAATTGTCAAGTTTGTTGAGCAAACAGCAATACCCACGGCCTTATTTAGTATGCTGCAAGCGCTTCCAGATACAGCCCTCTGGCATAGATTAGAAAAAGAAGGACGACTCCGCAATAAATCGGCCAACATCAACCAAACCACGTTGATGAACTTTGTCCCAACTCGACCGTTAGAAGACATTGCTCGTGAATATGTGCAGGCGTTCTGTGATTTGTATGAGCCAGAGCGGTTTTTGGAGCGTACATACAAACACTTCCGGCTTTTGGGCGAAGCAACCTATCCGAAAAAGGGCAAAGCTGCTAAAAAACCATTGAACTGGAAAGTACTCCGAGCATTTCTAATCATTTGCTGGCGGCAGGGTGTACGTCGTCAGACGCGCTGGCAATTTTGGCGCAACCTGTGGAGTATGTATCGGCATAATCCGGGTGGAGTCAGTAGTTACTTGGCCGTTTGTGCCCAAATTGAGCATTTCTTGGAGTATCGCCAAATTGTTCGGGATGAAATTGAAGCTCAAGTGGCTGATTTTCTGGAAGCAGAAGCTAGGGTAAAACCTGAAACGCAAGTGATGGTTAATTCCTAGTGAATTAAATTTGCAATACCTTGTAATGCTAAAAGGGGTTGGGGATTGGGAAGAGCGTGAAAAAATGATGTTTGGGGCTTTAACCCGTCCTAAATACTCAGTTCCCATTCCCCTGCATTAAAAACGCTACGCTTTTACGCAAAACTGTACTAAGTAATCGGCAAAGAAAAGGAGATAAGCACCTAAATTTAATTTTTAATTTTTAATTCGAAGCAAAGCGACGTGACTATGCCACTCGATAATTTGGAGATTAATGAAGCGATCGCAGTACAATTTGCTCAATTAGTACTGGATTGTATTGAGCGGGAGTATCCTAACAGTATTCTGCGTTGGGCTGAGAGCGACGAGGATATAAAACCACCGCGTCAATTGACTCCTGCTTTTTATGGCTGCTTAGATTGGCATTCAGCCGTACATGGTCACTGGTTACTGGTACGTCTGCTGCGTCACTTTCCTGAAGCCTCTTTCCATGCAGCGTCAAAGCAAGCACTTGGGCAAAGCCTAACACCTGAGAAAATTCAAGGAGAGATTGCCCATTTTCAACGGCGACCATTTTTTGAATTTCCTTACGGTGTGGCCTGGTTTCTGCAACTGGCTGCGGAACTTCACGAGTGGAATCATCCTCAAGCGAAAGAATGGCGGGTTGTATTGGAACCGCTAGAAAAGTTGATTGCTGATAACCTACAGCGCTGGATTAACGAACTGAAACTGCCAAATCGCACAGGGGTGCATAGCCAAACAGCTTTTGGACTTGGTTTGATGCTAGATTGGGCAAGGATTACCGAAAATACTGATTTTACTCAGTTATTGGAGAATAAAGCACGGCAATTTTATCTTAGCGATCGCAACTACTCCTTACAATTCGAGCCACTTGGTTACGATTTTCTCTCTCCTGGACTTGCTGAAGCAGACTTAATGCGGCGAGTCCTGCCAACAACAGCTTTCACTGACTGGCTGACGGATTTTCTTCCCCAAATACCCATTGATAATTCAGCAAATTGGTTAGAACCTGTCAGGGTAGATAATCCTCAAGATTATATGCAAGCTCATTTCTACGGACTTAACCTCAGTCGTGCGTGGATGCTTGAGGGTATCATATCTGGATTGGCAAATAGCGATCGCCGCATCGAAACACTCAACTCTGCTGCTCTTCACCATCGTCAGCATGGACTTACAGATGTTGTAATTGAACATTATGCAGCTAGCCACTGGCTAGGAACTTTTGCCGTTTATCTCTTAACGAATCGTGGGTTACAAGGGCAAATTATTTGAACCGTCTGAGTGAGCTAAAAATGTATAAAAACTGTTTAAATCAGGGT
>NZ_JACKZS010000029.1 GCF_014222285.1 Nostoc sp. UCD121
CCCCCCTAACAATGATTATCATTTTTATTATCTGTATATTTTATTTTCTGGAAGTCCCTTATCATTATTAGCCGTGGTAAGGGTCTGACCATCGGGACTGAAACTGACGCTGTAGATGGGACTACTCTGTGTCTCTGATCTGTTAAGAGTTGAAAGAAATTTACCATCAGGATTCCAAAGTTTCACTCTTCCACTTAAACTAGCAGAGGCAAGGGTATCGTCAGAACTGAAACTTACACTAGTGACTGTACTATCTTGTTTTTCCAGGGTCTTAAGTTGCTTACCGTCTTTGTTCCACAGTTTCACAGTGCGGTCATAACTGGCAGAGGCAAGGATTTGATCGTCGTGGCTGAAACTCAAACTATAGATTATGCCTGTATGCCCCTCGATCATTTTAAGTTCTTGACCCTGTATGTTCCAAAGTCTCACGATGCCGTCGTCACCACCAGAGGCAAGAATCTTCCCATCATGACTGAAACTCACAGCCCGAATTCCAGTATTCAGCTTTTTAAAGGTTTTAAGTTCCTTGCCATCTTTTTTCCAAAGTTTCACCGTTCCGTCATAACTGGCAGAAGCAAGAATTTGACTATCGGGGCTGAAACTTACGCTGAGGACTTGATCTGGATGCCCTTTTAAAGTGTTGAGCAAACGACCCTGTTTGTTCCAAAGTTTTACGGTGTTATCTCCACTAGCGGTAGCGATCGCTTCCCCATCGGGACTGAAACTAACGCTTTGGATATAATTGCTGTGTCCCTGGAGGCGATCGCGTTCTCTTACCCAGTAAACCGCCTGTCCCAGTACCTCGATCGCCTTTTGCTGTTGCTGAAGTGGAATGTCAACTTTGGCTTGAATTAGTTCTTTGAGTTGCTTGCCGGCTTTTAAACCTTCTATCAGGGCATCAATTGTATTTCTATTCGAGGTAAAACGCGCATCTGATGCTGAAATTAGAGCTTGGAGTTCCGATTTTTGTGCTTTTACGCGCAGGTCGTCAGCCTGCTTCCAATTAATTACTGCAACAATAGCCAATCCTATTGAAATTACCAACCCTGAAGTCAAAGCAATAAATCTTGTTCTGTGACGCACCTTCTGGGCTTTGCGACTTTCGCCAATGTATTCTTGTTGGAGTGGCGTGATCAAGGGTTTTTTACCTGCCCCTTGAGTGAACCACTGCTCTGCTTCTTCTAATTCACTACCTTCTAGCAAATAACTATTGTTGCGTTTTTTCTGATCCCATTCCAAGGCTCGCACGATTATGCGAGTATGCTGTTTAACATGAGCTAGGTCAGTATCGAGGGCTTTGAGTAATGATTGCAACGCTTCCTCAAAATCATTACTTTCCTGAAAGAAAATATAGTTGATTTTGGCTAATTCGGGATCAACACCCTCAACATACTGCCATACAATTGGCACTAAACGTTTATTGTGCTTGAGGGCGTGTTCAATCTCTTCACCGCAGACTTCAGAAACCACTGAATTCGGACTAATAATAAAGATAAAATTATCAGCGCCTTCAATTCCTTCATAAATTTCTTTCCGCCAATCTGCCGTGGACGGAATCCCCTCCCAGTCCACCCAGATATCTCGCTTTTGTTGCTTGAGTGCTTCATAAAGCTTCTTGACGAACTCTTTATCTTTGCGGGAGTAGGAAATAAAAGCCTCAGCCATATAAATTTCTATAAATACTTAATAAAATTTAGTTTAGGTGGTAACTTGACGAATATGTTACTGTTTTCTTTAAGAAAATACTGTTTGTTTACTATCTCTGTAAAAAATCTATATACTTCAGAAAAAGAATTACTTGATAGTTTATATATTCCTAATATAGGATGATATTTTAGGTACATTTTCACTAGCAGACCAAAATCAGCTATTTTGACACAAAGCTTAAAGTAAATTTTCAAATGAGGGCAATTTTACTTTGCTTTTTGATCCATTAAAATCACAATCTCAGTAGAATCGCATAATTATGTATTGGTGTCAATAAATATTGGATAAAAAATATAGATACATAGCATTGCTATGCTTCTACAAAGGTTATAGATAAGGCATATTTAATTTTTGGATATGTCTAATAGCAACTCTTCTGTTTGTAAAAGCTAGATAGATAAAGTAGCCGTAGCGATCGCACATGAAGATTAAATGACTCTTAAATGGTGTAGGATGGTACTCTTGCATCTTGCTTGAAGGTGATATCTTCCTGAGAACAGCTTTGTTGTTATCAGCTAGATTAATGAGTCGAATTAATGGATTTGTAGGGCGACGTGACTTCTTAAAATTTGCCAGTGTGGTAGGTATTGCGGCTACTGCTTTTGGTGATAGCTTTTGGAATACAGAGCAAACTGCTATTGCTGATATTCACCCAGTTAGCTCTAATCCAGTAAGTCCTAATGAAGCTATAAAACGCTTACTAGATGGGAATCAAAGATTTATCAATCAAAAACGCAAATATCCCGATCAATCATTAGAACATCTGCGATTAGTCGCTAAAGCTCAATATCCCTTTGCCGCCATATTGGGCTGTGCAGATTCCAGAGTCCCTGCGGAAATCGTTTTCGATCAAGGTCTTGGAGATTTATTTGTCGTGCGAGTTGCTGGTAATGTGGTCAGTGACACAGTTATAGGTAGTCTAGAATACTCTACAACAGTATTGGGCTCGCAGTTGATTGTGGTTTTAGGTCATAAAAGATGCGGTGCAGTGGCAGAAGCAATCAAAAACGAACCACTTCCTGGAAGAATTGGTTTGATTATTGAGGGCATCAAACCATCTGTTGAAAGGGTAAAGTTAAGAACGGGTGATAATACGCAAAATGCAGTTATTGCTAACATTCAATATCAGACTGAAAAATTGCAGGAAAGCTCAACAATTTTAGCTAAATTGCTCAGTGAAGGTAAACTAAAAATTGTTGGTGCTTGTTACGATATTGACACTGGTAAGGTCAACATAATTACTTGAATACATAATACTTTTAGGCGTACTATTCTGAGCTTAATAATGTTATAAAAAATTGTTATTTATAAAATATTTCTATCGCTTCTCTTTTAGGGTTTAAAATCCCATCTGCTATGGGTTGCTTATTTTGTATTGG
The DNA here is from genome assembly GCF_014222285.1 of Nostoc sp. UCD121. Lineage (GTDB taxonomy): Bacteria > Cyanobacteriota > Cyanobacteriia > Cyanobacteriales > Nostocaceae > Nostoc. Next base: position 3,087 of record NZ_JACKZS010000029.1, read on the forward strand.
GGTCTAAATCCCCATCAAAAAACCTAATCAGTAAACCAAAAAGTTTTGCAAAAAGGGCGAATCACTATGGATACAGTAGATATCACCAACAAATCAATACAGAGAAGCAAGTATTATGCAATACTGATTACATAAAAAATACTTATCCTATTTTGCAATAGTTCAAAATATGAAATGATCCAAGTAAGAGACCATTTATAAAGTAAATCTTTGACGACAAGACGACGCAGCATGATCCGAGTCATAACAGCATATATAGCAGCTTCACTCATTTCTGGAAGATGCTCGTAATCCTTACTGAGACGACGGTACTGGTTGAGCCAACCAAAAGTTCTTTCTACTACCCAACGCTTGGGTAAAATCTCAAATTCTTTTTCTGTACGACGTATTACTTCAACATGAGCTTGAATCATTAGCCAGATAGCTAGGGCAAACTTATCACCGTCATAGCCTGAGTCAACCCACATGACTTCAACTTTTTCCAATAATTCTGGGCGTTCTTCCAACAATTCCATCAAAGCATAGGCTGCAAGTACTCAATAGGGGGGCATTTCCTTCATTGACTACAACTTTCAGCAGCAATCCAAGGCTATCGACTATGGTTTGGCGCTTCCTACCCTTAATTAATTTGCCACCATCAAAACCGTATACCTCCCCCTTTTTTCAGTCGTTTTTACCGACTGACTGTCTGCGGCGATGCCTACGGCGAGCTTTGCTAACGCACTTGGTTGTGTGGATCTACCTAATTTTAAGCGCACTTGGTCACGCAGTGTGTGATTTAATTTTTCCCAGATGCCTTTACGCTGCCATTTGCGGTAGTAGCTGTATACCGTTGAGCTTGGTGGAAAATCCTTTGGAAGCATATCCCATTGACATCCCGTTTTTAAGTGATAGTAGATTGCATTGCATACTGCTCGCATATTAGTTGTACGAGGATGCCCTCCAGATTTAGCTGCTGGAATTAGAGGCGCAAGGATTTCCCACTCCATATCATTTAAGTCTGTGGGATAAGACTTTCGTGCCATGAGCAACTATGTAAATACACTGTATATTAAGTATCTTATTATTGCGAACGCTCTTTTTTACTCATCTTTAGATTTACTTTATAAATAGCCTCTAAGGCTTGTTTACCATAAAGTTGAGTATTAAGTCTATTAATACTCTGCCCTAATAGTTAATAATATTTTAAACTAGGTATTAGCCACTTTTCATATTTATATAAAAATACTACATATAGTATAAAGATTTATACGTGTAATGAAAAATTCATTTGCCAGAACAGCAGAATTGCTTCGCCAAAATTTGCACAAGTATTTGCGATCGCTTAACAATTGGTTTTTCGATACACCAGAAAGGGCACTATTAGAAGCTCAACAAGCCGCTCAGAGAATTAAAAACATCGAAATAGAACATTTTGAAGGTAAAAAAATATCTTCGAAATCAGTAAAATATACTGAAAATGCGATGTCTTATTGGCAAATTTACCTCGATAAAAACTTAACTATTATCAAGTTCAGGCTGGCAGAATTCCAACTTAGTCGGGGAATTATCAATATCTCTAATTCTGTTTTATTAGAAAAGCTGAAGGTGATTGATGAAGTTGTAGAAAAATATGCAATCAAAGATGAACTGATTAGTAACAGTGAGTTATTGTCAAATTATGAACCATTAAAACTTAATCAGAGTGAAATCAATAAACAACCAGAATTATCTAATATTAAACCTCTGCCTCCAAATCAAAAAGCTAGAGCTTTGCCTGGGTCTATTGGCAGAACTATTAATAAAATTAAAGGAGATTTTTCACCACAGGGAGAAGAAGAATTTGTCAGAAATCACCGAATTTATAGAAATAGAACAAGAATTGGTCTAAGATTTTTGCTCACTTTAATTATTGTTCCATTTTTGGCTCAAATCTTATCTAAACAATTCTTAGTGATTCCTATATTAGAAAGTACTAGAAGCGAGAATAAATCTCAAATTTTCATCAATTCTGACCTGGAAAAAGAAGCTCTCCATGAATTATCTAATTTTCAAAGTAACTTGAGGTTTGAATCTTTATTAAATAATGCACCAGCCCTTTCTTCGGAGGTAATTAAAGAAAAAATAAAAGAAAAAGCAATTGAGATAGCTGAGGAATTTAATCTAAAAACTAATAGTGCTGTTAGTAATGTTTTTGCTGATTTGATATCATTAATTTCTTTTAGTATAGTTATCATTTATAGTAAAAGAGAAATTGTAATTCTTAAGTCTTTCATAGATACTATAGTTTATGGATTGAGCGATAGTGCTAAAGCTTTTATAATTATTCTCTTTACAGATATATTCGTAGGATTCCACTCACCAGATGGGTGGGAGGTTCTTCTGGAAGGATTTGCAGAACATTTAGGTTTGCCAGCCAGTAGAAATGCAATATTTGTATTTATTGCGACATTTCCTGTAATTTTAAACACTATCTTTAAGTACTGGATATTCCGCTATCTGAGTCGCTTATCTCCGTCGGCATTAGCAACATTAAAAGAGATGGACGAGTAATTTATAATTCATAGTTATATTATTTTGATGCATTTTTCTGATGATTCGCTAGGCTATGTATATCCTGGTTTTTCTTAAGCGTACTATGGATTTTGAAAGTAAAGCCAATGCCCCAACTTCCACAGACAATATAGAGTTTGCTCAACAAACTACTAACCGTAAGCCATTGCAATTGCTGCGAGATACCGAGGCTTTACTACGCCGCCCAACTGTAGCAACACTGTCGCCGATTTTGCCACCAAAACTGAGCAATAAATTCCAAGCAACCTCATCTTTGGCAGATGACTACTTTAACGAATTGGCAGAAATTGACCTAGACACTATTAGTGATTTTGAACTGCGACCTGTACGAATTCGTGTTGGCTTAAGCTTTGTTGGTTTTGGGGCATTGATGATATTAGTGCTACTACTGTACTTGAACACCTTGCATCCAGAACTCAGCACTGGTGAGCAGATTTTGCAATACTGGTATCAATATGTTTGGTTTGTTAGTTTGGGTGTTGCAGGGATGTTTATGTTGGGTCGGGAAGCGATGCGTCCTATGCCGAAACGACGGAAATAATTCTTAAGGAGGCAGGTTGAAAGACAGGTGTAGCTACAGCTATATTTGGTATTTTAGGATTTATTGCATTTAGAGTTTCTTCTATAAGGCTTACACAACACATAGTATGAATTGAGGGTTAGCAAACACACGTCAGTTGATAACCCACAACTGGAGTTACTTATCAGCCTTACTAGCCTTTTTGATACCTTGCCATCTTTGCCGCAGTCGCTTCAAGTTAGGCGTATGACCACCATAACGCCAGCCAACATAAGCTTGGCTAATCTCATCTATTACCTCAGCAGTTGCTGGGGGATGATGCTGGTACGAGCCTCTGGCATACTCTAAAGGGGTTTGTGCTGGATGTTTACCTAAACCTTTTTGGGTTGTCCATTGCAGCATTTGTTGATAAAGGCTTTCCATTGCTGGCAATTTCTTTAACCATCGGCGGTTGCGCCACTCTCGCCACTGACCCCAACCCAACCAACCGAAGAAAGCCGCTGTAGTTGCCAAGATTAAGCCAGTTAATATACCAAACCAACCTTGAGAAAATAAAGCTAAAAACCAAGCGATCGCTCTAATCACCCACTTAAATATTGTCTCAAATACATTATTCAACAAACCTGTCACTGGAGAAGGTAGCCATCCAGCAACCCAGTGCCATAGCTGGCGCAATACACTAAAAGTCTGAGTATCTTCTACTGATGGAGGTATGAGGGGATGATTGGGAATCGGGTCAAAGGCAAACCAGCCATATTTCGGAAAATATACTTCCGTCATCGCATAAGCGTCAGTATTACGGACAACATATAGCCCAGTAAATGGATTAAATTCTCCTGAACTAAACCCTGCCACTAACCGCGCTGGGATACCAATGGAACGTAGCATCACTGTAAGAACTGTGGAGAAGTGGTCTGGATAACCCCCTTTATATTTGAATAAAAAAGCTTCTACTAAGTCATCTTTTTCTCCCAAATAAGGCAAATCTAAGGGATTTTGGGGAAGAGAGTAACGTTGCTTTAAATATTGAGCTAAGTAAAGAGCCTTTTCATAGGCTGAATCTAGGCTTTTAGAAGACTTTGTGACTCCTTCCCGACTGTAGTTAGCAAGGATTTCTTCGGTACGTTGTCGGACTTTTTCAGCAATTTCGGGAGGAATTTGCAGATAATGCTTCTTAATCTGTCGCGGGTAATTAGTAGAAGCTTGACCTAATGAAGTGCGATCGCGGTATGGTACTTCAGAAATTACTGTGTAGGTGAGTCCTTCTGATAATTCCACAGGCGATCGCAATCCATCTTCTTTATCAACCGCGACCATTGGTGTCGGAAAGTAAATCTCTTTGGGATAAGCCATCGCCGGAATTAGGTTAGGCAAGTCCGCCACTACTGTATAAGTTTGTACTATTTCTTGGGTTTTAGCAGTAGTCAGAGGTGGGTTCAAGAAAATTTGGTAAGACCAAGGTGATCGCTTGATGGTCGTAACATCTTCATTACGGGAAACTTCCCATCCTTTACCCGTATAGCGGTCAAATCCTAGTACTCGCCAAAAACCCTCAGCTTGCGATCGCACCCGCATTACAACCTTGGGTTTCATCTCGCCCCGCAGGTTTTGATTCATTTGGCTATTAAAACCGTAATAAAAGTTATTATCTACCTTACCTGGTTCACCACTTTGGCCTTGTCCCGTACCACTACCACCACTGCCTTGATTATCACCTTTACCTTGGCGGACATAACCGGGATTAATGATACTACGACCTGTGAAATTACTTTTTACTTGAATAGCAGAACTTACAGGAAAATTCCGTAATTGATAACCGGGAAATCTTGGTAAAACAGCGAAAATTGCCAGTCCCAGACTGACAATTAGTAAAAAAGTCAGAGTTAAAAATTTAAAATTAAGAGTTGAAGAATTCTTTGGGTTGAATTTTTCCTTTTGAGTTTTTAATGGCTGCAAACCCAAGCGTGAGCGATAATCTAGCACTAAAGTTGGCAGAGCGATCGCTAAAAATAACAGCAACACAGGTGCAAATGCTAAAGTCTGACTTAGCGTTGCCGCCACACCCAATAAAATCAGTCCTATAACAATCGAATAGCCCAAATTTTTCCGGCGGGGTGTATCAAAGCTGTGCAACACCTGAAGTTGAATTAATAACTCCGCCAAACCCAACCGCGTATCATTCAACTCTCCCACTAACCGCCCAAAGAAAGCACCCAGCGCTACTAACATTCCGATAGCAATGCAAAACTGAACCGCAACATTGCGATCGCGGCGACGATAGTAACTCCAAGCTGCACCCAATACACTCAGGGGTAACGCCCAAAAACTGAATGAAGTCTCGGCGGCGATATCAGTCGCCCCAATTCCCAAAATAACCAATGCTAGCACCAGCACCCGCAAGGAAATTGAATCTTCCACTTCTGTCAAAGGCGATCGCTGCAAATTTTGCCGCCAGAAATTATCCACAGGGGCACGCCAAAACCGATTCATCCTGGATAAGTTGAGCATTTCGAGTCTAAGTTATAGATGCCACGGAAACAATGTTGAGGACGAAACTATTCGCCCTACTTTAAAGTATTCCCGTTAGAAGAAGCTTTATTATCCTGTCTTCATTCATCTATCAAGGTTTAGCGCCTATTTTTACAAAATAAAAAGGTTGAAAACTCTGTTTTCAACCTTTGCTTCCCTTTTCCTGTCGTAGGGTTTCATTGCGCCAAGAGTGAACATAATTTTGTATAAAAAAACAGCACAATCGAATAAATTCGTTGTGAAAAATTGGTTGCTTGGTAAAATAGAGGCGAAATCAGCATAACAAACTAACTCGTTCCCCAGGCTTTGCTAGTAACCGAGTGGACTTACGAGTACCCACGAACATTCAATTTATGGGATGGAGGGTGAGTCTACACCATTGGTTAACTGTAACCACGCCTAAGTATAAGTAAGCACCCTGTTGCTAGTAGTATCTAGAGACTGAAAAATGCCCAAGGCAACAGCTAGGGAATAGTTACCTTAAGATATGCGGCATTACGTACTAGCCGTGGCAATTAAGATTACACAGTGGGATTGATGACAAACAAAAGCGGCTGTTGGTCTATTTCTGGAAACTCAACTTCCAGAGTATAAGTTGGGTTAAGTTGCTCACAACCTAACTCTACACTTAAGTATCCCGAAGTCGAAGATGTTGCCATTGCTAAAGTACCACTTCCACGAAGTATCAAAGTTCCTTTAACAGGTAACTCAGCTTGAACAAGTAACTTCGTAAGTTTACCTTCAGACTGATACTCTACTCTGATGTTCAAATTACCGACAGTGGTTAGCCATTGTCTTTCTACCACTGGACTGGTTGCTGAAAGTGGTAGAGTCAAATTTTCCAGCAACTGTTTAGCTGCCAGCAACGACAAAGCCATCTGTTGACGCGGCTGTAAATCTGAGTAATCGCTCTGAATATTGGGCATTGTCTCCAGAGTACTGACAGAGCGATAAGTACTTCTTAGCACCAATCCAGCTATATCATTTAGTGCTTGAGACTCGTTGGGAAAAAAGTTCTCCACCACTTGAACTAATTTTGCCCCTAGAGGGACTGAAGATGTCACCAATGCCTGACACTGTTCCAGCAATTGCTGGAAAACTCTCTCCGGCAAGGGACAAGGCAGTTTCAGCTTCGACTGTTGTACCATCCATCCCCAGGTAGGAACGAGCGTCATCGACGGCTCATCAACAAAATCGGGATAGTCGATTAATTGTGTTTCCCAGGGAAACAAAGGTGGGTGGTCTTGGGCTTGGATTTGTAACCGATGTTTAATGACGGCTTGAAAACGATCTTGCACAGTAGGAATTTCTCCCAATTGAAGGGTCTGGGGCGTTCCTCCCAATTTTGGCTCACTGCTTTTTGAAGCAGTGGCTTCATTGATGAGTTTTTTTACCCCGTCATTTTCCTCAGATTCTACCGATTGCTCGTTATTTTTGACATCATCTGTCAATAACCAACCGAGATACTGGTATTGTGAGGATTCTGAGTCACTATTCATGAGTAGATGCACCTGATCCGGACACTAATGAGTTACGAATTTCCCAAGCTTGCTCAAGAATCTTAAACCACCGTTTTTGAAGTTGTGCCATTGACAGCCCTAAAGTTTTGGCGATTTTTTCATCGGCTTGTCCTTGTTGCTTCAACTCTAATAAAGACCGTTGCTTATTGTCCAGCTGTGCTGTGTATACTTGCCATTGTTGGGGAGTTAAACCCAAATTGGTGTGTAAAGAAGCTTCCAGCCACTCGTGAACTAATTCCCAACGGTGTAATAAAGCAAACCGAATTAAATGATACTTGAAGCGCTGCTGTAAGTAATCTCTCTGACGAGGGGTTAAACCTAAAATCGACTCTATTTCTTGTGCTGAGAGATCCTGGAGGCGGAGGGAAAAGTAATCAGCACAGTCAGATTGTTGTCGTTGTTCGAGATAATTCATTAATTCTGTAACCACAACCGAACGCAAGGTATCTTCTTCTGGTTCGGGTTCGGCTTGCGTTGCCATTGTGGAGCGCAATTGATGCACTGCTGGTTCTTCCCAAGAACCATCGCCTTCGTTATTGCTACCTTCTGCGGCTTGTTCTATATCTACGCTGGTTTCTGGGGGCTGCTGTTGAGAAAAAGTTTGTGCCCGCAGGATAATTAGCTGCTGCTGACGGCCTGGTAAGGGAATGCGTCGTTTGCCGTAGCGCTCGGTAAATGCCATATACTCAGACAATTCTAGAAGCGTCTGAGGGCGATAGGTAGCACCAAGTTGATTTTCTCGCCGGAAAGCGTTTAATGCTTCCAGATAAAAACTTTGTAAAAAATCTTCGATTATAGTCAGTCGCCCTTGATAACTCAATTGCTTCTGAGGCGGATTAATGTATCGATAAATAATTGCACTCAGAGTACTGTGTAATTCTACTCTGCCCCGATTTGAACCCAACTGATAGTACCTGAGACACTGTTGTAGCCGATGCCGAGCTAGGGTCATCGCCGAGCTTTCTACAGTTCCAGAAGCTTGAATACGTTTGCTTTCATGGCAAATCCGATAGACTTCGGTGGTAATACGTCTTGCTACGTCATGGCAATTCTGTTCCGAAGCTTTGGTCGATTGTTGAAACTCCTTGGATAGGAGTTGAAAGATCACCTCCACGCCTTTAGAATTTTCTCCCAGAATATTTGCAGATGGAATTGTTGCGGTTGCGGCTGAATTCATAGTCTCAGTTTTCAAAAGACCTTAAGTATTTAAATACAACCTGTACGACTGTGGGTATTGGCTTTTTTGGTTTTACGTATAAGCTAAACGCAGACCAATCCTACATTCAGGATATGGCTGATTTTATTATTCCCAACTTGGATGGGATTGTTCACACTTTGATAGATGTTATTGCCATTACCCAGGAGCCGTATACAAGTCATTATGGATTTAGAAGCACAAATTCAATTGCTGATTGACAATGCACCCCGCGATGGTATAACACCAAATCTAATTGCAGCAATTGCTCCTGCCCTTAGAGCGATCGCTCAAAAATTACGCCATTCCCAGTACTATATTCTCCAAAATTCGGAGGCAAGCTGGGTTTTAACTACTTTGAGCAATCGTGCTAATCCAGGATTGGAAAAGCGCGTTATTTACGCTTTCCCTACCATACAGGATGTCTCTCTAATTTCCCCTGCTGGGCTTGACCCTCAAATGCTAGCTAAAATTGTTCCTGTCACACATATTTTGTTCCAATTGGTGGCATTGGAACCCGTAGATAGTATCCTTTTTTTGGAAACGCCGGGTAAGACCACTCATACCGTCGAAATTCGGCGAACTGATCTAGAGAAACTCATGCAACAAAGGTTGCGGCAGCAGCGATCGCCTAAACAGATACCCCCTGATATTGCATAGAAAAATTTGGGATGTGGGATTTTTTAGATACAATCCCACATCCCAAATTTTAAAGCTCAAATTTGTTTGAAAAAGTTTTTGATGAAAAGAAATTAATGCCAATTACTACCCTTTTAGTTCTTTAAAGAACCAGGCTATCGGCTTAATCTAAAATTGGTGAACAAACAGTTATCAGTGAACATTTTTCAAAATTTAGCTGACAACTGAGCCAAATTTCCCCACCTAAGAACATTTGGTAGGTTTAACTTGGCATCTAAAACCCCATTTTGTACCTAATAACTAATAACTGAGTTAATAGAGGCGGCTCAGTGTGTACTCAGCTATGTTAATTAATGCCTGGTGACATTCTGAGGGTGGGAGAACTGCAAGATGTTCAATTGCTAACTTAGCATGGTGAGCAGCTAACTCCCGTGCCTGGTGTATGCCTTGACTATCTTGAATTAGTGCTAGTGCTTGCTCTAAATCTCCATCTTGAGCAAACTCTCGGTCAATTAGCACTTCCAAGGATGGTTTTTCCGCTAAAGCAAATAAAACGGGCGCAGTTAGATTACCACTTTTGAGATCAGACCCCACTGGTTTACCCAAGGTATCTGTCGTACTGGTGAAATCTAGAATGTCGTCAACGATTTGAAATGCTATACCAAAATGACGACCGTAGCTATACAGATGCTCAACAGTTTCCCGCGAGACTTCACTAAGTAACCCAGCAGCTTTAGAACTGTTTGCGATTAACGAAGCTGTTTTGTAATAACTCTTCTGGAGGTAAGTTTCAATAGAGATACCACCATCAAAACGATTTAGTCCCTGCTGGATCTCCCCAGTAGCCAGATCCATAATGACTTCTGAGAGGAGTTTCACAACCTCCAAATTGTCCAAGTTGGCTAAATACCAGGACGATTGGGCAAAAAGAAAATCTCCTGCTAATATGGCAATGCGATTACCGAACAAACTATGAACGGTAGGAACGCCTCGCCGCACGTCTGATTCATCTACCACATCGTCATGTACCAAGCTTGCTGTATGAATCATTTCTGTAATCTCAGCTAGGCGGCGATGACGCGGTGTAATATCTTGCTCTAACATTGTTGCCCGCGATATTAGCAGGACAATTGCTGGTCTGATACGCTTTCCCCCAGCTCCGAATAAATGTTCGGCTGCTGCAAACAAAATGGGGTGGCGATTTCCAACTAGCTGTTTTAGGTTATCTGCTAGTAGTCGCAGGTCTGCTTCCACAGGGGTAAACAGGGAGGTGGCTGGGGTCATGGATGGGCGGACTCTGGCTTAGGTTACGAAAGTTTACATATCCTACACTCATTTTAAGATAACCCTGTGCCAGCGCAAAGTTTTCATAGGACAATCCCATTTTCATGATTCTATCGGTGATAATTAAGGTTGTTAATACTTTTGTCAATAAGTAATTATGCTTGATTTTTGAGAGAATCATATTCTAAACTAACTTAAAAAATGGCTTCTCAGTACACTGGGACAAATGCTAGCTTAAATTGTATTAAGTAGTTTGCAAGTACACGTTTACCGCTACAGATCAAAGCAAAATTCAAGCAATATTACTTATTGACAAAATAGATATAATTTAAATTGGGTTGCCGATCGATAAAACTAAATTTCTTCAGAACTGAAGTATAGCTATTCAAAAAATTTGAAATTTAGCATTGGAATGGGCTTCAAATTCAGGGTCGTTGTGTTACGCTAAAATGTAGGAATTTTAAATTTTTCAGATATTCACACCCCAAAGTAATTCACTTACTAAGTGATTTTACTAGGTCGGTGATGTGAGTCTAAAATAATTAGTCGTAGCTTAGATTAAGGGAATAATCCCTTTGATTTTTCCTACGATATGCAAAACTCCTGGCTTGGAGCTATGCTATATCCCTATGGGAAGCCGCTACACGTCTTCAGCGCACGTTGAGCGCAAGCATTGCTCTTTTCACAGCAGTGTGAGTAAAAATAACGCAGATCAAGTAGACCGCTGAGAATCGTAGTTTTAGATTGCTAAACGGCAATCTAACTGCTGTGGATCTATGGTCTGCAAGAAGTCTCATTAGACAATAAATTCTTTGTCCGTAGAGAATTTTATCTCTATAGGTAATCTTACCATTATGAAGCTACAGCAATCAAGAATGTACTTGGTTGGCTGAGGTTCTACTAATTTTATGGAATTTTATATTCGTTTGAAAGGGTGCTAGTAGAACAATGATTTACGGAAGTATACCTATGATGATTTTTATTTTAGCGTCTGGATATTTGTTCACAGTCTACCTGTTATTGGCACTGGCAAAGCGAACGGGTACAAAGACTGTTCCTAAAAGTTTTCCTTCATCTGCCGAAGGAAAACACAAGCAGGAGATATCAGTAAGGGCAAAGGTGACTGAAGCTGTTAATAGTCAGTAGTGGGTAGTGAGGAGTTAAGAGTTATTAATTAAAAATTTTTAACTCCTAATACTCATTATATCTGAGGTTGCTTACGAACAAGGGGATTTTGCCCCTTGCCTCACTAGTTTGATTCTGTAAAGTTTCACAAAGAATAGGTATAAACCTCGTCTAGCTCGAAACCTGTGGTTTTTCTGCCAAAAAATATAAAAACCTTAGAAATCCCCTTGGTCTAAATCGTTCTATTTGTTTGGGTCGTTTTTATCCTTTTTGTCCTTGGGATCTTTTTTAGGTTTTTTAACTTCTTTATTACTTTTTCTTTCCTTCGACATTAGCGTTCTCCAACTAGGTTATTCAGTGAAAGCTTCCATTTTCTGCCGTTAGGAAATCAGGAGACGACTTACCTGATATTCTTATAAGGCAAAAAATAAAGTATCAAACATAAATTGCTACTAACTACAATGATACGGTGTTGTTTGATTTAATGTAGCTTGAATCCATATTGCTAGAGGTTGGCCAAATTTCATCAAGATTCAGGTTACAAAGGAGAATTTTCTTCCCTGGCAATCATAACCTAAGTAAATCAGCTTAAATAATTAAAGATTTGCAAGACTTACGCAAATAATAGCCAAAACCACACGCGGTAGGGATAGTATCATGAATTGCCTCTACCGCGTGTGGTTTTTTGTAAATTCTCTTCTAACCCCCTTGACTGACTATTGCTCCAACAATTTCAATCGTTGCCACCAACGATTGAGAGGATAATAGACCACGGGTGCCCACAGACTACTAAGAATGGCAGACGCGAGGGCGACACGCTGATAATATGTCCAAATATCTGTTACTTTGCGCTCATTTCCTATCAAAGTTAATTGCAACCCAAAGATAGTTTCTGCCAAAACTGCCATCACAAAGACAATTACAGCAATTGAAATAAAGTCTTCTTCAATAAAACGCTGTTTCTGGAGTAGACCAGTTAAAATTCCCACGATTCCTAAACTGATGGCGTGACTAGGGTTAGGTGCTGTCATGGAATCTTGAAGTAGCCCCAGAACTATACCTGCCAAGGCTCCAGCAAATACTGTGCGCTTCACACTCCAAGTTACCACCCAAATTAATAGCCAGTTAGGGCCAATTCCCAATAATTCCATACCTGGCAGGCGGGTTGGCAATAATAGTAAACATAAGAGTACAGAACTAGCCGTCACTAACCAACTAAATAGCTGCCGTACACCGGGATGCCAACGAGAAAGCGGCTGGATTCGGAATTTCGATTTTCGCTCTGACGATTTTGGCTTTTTCTGCCTGCTAATACCAAATGCAGGAATCTTCATTTTTCTATGGATTTTCAAGGGAGAATTTACTTAGACTTTTGCGGCAGTTGATTTGCCGACTTTTCATTTTCCGGCTGTTGGTTTTCTGGTTTTGGATAAACTGCTACCCAATCAAGAGAGCGGATTGGCGGAAAAAGCTCAATTTTCGCTACTGATGCGGGAAGTTTCTTTAAATCCAGCGACTTAATTCGTCCTACTGCCAAGCCAGATGGAAATTTCTGACTATAGGTAGATGTGGAAACTAAATCTCCTATCTTGACATTTGGGACTTTTTCATAAAACTCCAGCACAGCTTCGGCAGAAGAATCTCCTCGCAAAACGCCTTTAGCTGCTGTGCGACTAACTGATACACCAACTTGACTCTTGAGGTCACTGATTAACAAGACGCGGCTAGTATTGGGAGTTACACTCTCCACCAAACCGACTAATCCGCCATCGGCCTTGACTACAAAGCCTTGCTGAATGCCTGCATTCGCGCCGCGATTCAGAGTAACTTGTTGCCACCACTGGTCAGCACTACGTCCTACTACCCTGGCTGGAATTGGCCGTGATGCCAGTGGCTCTTTTTCCACATAGCCTAATAAATCTTGTAGCTTTGTCTTTTGACTTTCCAAATCTACTATACGGGTTTGCAATTCTAATATCCGGGCATCTCTGATACGTTCTTCTGGAGTTGGCCCTGACTGCAACATCTCTAATGGACGGGTAAGTGCCTGGTATGTCTCAAGCACCAATTCACCTTGAGTTTGTCTCAATACCCAAGCACTACCAACTACTAGAGCTAACAACCCTATTTGTAAGCCTTTACGATCCCACCAACGCCGTATTGTAACCATATATACCTTTATCTACTTATACAATTAAGTTCTATTTGGATTCTATTTATATAGAACCCAAATAGAACTCAAGTATGATATTTTTTTGCTACATATTGCGAGAGCTTTCGGTAACAACCCGTTCTAACTGTTTGAAGTTTTCTAACACCCGACCGGTTCCCAGCACAACACAACACAGAGGGTCGGCGGCGATGTGGGTAACAATCCCCGTTTCATGACTAATTAAGGTATCTATGCCTTTGAGCAAAGCACCACCCCCAGCTAACATAATCCCTCTGTCAATAATGTCTGCTGCTAGTTCTGGAGGTGTACGTTCCAGTGTCCGCTTCACAGCTTCTATAATTACTGATAGTGGCTCCAACATACTTTCACGGATTTCTGGGCCTTTGATGGTTACAGTTCGCGGTAGACCAGAAAGCAGGTGTAAGCCTCGGATTTCCATCATGGCATCATTATCATCATGGGTAGGATACGCAGAACCAAGCCGAATCTTGATGTCTTCAGCAGTCCGTTCACCAATGACTAAGTTATGAACTTTTTTAATATACTGAATGATTGAATCAGTTAGTTCATCCCCAGCAATGCGTACTGATTCGCTGATTACTGTACCCTGAAGACTCAGCACCGCGACTTCGGTTGTACCACCACCAATATCGATAATCATGTTGCCAGTGGGTTCGGCAACAGGCAGTCCTGCACCAATGGCGGCAGCTACAGGTTCATCGATTAGATAAACTTTTCTTGCTCCTGCTTGGTGAGCCGCATCCATCACAGCTCGTCTTTCTACACCCGTGACCCCACTGGGAATACCAATGACAATTCGGGGTAAAATTAGAGATTTGCCTTCATTTACACGCTGAATAAAGCTTTTCAGCATTAGCTCGGCTATATCGAAATCAGCGATTACACCATCACGCAAGGGGCGGAGGGCAATCACATTTCCAGGTGTGCGGCCGAGCATTTTTTTGGCTTCTTCTCCTACTGCTAGTGCTACCTTTTCGTTAACATCGATAGCAACTACAGAAGGCTCTTGCAGTACAATACCTTTCCCAGATACATAAACCAGGGTGTTAGCAGTACCGAGGTCGATACCCATATCCCATGATGTGCGAAAGTTCCTAAAAATACCCACGCTTCTCTAAGCCCCCTATGTGCGATACTTCTTGACTACAACGGTAAGAGTGGATTCGATTATCTTTGTATCCTGAGTTCAGCAAACTAAACTATATTTTTATATGATTCCCAGGAATATTTACTATGTCTCAGGCCCTTGTTTTTTGATATTCTCTGGTTTGCTTAGTATATCCGTATACTTTTATGTGTTTCTCCAAGTAGTTATGTATAATTTTTCAATTCCACTATATTGTTAACTGTTTAACACATTATTTTCAAGTGTTTCACAATTCGCTATGATGAAAGTCGGAATTAACAAGTACACCTGTACTGAAAGGTAAAACCTATGAGTATCAATATTGTCACCCTTGTTGGCCGTGTAGGCGGCGACCCAGATATAAAATATTTTGAGTCTGGTAGTGTTAAGTGTAGATTGACACTAGCGGTAAAACGGCGATCACGCAACAGCGACGAACCTGACTGGTTCACTCTGGAATTATGGGATAAAACGGCTGAAGTAGCAGGTAATTATGTGCGTAAAGGCAGCTTAATTGGCATCAAAGGTTCCTTAAAGTTTGACACATGGAGCGATCGCCAAACAGGAGCAAACCGTTCTACACCAATTATTAGAGTAGACCAACTAGAATTATTAGGCTCTAAGCGCGATGGAGAGGGCGGTGGAGATATGTCTTCAGAACATTTTTAATTAATTGGGAATTGGGCATTGGGCATCCCTTCTCTGCGAGACGCTACGCGAACGGCTTCGCTCAGGGCAAGTGGGCATTGATTATTAGTCCTTTGCCCTCACAAATGACAAAGGACTAATGACAAATGACTAATAACTAATTTGTAACGTCACCGATGCTTCTACTTCCTGTTCACCACCAACGACAGGAGTGGAAGAATCAGCTACTTTGGCAGCCTCAGCCCGTAAAAACATGGGTGGTGGAGGCGCAGTGGCATTATTAACTTGAATGCTGACTATTTCTTTGGATTTGAAACCCAAAGCACTGAAAACAGCATCAGCTTGCAACCGGGCATCTTGGGTGGCTTCTTTTAATGCTTGTTTTTGAGCAGCTGCGATCGCTTCATCATTCGCAACAAAACTAATACCATTAATTTGTGTTGCACCCGCTTTCACTGCATCATCTAATAACGTACCAGCTTTCTCTGTGGGAATTCTAAAACTCACCGTGTTACTGGCAGCATAGCCTGTAATCCTCTGTACATTATTGGTGTAACTGTAAACTGGATTCAGTCGGATGCCAGTAGTTTGTAATTTTTCGACATTTTGGCTTTTGAGGAACGCAACTACAGCCGATGATTTCCGGGCGGCTTCTTGCTGTACCTCCTCTGCTGTTTTCCCCTGAATCTCCACTCCTAAGCTAACTTGCGCCAAGGTTGTTGGAATTGTTTCAACTCCGCGACCACTGACACTAAGGGTTCGCCACATTTTCTCCTTCTCTTGCGCCAATGCAGGCAGTACAAAAGTTGCACATACTAGCAGGGCTAAAGGCAGTATTTTCCACAAGTTTCCAGATGGAAACTGAGAACCGGGTAAAGCGGCTCTAGTCATAAGATTTACACTCCTCAAAGTATCCACAGATGTTTTTAATAAGCGTATTTAGCAATCTTCTGGTGGTTGTTGAGAGTCAACAGCCACCACAAGTTTTTCACAACTTTAGTGCGATCGCTAGATACGATTTCTATGTTCTTACTTTGACACTGCGATCGTCAAAAGCTGAAATGGTTACATTTTTTGATACTAAAAAAATTACACCAACATTTTTAAAGATTTTGTCATGATGGTAAATTCATTCACCGACTTTGACTTACTGTAACTTTCTAAACTGTCTGTAGCAAAGGTTTACGAAGTTTTCTGATAGCGCTTGATGGAGTGGATAAGTGGTACAAATTAAGCTTTTGAACCTGCCAATAGCGTCTCCACAGATAGATGTTTTTCAGAAACACGTCAAAATCAAAGAGAAGGATTTTCACAGAACCCATGCATTTGTTAGATCCAATTAACTTCTCTTTTCCTCTGCTGGCTACTGCAACAGAAGCCGCAGACAGTTCAATGGTAGTAGCCGCAGTGCTACTAAGCTTAGTAGTCGTTTACCTCGCCAGCAAAGTTGGTGGAGAGTTATCAAACAAAGTGGGTTTGCCGCCCGTTTTAGGCGAACTAGTAGGTGGTGTGGTAGTTGGCATCTCTGTTTTCCACCTTTTAGTGTTTCCAGAAGGCAGCACAGACAGTTCTAACTCTTTGATCATGTCCTTCCTTCAAATCACTGCTGGTTTAAGTCCTGAAGCCACTCCAGCAGTATTTGCAGCCCAGTCTGAGGTCATTTCTGTTTTGGCAGAGTTGGGTGTGATCATCCTGCTGTTTGAAATCGGGTTGGAGTCGAACTTAAAAGACTTAATGGCAGTTGGTATCCAAGCCACCGTTGTAGCAATAGTGGGGGTAGTAGTACCCTTTGCTGCTGGGACTGTGGGACTGATGACTTTATTTGGAATTGCTGCTGTACCCGCAATTTTTGCAGGGGCGGCTTTGACTGCAACTAGTATTGGCATTACTTCCAAGGTGCTGTCAGAGTTGGGGCGGCTCAATTCTAAAGAAGGGCAGATTATTTTAGGTGCTGCTGTAATTGACGATGTTCTAGGAATCATCGTTTTGGCGGTAGTTGCCAGCCTAGCTAAAGATGGTGTGGTGGATGTTAGCAAAGTTATTTATTTGATTATCAGCGCCACTGGTTTTATTTTGGGAGCAATTCTACTAGGGAATGTTTTCAATAAATCCTTTGTAGCGATCGCTGATCAACTCAAAACACGCGGTGGACTGGTAATACCAGCATTCATCTTCGCCTTTGCTATGGCATACCTTGCCGCCGTCATCCACTTAGAAGCGATTCTGGGAGCTTTTGCGGCGGGTTTAGTTCTAGAAGAGACTGATAAGCGCAAAGAACTGCAAAGGCAAGTCTGTCCTATTGCCGATATGTTAGTGCCAATTTTCTTTGTGACTGTTGGGGCAAAAACTGATTTGGGAGTGTTAAACCCAGCAATTCCCGATAATCGAGAAGGTTTAATTATGGCAACTTTCCTGATCATAGTAGCCATTCTCGGTAAAGTTATCACAGGCTTAAGCGTGTTTGGTCAACCGGGAATCAACCGTTTAGCGATCGGTGTGGGGATGATTCCTAGAGGAGAAGTTGGATTAGTGTTTGCTGGTGTTGGCGCAGCCAGTGGCGCTCTTTCGAAACCACTAGGGGCGGCAATCATTATGATGGTTATCTTGACAACCTTTTTAGCTCCTCCTTTGTTACGATTTGTGTTCCCAGATCCAAAAACTGTGGATGCAGGCTCAGACCAACTGGTTTTAGATGGTTCTTCTGGAACCTCGTTGGTAATTGAACCACCTAAATCGAAGGTGCCAGCATCAAATGACAGTGGCAATTTGGAAGTAACTCCAGATTCTGGCGATCGCTAATCAAAATATTGGGTAAATTCTTACTGAGTTCTGAGTGATTTTCTCTCAGAACTCGGCACTTTAAATTCAGTAAAATCACCGTATTTTGAAGATTCTGCAATTATAAAGTGGAAACTTCTCTCTCCAAATTTCCGTCCCATCTGATTGTAGAATAATCGTCTGTTTATAATTTCTACCCGCATTCGGAATGTTATTTATTTCCAGTATCCCTAGGCTTGTGAGCCATTATCTGAATATTTTCCAGGTAATTGGGGAGTAACACCCATAAATTTTGCTAGATCGTCTGACAGTAATGGGAATTATCTACTTAGTGCATTGATGGCAAAAAACAAAAAACAGTTATCAGTGAACGGTTATCAGTTATTAGTTTTCTAGCTTCCTTGGGAGTCAGATTCCTCCACCTCCAAAGGTGGAAGATTTTATATTGGGATTTCAAGCAAATATGAAATCTGATAACTGATTTAAGCGTGTCTTTATACCAGCTTAAAAATCAAACAAGGCATCAAGATCAAGTTTAGGTGGTGACGGTGTGATGACTTACCAATGAGTTGAGATATTGACGACTCCCATGAACGTGAATTAGGAGAAAGAACTGTGAAATTACACTGGTTACTACCCAGCACTATTGGAACTATCTTCATGCTATCGTCGCCGGCAATGGCTGCGAAACTTGAATCTTGGCGCTTTGATGCCAATCAAAACAGGCTGGAAATTAATACTGTGGGAGCAGTTCAACCCCAGGCACAATTAATTTTCAACCCAACTCGGCTGGTAATCGATTTGCCAGGAACTACATTTGGTCGTCCACAAATAACTCAACAGATTGGGGGTGGAATTCGCTCAATCCGGGTTGGGCAGTTTGATACAGAAACAACGCGCATAGTTGTCGAACTGACACCTGGTTATACTTTAGACCCCAAACGCGTCCAATTTGTTGGGACATCTGGCGATCGCTGGACGGTGCAATTACCTAGACCAGAAGTTGATCGAGTAGCCTCATTTCCCGCCTCACCTCCCAGAAGTGCTTACACTGTCGTTACCCCAGACTCTGAGCGGCAACCTAGTATTTCAAGGGTTGCCACTACTACACGCGGGGCGACGCAAATTGATGGCTTGACAGTAACAGGCGATGGGTTATTCCTCCGTACCAGTGGTGGCAATCCGGGGATTAAGACAATTCGCAGCCGCGATCGCGCTAGTATCTTCATAGATATCTCTGACGCATCTTTATCACCACGTTTGGCGCAACAGAATAATCAGCCTGTTAACAAACATGGTATTAGCCGCGTCGAATTCACCCAACTACAAAACCAAGCTCCTATCGTTCGCTTGACTTTGCGGGTAGATAAAAATAGTCCAGATTGGCAAGCCAGTAATAGTAACAGTGGTGGTTTGGTGGTTCTGCCTAGTCGCGTTGTCAGATTGCCTGGAAGTAGTAATTCGGACAATCAATCACAACCACCCTCCTTCCCTAGCAGATTATCTGCTGCTAATGACTCCCCAGCCACCATTGAGTCTGTGCAACTGGCTGATAATGGCAGACAGCTACTGATTAGAGCCGACCAAACTTTATCTGCTACAGGAACCTGGGATAGATCATCCGGTGTGTTCCGCGTCACAATTAACAATGCCAAGTTAGCTCCCAGAGTTACAGGCCCTACCTTTGCCCCCAATAGCCCCATTCTTCGGGTACGTCTGCAACCCCAAGCAGCCAACACAGTCGTTGTTTTAGTTCAACCAGCACCTGGAGTACAACTCGCTCAACCCCAGCAAATCGGCGACCAGCTTTTGGCTATACCAATACAAGGTTCTCGTCGAATTGTTTCCCTCCCCGGAAGACCCTCCTATGGTTTACCTGGGCTACCACCACCAAACCGGGGGCCATTCCCAGACCCAAACAATCCCAATCCTCAGCCCCAATTGCAACCACAGCGCCGAGTTACTAATGGGCGAGTGGTAGTCCTCATTGACCCAGGACATGGCGGTAAAGACCCTGGGGCATTAGGTCTTGGGGGACTACGCGAAAAGGATATCATCTTGCCTATTAGCAAAAGAATAGCTCAGGTTTTGCAACAAAATGGCGTACAAGTTGTGATGACGCGAGATTCTGACTATTTCGTCACCCTTCCAGGACGGGTGCAATTGGCAGAGCGAGCTAACGCTGATGTGTTTGTTAGCATTCACGCTAATGCAGTTGGCCCTGGTCGTTCGGATGTCAGCGGCTTAGAAACATATTATTACGACAGTGGTTTGGGTCTAGCTCGCACTGTACATAACAGTATTCTCCAAGGCGTAAATGTCAGAGATAGGGGAGTGCGAAGAGCCAGATTTTTTGTTCTCAGAAAAAGTTCCATGCCTTCTATTCTTGTAGAAACAGGTTATTTGACTGGTCGAGATGATAACGCTAAACTCAGAAGCTCCGCTTACCAAAATCAAATGGCGGATGCGATCGCTCGTGGCATCCTTCAGTATTTAAAGAGAAGATAAGTAATTTAGTCGAAATTATTGAGTAAATACATCTAATCTTTACCGTTTTTATCCAATTTAGTAGTAAAACAATTTAAGTATTATTGCGGCGGGACAAGAGTAGCATCTTTGTTATTGTCATCTGATGCTTACAAGTCAAATTTATCTGGGCTAATCGATGGCATGGCAAAATCAGAGGAGCGTGCTATATTTTACGCCATTAGCTGTGTCTTAATAAAAGCGTAATACTCAAGTGTGTGCGGTGATGGTGTGAGGATTTGCCAATATATTGAAATTTTGACGGCTCCCATGAATGTGAATCAGGAGAAAAGACTGTGAAATTACGCTGGTTACTATCCAGTACTATTGGAACTATCTTCATGCTATCGTCGCCCGCAATGGCAGCGAAACTTGAATCTTGGCGTTTTGATGTCAATCAAAACAACCTAGAAATAAATACTGTAGGGAATGTTCAACCCCAGGCACAATTAATTTTTAACCCCACTCGTTTAGTAATTGATTTACCAGGAACAACATTTGGCCGTCCGCAACTAACCCAACAGGTGGGCGGTGCAATTCGTGCTATCCGTGTTGGGCAGTTTGACGAACAAACAACGCGCATAGTTGTTGAAATGACTCCTGGTTATACTTTAGACCCCAAGGGAGTAAAATTTGTTGGTAGAACTGGCGAACGCTGGATGGTGCAATTACCCACGCCAATAGCCGAAAATGTTCCCTCAAGAAATACTGGTGGGCAACAACAAGCTATAGCAACACAACCTTCACCGAGAACATCTCCATCTGTGTTCTCACCAAGAGATATTTACAACGTGGTGAGAACCAGCCCTATTAATCCACCTAAAAACGGAATGCTTGCCGCCAGGGTAACTCAAATTGAGAACTTACAAGTTACAGGCGATGGGTTTTTCATCCGTACCAATGGTGGTAATGCTCAGATTCAGGTAAATCGTAGCAACGATCAAAGAGAAATTAACATTGACATTGCCAGCGCTACTTTATCACCAAGTCTAGAGCAACGCGATTTGGCGATTAATCGTTATGGTGTCAGCCGTATTCAGTTCAGCCAAATACAAACAAGCCCATCTGTTGTTCGCATGACTTTACAGGTGGATGAAAATAGTCAAAATTGGCGAGCAACTAATAGTAACAGTAGTGGTTTTGTGCTTTTGCCCAGTCGTGGCATTGCCCAGTTCCCTGGAGGTAATAATAGTCCACGCCCCATACCATCTAGTACAGCGACTATTGAGTCTGTGCAACTGGCTAATAATGGCACACAACTGCTAATTAGAGCAGACCAAGCTTTATCTGCAACAGGAGGCTGGGATAGAAGCTCTGGTTTGTACCGCATTATCATCAACAATGCTCGGTTAGCTCCCCAAGTTACAGGCCCGACTTTTAATTCTAATAGCCCTATCCTGCGAGTCCGCCTGCAACCTCAAGAATCTAATACAGTTAACGTCTTGGTTCAGCCAGCAGCCGGAGTGCGAATTGGTGAACTTAATCAAGTTGGCGACCAGCTTTTGGCTCTAGAATTACAACGCTCTGGTAGCGTTACACAGCAGCCCATTGATTTACCTCCTTTATCGCCAAACCAAGGTCAATTCCCCAATCCCATAGATAATCCCCGTCCTATATCTCAACCAAAGCCGCGCCCCTCAGTTCCAAGAGGGAAATTACTAGTTGTGATTGACCCAGGACATGGTGGAAAAGATTCAGGCGCTCCCGGTTTAGGTGGGCTTTTAGAAAAGGATGTAATTCTGCCTATTGGTAAAAGGGTAGCAGCAATTTTAGAGCAAAATGGTGTACAAGCGGTACTAACGCGGGATGCTGACTTTTTCGTAGAACTTCAGGGACGGGTAGAAATTGCCGAGCGAGTTAATGCAACTGCGTTTGTAAGCATTCACGCTAATTCTGTTGATAATCGCCCGGATGTGAATGGCTTAGAAGTATATTATTACGATAGCGGTTATGCTCTGGCGGAAGCGGTTCGCAATACCATTCTGCAAAACATCGGTACAATCAAAGACCGGGGAACCCGCAAAGCCAGATTCTACGTTCTCAGAAAAAGCTCTATGCCTTCGATTTTAGTAGAAACAGGTTATATGAGTGGTCGAGAAGACAATCCCAGATTGGCATCACGAGAGTATCAAAATCAGATGGCAGAAGCGATCGCTCGTGGCATCCTAAAATACTTACAGCGTTAGCATAGTACAAATTACTTATTAAAAGGTGGTATTTAGAATCCTTTGGCGTGCAGAATTTAGTGGTCAATTAGCCGATTGTCTGCTAAATTCTGTATTTTAAATCCCAAAACCTAAATTAATATCAGCCTGTGTATTCATCTTCGATCTTTGAAACGAATCTAGACGATTTTTCGGCTCTTGAACCCCAACGTGCCCCAATTGGCATCTTTGACAGTGGTGTGGGTGGATTGACAGTACTGCGACAAATATATCGGCAACTCCCCAATGAATCAATTGTTTACTTTGGGGATACAGCCCGACTTCCTTATGGAATTCGTTCACAAGCAGAAATTTTACAATTTACGCGCGAAATTATTACCTGGTTACAAAAGCAGCAGGTAAAAATGGTAATTATGGCTTGCAATACTAGTTCTGCCTTAGCCCTAGAAACCGTCCGTCAAGAATTCAACATACCCATTTTAGGAGTAATTCTACCGGGTGCAAAAGCTGCGGTGCAGGAAGGAAAACGCATTGGTGTAATTGCCACTCCAGCTACAGCGAAAAGTAATGCTTATAAGCACGCCATCCTCGAAATTGCTCCTGATGTTCAAGTTTGGCAAGTTGGATGTCCAGAGTTTGTGCCACTGATTGAGCAAAATCGGATTCATGACCCCTACACTGCTGAAGTGGCGCGAGCCTACTTAGAGCCTTTACTAGACCAAGAAATCGACACCTTAGTTCATGGCTGTACCCATTATCCCCACCTTACACCAGTATTGCGATCGCTCCTCCCCTCTCAAGTCAAGCTAGTTGACCCAGCTGTTCACGTGGTGGCAGCCTGTGCCCAAGAGTTAGACTTGCTAGGCTTAAAAAATACTCACCTCCCACTACCAACTCGTTTCGCCGTTAGCGGGTGTCCACAACAATTTTCCCAGTCAGGAGTGCAATGGCTAGGTTATACCCCGATGGTTGAAGAGGTTCGCTTTACTGATAGCGCTATTTCCCAACTTCTTTGAAGGAGGCAGGAGGCAGGGGGAAGAGAGAAGGAAGACAAGGGAGACAAGGGAGAGGGGGAGACAAAGAAGAGACTTGTTTAATCATTTTCCCTTATTCGTCTTGTCCTCCTTGTCCCTCTGCTACCTATTTGTATCAACCTTAAAGTGAAACGTAAATTAGGCGGGAGTAAATTTCAGCGAAACACCGTTCATACAGTAGCGCTTGCCTGTGGGTGCAGGGCCGTCATCAAAAACATGACCAAGATGACCACCACAACGACTACAATGTACTTCAACTCTGGTCATAAACAATGACTTATCTACAGTAGTAGCGATCGCACCTTCAATCGGGTTAAAGAAGCTGGGCCAGCCAGTACCACTGTTAAATTTGGTATCAGAGGTAAACAATGGCAGTTCACACGCGGCACAATAATAAGTACCCTTGTCGTACTCCTTATCTAATGCGCTGGTGTGAGGGCGTTCAGTCCCGTGTTTACGCAATACATTAAACTGTTCTGGCGTTAAAATCGTGCGCCACTCTTCTTCTGGTTTGGTAATTTCAAATCCACTATTAGAAGTTGTCATCGCTTTTGCCCCCCAGTTGATATACCTTGATAACAATGCTGTGCCGACTATTACCGCACTAGCCTGTAAAAAATATCGTTTGTCCATATATCTATTATTTTCTATTTTCCGGTTAACTGGGCAATCAACTCCAGTACGGAATTCCCTACTTAATCACTATAATCAGCGATCGCTCTGAATTAGCGCTGATAAAGTGATTAAAATTAGCTAAGAAACAAAAAATTATTCTCAGGTAGGGGCAATTCATGAATTGCCCCTACCATGTCTAGTTTCGCGTAAGTACTAATGTGATGTCTGCAACGGGCTATGCCTACGAATTATGGCTAGATTAACCAAAACTTTGAACAACATACATATCATTACCAGTATCCCCTACTAAAAGCAAGTTACTGTCATCACTTTCTAGATTTCGACTGCCAGCAATACCCTTTTGTAGGACTTTAATCAGTCTTTGGGGAGAGAAAGATTCTAATTCCACAAACTTTCCAGATTCTAACCATGTTAATTCTTCAGCAGACAAACTTTGACGAACTTTTTGAGGTAATTGTTTAGCTGCTTGCGCCGAATCTCGAGAAGATTGAATGAACATTCCGCGTTTAGCAGCGATAATTTGACTTGGTGTTAATCCGATATCAATAATTGCAATCTCGCTATTGAGAAACCAACTAGCATTGCTTCTCAAATTATGAACTAAACTAATTCCTCGTGGATTGCAATCATGCACTGCATAGACTTTCAAATCGGGATTGCGGCGCAGCATTTGCATTGTGGTGTCAAAAATGCTTTGCGGATATCCAGTAATGCTGAGAATTGCACAGTTATTTTCAAAGTGAAAATTATTAGCAATTAATAGTTGAGCAATACTAGCACTATCGCAAACTACTAATCTATCAAAACTGTAAGCAGTTACATCAGGATTAATTATGGCTGGTGTATTTTCTTCACGCGGAAAAGGTAGTATTTTAAGAATTGAACCATTTATTTTCTGCCATTGGTTTAACCAACCTTGAAAATCATTTTGAGAAAATAAAAACTCCTGTGCAAATTTAGTTTGTCCTAGCTGTCTAGTTCCCCAGTATATCGATAGCATCCCTAGAATAACGGCGATGACAAATAGACTAAACGAGTTATATATAATTAAGCTGGCATAAATTCCCACAGCAATAATCATACCTCCTATTATTTGGAAACATCGAGCATATTTTTGGCGAGAGTTAATATTTGTTTTATTTGATATAGATTTTTTATATAGAAACAATAAAAAGCATATATTAAACACAATTGATGCTATTAACCAAGAATTAGCACCAAACACTAACGAAGCAAAGCCACCTATAAACCCTGGTACCCAAATATTAAAAAATAAATATATAAATAACAAACCAAATATTGAAATAGACTTGACTTTTACCCGGCTATCTAATAAGTAAAAAAGCTGCTTGGGAGTGAAAAATAAGGTATTATTTGCAGAAATATCAGCAATCGCCTTTGCAAAAAAAGGGTCAGTAATCTTAACACTACTCATACTGGTCGGTTCAAAAGCAAAGGGATGATTGCATTTTATACACCGACCTTTATTAGCTGTCCGGTCTTTGAGTTTATTGTCAGTTCCGCAGTTAATGCACTTCATAATGGTTGCTCAATGTTATTTATTAATTGTTGGGAAGGCAAGAGGCAATAGGCAATAGGAAAAAAGGCTTTTGAGTTGTATGGAGTTTTTTCACACAATCAAATATGAGTCCTATAGCACCTGATTTGTTAGTAAAACACTGTAGTCTTCCCGCCAGCGAATCAAGCGATGTGTGCCATTTTCTAGCAGGACTTCAGCAGGTTTGGGGCGGTGTAAAAAGTGAGACGACATGGCATAACCATAAGCACCGACATCTAGAATGGCAACAATATCACCAATTTCTAACGCTGGAAGTTGGCAATTTTTACCTAGATAATCTCGTGAATATGTGGTGTTACCACAAATATCAGTTGTGAATGGATCGTCTGCTTGTTTCCAAGTGATAATTTCTCGGTAGCCGCCGTGTACTGATGGTACTGAAAGATTGGCAACGGTGGTATCAACTCCGACAATCTGTTTTTCTCCTTGCCATTTTACAGAAACAACTTGAGCAAGCAAAGTTGCACATTCTGCGATCGCACTTCGTCCCGGTTCAATCACCAAATCAATTTTCCGCCCTAAATGAGTGATTCTCTCGGTTAACTCAGCGCCAAATATTTCCCAGTCAAAGGCTGTTTTGTTGTGGTGATATGGGTAGCCAAAACCACCACCAAAATCTAAATATTCCCAATCTGGTAACTTTTGTGCAATGGCGATTACTGTGTCAATTACCTGGGTGAAAGCGGCTGTGGCATTAGTTCCAGTCCCTCGATAGAAGTGTAAACCACTCAGCTTTAATCCAACTTCATGAGTTAAAGCGATCGCATCACCAAATTCTTCAGGACGCACACCAATGCGGCTATCTCCGGTAATTTCGGGCAAATTGAGGCGTAAACCTAGCCGAATAGATTTATCTCTCTGTTTGGGCAAAACTTCACAGCATAACTGCAATTGAGCGAGGCTATCGAGATTGAGAGTTGTAACTCCCCAATTTAAGACTTGTAGCATCTCAGCCCGATTCAAATTGCTACCACTGTAAACAATCTCACTAGGATCGAAACCAGCTTGCAATCCTAGGTAGATATCTCCTGGGGTATTAGCGTGAAGTCCCCACCCAAATGAGCGAAAAATTTTTAACAACGCAATATTGCCATTAGTAACGCTTGCAAACCGAAATTGCGTGCGGGGATAACTGACTGCTTTAGTAATGCGTTCAATAGTTTCATGCAAGCGATCGCCATTATAAACATAAAGCGGAGAACCATAAGTACTCAGCAACTCCTGAGCAAGTTCCCCAGAAAACGGCAAAGATGAAAGGATTAATTGCTTATTCACAACTCCTGTAGAGACGCGATTAATCGCGTCTCTACTCCCTAACTCCTCACTTTTATCTAACCTTGCCATCGCTTGTAATTTCTCCATAGCCAACGATGTAACCAAAAAGGATGATCCCAAGACTGTTTACTTAGTTCTTCATTTAAAACATGCGATCGCCAAAGTTGCCACATAATAAGTAACCAGAGAGTCTCACCAATCCGTCGGTCTTGAATAGCTGCTCCCAGTTTGCCTTCAACGATTTGTGCCGCGATATGAGGATAAAAGTGATTATTAGCGCGAAGTATTTCTGGATTGAGCCAGATGCCTAGCTGATGCCAAAAATCATTTAAACACCAAGAAGTTAAGGGAACCCCCATCCCACGCTTTTGTCGCCAGACAATTTCAGGCGGGAGCCAATTTTCTACAGCCCGTTTGAGGATATATTTTTCACAAGCTCCTTGCAAACAGAGTTCTCCAGATAGGCGGAATGTCCATTCTGCTAAAGGTAAATCACAAAAAGGCGATCGCACCCACAACCCATGAGCAAACCCTAATGTAGTCGCACGGGGATGGATATTTTGCGCCCCTTTGAGCATCAGACTGGCACGGCGGAGGCGATGTAGCAAAGATGGACACTCATTGCGATCTAAAGCTGCCAACAGCCAATCTTCAGGATGCAAATTTTGGATCTGTGCGTAAACCTCCGGCTGATAAACTTGAGATTCGTATCCCCCAAGGCGGTGAAAGGTGCGGAGATATTGCTGGATAAAAGTTTCTTGCCCGGCGGGATTTTCTGCCTGATAAACACCTGCGGCAATTAAAGGTTTATTCGTCCAACCAGCAAATAATTGATCTCCACCTTCGCCGTTAAAAATTACCTGAGTTTCTTGACTCGCCCTTTGAGATAAGAGATACAACGGAACACACACCCCATCTCCAAAGGGTAAATCTAATGCTTGCACAGTAGGAATTAGGGCATTCTTGATCGAACTTGGCGTTACTGCAACTTTAATAAGCGGAATTTTGAGAAACTGGGCAACTTGTTCAGAGTATGGATATTCTGAAATACCTACATCACCAAAATCTAGAGTGTAGGCGCGGACTTTCACCCCTGCTTGCACCAACAGCGCCGCCACCACTGAAGAATCAAGTCCGCCAGAGAGAAATACCGCAACAGGTTCATCCTTTAAATCGGCAATCTGTCGTTCAATGGAATCTTTAAGGAGGGTTTGCAATTCAGTAATTGCTGTAGCTTCATCTGTTAACTGTTCTGGCGCTTCTTGCCACGAGTGGATTTTTTTAGATTCAGGTGTTTGCAGAATACCTGATTGAGAATCGCTCTGCCAAATTAATTCAGTTCCCACCGTCACTGCAAACACTCCATTAACAGGGGTCAAAGGTGTAGGAACATAAGAAAAACAGCTATAGCCATATAACCCAGAAATGCTAACTTCTGACTGTTGCAAAATCGGTAAGAGTAGTTGCAGTTGTGATGCAAACCAGATAACTTGTCCTTGCTGAGTCCAATATAAGGGCATCTTTCCGAAAGGTTCTCTACCCAAAATTAGGCAGTTATTTTCTTGGAGACTTACCCAAGCATCGGGTGAAGTTAATAATCCTGATGCCGAAATCGCAGCAATTTGATTTTTTAGCGGTGGACAATTTCCATCAATTCCTATATGAACAACATTCCAAAAAGGATAATTTTCTTGTAGAGAGAAATTATTTTTCTGACCTAACCCCCTAACCCCCTTCCCTTGCAGGGAAGGGGGAAAGTTCAAAGCCTCTCCCCTACAAGGGGAGAGGTTTGGAGAGAGGTTTTTCAGAACCCTATTTAACAGCGCCTCCAACTCATGTTGAGCGCCATAACCCCAATAACCAAGAAAGTGATGCGGGATGTTGCCCATCTGGACTTATTTCACTTCAAAGGTTTCATCACTAATCTGCCGACCTTCCAGCAACATCTGCACCTTCCAATTGCCAACAGTTGCAGCCGGATTAATCGTGTAGCGGCACTGCGTATCCCAGACAGACGTATTAATTTCGCGGGTTTGATAACTGTTCTGCCTGGCAATTTGACCACTTGGGTCAATCCAATTACAGGAGAGAGCCAGCTTTTTACCCAAAGGTGCATCTTTTAAAGTGACACGGTACAAAATTTCTGGATTGGTTTGGCGAGAAATTGTCTTCAAGTCACCGCCAGTATTTGATACCAAGGTGATGCGGTCTTGTTGAGCAGAAACACGAGAGAGTACAGAATTCTGTCGCTGGATGAAAAATATTGTAGATGCACTCAGTATCACTAAGAATGCCACAACTCCAGAGGTAATCCATCGATTGCGGTGCTGCTGTACCTCCAGCGCTTGGCGGCGATTTAACTGAATCAGCGCTTCATCTAGTAACTCAGGCGGTAAATTCAACTCCTGTAAAATTTCTCTAACCTGCTGTTGGTCTAGTTCCGCTTCTCGACGCACTTGCAGACCTTCTACTTCTGTGACTATTTGTGCTAATTGCTCTTGAGTCAGTCGTTGCGTCATCGCTTAACTCCTGTTAAAAAAACTTGATTGATGGCGATTCTTGATCTTGATTACGTGCAATTAGAAAAACTCTATACTCATTTTTCTAGGTACATCATAAGCTACAACCTAAAGTTGTTGCTTTTCCGATTCTTTCTGAGATATCTTTCCGAAAGCTTTATTTATTTGACCAATCTAAAATCTAAAATCCAAAATTGTTATGGCTCAAGAACAACAAACCGCAATTGAAGGTATCTATGAAGTCTGTATCGGCATCCCGGAACCAATTTCTGCAATTCAGTATTGGGAGCAATTTGGCTATCGTATTGGTCAAGTGGGTGAATTAACCGCAGATATAGCCTATCAATTATATGGAGTAAATTCGTCTTTACGCTCAATTCGCCTCTACCACCAAAATTCAGATCATGGTTTGATTCGGTTAATGGTTTGGCAAAAACCCACCCATGAAGGTTTGGGAATAGCATCGATGAAAATTAAGGGAAATCGCTGGGCGACAAGCTTAACGACTGATGTGTTAAGTATCTTAAATCATATAGAGGATGCAAAAGCCGCAGGTTTTCCTATTAGACACTCTAATCCTTATTGGGAAGTCATCTACAACAAAGAGAGGAAAAGCCGTCCTTTTGTTGAGTCAGCAGTTGGTGTCCGAGAAATGTTGCTACTTCAACCCTTAGCTCGACAAGTTTTATTTCAACGCTTTGGCTATACACTACCGCATTACGGGCAAGTTAATCATAATGCTGCTCTTAAGGCTAGTCAGTTTACTCATATAGGAATCATCTCTCAGGATGACAGCAAACAAACCCTCAAGTTTTATGAAGATGTCTTAGGTTTGCTGCGTGTGCGTGATGATGTCGAAACTAGCTATGAATCTTCGCCAGCAGGTCGAGATATTTTTGACCTTAACCCTGGTGAAAAGTTTATTGTTACTGCTTTTGACGATCCGCGTTCTTCTAAGTCTGACCTCATGGCTGCACGCAGTGGTAGACTTTATATTGTTCGATTCCCAGAATCTATTAATTTAGAATCGCGTTTTGAGGCAGCCCAACCAGGTAGCTTGGGTATGTCTTTATATACCTATCGGGTTAAGGGGATACAAGAGTATTGCGATCGCATTAAAGCAAGTACTGTACAAAAAGTTACAAGTATTATTAGTAATGAGTTTGGTGAGACAAGTTTCTCTTTTATTGCACCAGATGGCTATTTCTGGACTTTGCTGGAAGTTAATTAACTGGGCATTGGGCACTTGTACTGAGCGTAGTTGAAGTATTGCCCATACCCAATGCCCAAAAACTAGTTTTCATTTATTTACGCCAATAGACAATTCCTTTTTGCTATGTTTCAACTCTTTCCAAAGCGCCCTAATTTGCTCGTAAGCTTCTTCTGGGGATAGTTTTCCCCCTGTTTCTAGACAAGAGATGTAAGTAATTCTTTGAGCAAATTCTTGGAGGTTGGCATTAAATGCTAAAGTCTCTGGTTGGAATTTACCATAATATCGACTACGAGGGTAAAGAAAGCTATTTTTGTCTTGTGGGTTAGGTTGTGTCATTATTTTGTTGTCTGTAATTTGTATTAGAGTTCTAGATTTGATTGTTATCTACGTGTAAATACACAGCAGACAATTCTAATTCCAGAAGAAGTTCATATTGTAGTCAAAAAAATATTTTATTGGCTAGTGCATTACGACAGAAATGGGCTATTGTGTATTAATTTTTTTTGTGTTTATTGATACAAAAACTCAAGTTTTTAGTACAAACTTATTTGTTTCCCAAAGTTAGCTGTAGTTATCGGTATTCATTTTTTGTTTTTACTACCGTACTTTTTGATTCACCTGTAACCAAATTTCTAAACTTGCAAGCAACCAAAGCTTTACTCCATAACGACTCCAAGTATCTCCTTGATAGTTTAACCAATTACGAATTGGTAACTGGTTCAAGTAAGGAGTGATAGCTGCATTTCGATTTAGTAATAAATCTTTAGCTTCCTGCTGCCAATATTTCCGAAATCCTAACTGCACAGGCACCATCATGCCGCTTTTGGGACGATGAATAATTTCCTCTGGTAGAATATTTGCGATAGCTTGCTTTAAAACTGCTTTTTCTTCCACCCCAGAAAGTTTATACTCTGGAGGAATTTCCATACTTAAGTCTACTACTCGTTGATCAAATAGGGGAGAACGTCCGTGCAAAAGGGCTGCTTGAGTCAAGTTACTGACTTTCGTCAGAATTTGGTCAGCGCCTTTAAATTTGATGTTCATTGCCATCAAACGATTCAGATAACTGGCTTGAGAATATAAATCTTCTTCAAAAACCCAAGGTGCTGTTTGTATTGCTGTCAAAACTTCTGGTTTTAAAAGTTGTGGTAAGTCAACAGCGCACTTTTGAAAGGAAATTAAATAAGCTTGCAAAGCATCCTGATTGGTGACAGAGCCATATAAACTATTGATAAGCATTGGCTGATTTTTTGGCCCACCAAAACAGGGGTCGCCACCTTCGCCATTTAAAACTACTTCTACGCTTTGTCTCGCCAGTCGTCCTAGCAAAAGGTTGGGAACAGTCAGTGGGTCGCCAATGGGGTCATCTAAATACGCCATTGTTTCTGGCAGACGTTCCCACATATCCTTAAAAGTAATTTCTAAAATGTGGTGCTGCGTCTGACAATGGGATGCAACGAGACTGGAAAATTCTAACTCATTGGGACATTCTGAACCGAAATGAATCGAGAAGGTGTGAACTGGTGCTTTGTGGAATTTCGCTGCTAAAGCAGTGATACAGCTAGAGTCCAAACCACCGGAAAGAAAAACGCCGACGGGTTCGTTTGCTGGTGGTAAATATTCTTGAACAACTTGGTCTAGGAGTTCTCGCAAGCGATCGCCATGCCATGCTAAGGGTTGATCTATTGCTACAATCTGTTCTTGAAGCTGCCAATAAGCTTCAACTTTGTGGTCGGGAAATTCTAAAACGGTTCCAGGTCGTAGTTCGCGCACCTGTTCCCAAAGGGTTCTTTCTCCTGGAACAAATGCACAACAAAGATAATCTCGCAACGCTACCAAATCTAAATCAGATGAACGGTGAGGTGATAAAGTTCTCAGTTGAGGCGCAATCCATCGAACTGAACCAGTGGTAGTGTAATAGAGAGTCCGAACACCGATGCGATCGCGAACCAACTTCAATACTTGTCTTTCTCTATCCCAAACCACTAGCGCAAACATCCCCACAAGTTGGTGAAGACATTCAAAACCCCATGGTTCCCAAAGATTGGCAACTAGTTGCAGATAACTTCCTTGAAAGCTATCCGGTTCAATCCCTAACTTTTGCAGTAATTGCACTTGGTTAGTTAACCAAACATCGCCAACAACAACAAATCGTCCTCCAGAACTGATTGCTAATTTATCCGTCAGAAATCCAGAAGTTGTACGTGGTAAAACTACAGAAAATTTTTCATCTCGCCAAGCTATATTTTCATAACTTTCATCAACTGTTCCCCAAGCTACGCGCCAGGTTGGGTCAGTTTTGATAAATTCGATTTTAGGAGATTTACGATTTTTAAACGCATCAAATAGCATGGCAAATTTTCAATGACAGAAATCAAAGCGGATTGCTATAGTTATTACGAATTACGAATTATGAATTATTTAAATTCATTTTCAGACAGATATATTTTCATTTTAAGGCTCTCTCTCAGACTGCTAAGGTAAGCTAACAGTGCATAAGTAAAAATTACAATTCCAGTCATTTCTAAAAATTCCTCAACCACTATCCCAATTAACGTTATTAGCCCACGTCGCCCAAAATCTTCTCTCAAAAGTCCACCCACCATTTCCATACCTAAAGTTCCGCTCACATAAACAACTGCGGCAATCAGAAATAAATATCGGGTTTTGTAAGGGAGATGAAGCCAAAATTTTAGATATTTAAATGCAAAAACTCCCACTAGAATAGCACCAGGTATTACCCAGGTTTGGAAAAATATAGGATTGAGATTAAGCGATTCTCGCACTGACGGAATTATCAAAAGCTCGTGAAAACTAAATGCTTCATCCAAACTCAAATATACAAATATAAAATATAAGGTTTTCCAGCGAGAGAAATAGCGGTCTTCCGTCTTAATAGCGGTAATTGCTTTAAGTAATCCCGAGCAAAATAATAGAGAAAATGCAGAATACCAGGCAGGAATATTCAATTCTTCATCTAAGCTAAATAGTTCGTAAAACCATTTGCTAGCTGGGAAGGAAAACTCCGTGAACCAGAAGTAGGCACTTAGAGCGCCTGCTAAGGTGAGGCAAATAACTGCGGTCATTAAACGTCGAGCAATTGTTTTAGCACACAAATGAATTGGTAGCTCTATGTTAGAATTTGATGCTTTTTGCTGCATACGCATATTGAGCTAATTTCCTTTGTGCAGAATCAAATAATTAATAGGAAATTATCTCATATAGGCAAATGATCTGAGCCGAATGGCACTAAGAAAACCTGAAACCTTTGTCTGAGGGAAGTGTGGGAGGATGGGGAAGAAATCTGGCTCCCCACACTCCCTACACTCAAAAGCCAGTTAAGTTACGGGTTTGCGCTTATCTTAGTGCCATTCTGATCTGAGCCAACTATTACAGAATCTTGAATTAAGGAAAACCCTAGATTGTTGAACGAAATTGCTAATATACTACATTAAGCCTATCTAATTAGTGTATCTTATGAGCAATACTAGAAAAGTTAGTAAAGACTTGAGCGCTGCTGGACAACCAACTCCTGAAGAGTTAAAACAGGCAGCCCAAGAGGGATTTAAGTCGGTGCTAAACCTGCGTTCTCCCGATGAAGCAGGTTTTCTCGGTGATGAACAGCAGCAAGCCCAAGCTGCTGGATTGCAATATGCCAATATCCCTTTAAAGCCTTCAGAAGCAAATCAAGAACTAACAGAGGCAGCAATCCAGGAGATTGAAAATTTACCCAAACCAATTTTAATTCACTGCGCGGCTGGAGCAAGGGCTGGTGGTATTGCCTTGATTTCAAATGCTATTAGCGAAGGTCTGACCTATGAAGAAATTAGTCAGAAAGCGCAAGAGCTTGGTTTAAACTTAGAACAACCGCACCTTAAGCAATTCCTGCTTGAGAAGTATATTGCCAAGCAAGCAGAGCAAAGTTAGGGACTTGCAATAAAATACCAGTCACACTGGGGCGATCGTGATATTGCATTTGGGTAATGTTTCAGAAATTTGCCAGAAAGGTTAATACTGTTTTAACTCTGGTGAGAGAGGCTTGCTTCCTTAATCCCCAACTTTGACTAAACTTCTACTTGAGAATTGCCACAGTAGAGCTATCGTGTTAGCTTATTCAGATAAAAAAGAGTGTTTCATAAACGAGTAAGCTTTTTATACCTACAAGAAATATTCGGACAATCTCTTCAAGAGATAGCGATCGCCTAAACTATTCACTACTTAATAGCACAAATCACTGCAATGCTTATGGAGAAAAGCTTATTCCTTTTCTCCATAAGTATTCAGATGTGCAGATTCAACAGAAGCGATCGCACTGTCAATCGTAGCAGAAATTCAAGCAGTGCTGGCAAATCGCACTGGTGGAATGCTGAGGTCACGACTTGGCTCAATTCATGGAGATAAAATCAAATGTCTGATGTCGGTCTAATTATTCTTGCTGCTGGTGCATCCACTCGTATGGGAACACCAAAACAACTTCTACGTTACGGTGAACAGAGTTTGATTAGGCATGTAATTCAAGTGGCGAACGCTTCAGTTTGCCACCCAATTATCGTTGTATTAGGGTCATACGCTGAACGCATCAAACCAGAGATTAACTCAGAACAAGTACATATTGTAGAAAATCCACTTTTTAGTGAGGGAATAAGTACCTCTATTCGTGTTGGCATAGAAGCTCTGAATATAATCAGCAAAGAAGCAAAAGCTGTTGTTTTGATGGTATGCGATCAACCTTTTATTTCACCGCAACTCATCAATCAACTTGTTGAAGTTCACGAAACTACTCTTAATCCAATCGTTGCGTCACAATATGCAGACACTCTAGGTGTTCCTGCATTATTTAACCGCACTTTATTTGCAAAACTAACTACACTAAGTGGTACAGATGGTGCAAAACATATAATTAAAAAATATTTTCAAGAAGCTTTAGCCATTCCTTTCTCAGAAGGTGTATTCGACTTAGATACTCCAGATGATTATGAGCAGCTTTTGTTGAAGAATAATTAAGAAGTCAGAATTATCGTTTGTTGGGTAAAAATTAGGCGTTATGTGTAATTTTATGTTCAAAAATTAAATAGGAGTTTTCTATAAAAGTTAGAATGGCATAAACCTGGAGAAAACGATGACATTAGAAACAGAGACACTACAGGCGACATCATCAAATTCTACCTTTGAAACACCTGAGAATCAGCAAGAATTTAACTGGAGACAATCTTGGTATCCTGTTTGTTTTCTGCAAGATTTGCCTACAAATCGTCCTTATACTTTTTCGTTATACGAAGAACCCTTCGTTTTGTTCAAAGACCAAAATGGACAGCTTGTCTGTTTAACAGATCGTTGTTCTCACCGTGCAGCTAGACTTTCTGATGGACAAATTATTGACGGCAAAATAGAATGTTCGTACCACGGTTGGCAGTTTGGCAATAATGGTCAATGTCTACACATTCCCCAGTTACCAAGCGATGTAAAAATTCCGGTAAATGCTTGCGTGCCATCCTTTAAAGTCTTGGAACGTCAAGGTATCATTTGGATGTGGGCAGGTGAAGCCGAAACAGCTATTGATGAGCTAATTCCATCACTACCAGATTGGAACAACCCGGAATGCTTCAACTTAGACTATGTACGTGACCTACCTTACGACCAAAGCTATTTTATTGAAAATATTATTGACCCGGCTCATGTTCCCATCAGTCATGATGGCATCATGGGAAGTCGAGAAGATGCCCAAGCTTTGGAAATAGAAGTCATTGAAAGCAACGTTCAGGGGATTAAGGGAAGGTGGCGACGAACACGGAAACCCAATCTGCCTTGGATTTCATTAGATTTCATTGCTCCTAATTTGATTCTTTACAAATTTGCTAATGCACAGCAAGGTAAATTTGGGGGCACAGCCTTGTATTCAATTCCACTAGGTAAGAATAGATGTCGGATTCTCATCAGGAATTATAGTAACTCTTATACCCAAAAAACTAAGCTGATGCCTCCTTGGTTAGATCACATCTTGATCAGAAACAAAATATTGGAAGGTGATTTGCAATTAGTTGTTGAACAAAAAGCACAAATTGAGCGTTTGAAAAAAAATCTCAAAGAAGTGTATTTACCTCTGAAGACATCTGATACTTTAGTGGTTGAGTATCGCAAGTGGCTAGATAAATTTGGAGCATCTTTGCCGTTTTATCAAGGTTATTCCACCTCAAAAAATGTCGGTAATAGCGAGTCTGATGAGAAGTTGATAACATTAGACCGATTTTCGCAACATACAATTATTTGTCATTCCTGTAATCAAGCTTATCAAGTGACAAATAAAATCAGACAAAGTTGTATAGGGGTAGCGATCGCTTTAGCTGCTGTAGGGATACTTGCAGATGATTCTAGAATCAGAATAGCAGCAATATCGGTTTCTATAACAGCAATTGTAATATCCGCTATGGCTCAGACACTCAAAACTCACTTTGAGCGTTCCTACACTCGTCACTAAAATCCTGACTGGGAGGAAATTCAAAGTCTCTCTCCTTCTAGGCTAAGGTGTATACACATCTCTCTACAAAACCAAAATTTTGTAGTTCCTCCTAAATCCTCCGATAAATTGGAGAACTTTGAGAGGTTTTTGCCCCCAATTTATCGCGGCACTGGGTGGAGTGGATCAAAACAACTTTAAAAGACTTATGTGTACACCGTAGCCTAGAAAGAGAGATGTTTTCCAGAACCCGTGAAAAGTCAGCAGGAAATGGGTATTAAACCTCTTAATTTCAGATAATTGTTTATTAATGTGACCATTGATAATGGGAATGAAAAATCAGTTTCACATAACGGTATGCTGTTAAGTATCATTCTCATAAAAATTAATCTATCCCATGAAAAACACTTCTGCAAAGGAAAAGAATGCAGGCATTTCACGATTTAGCAAGCTTAATTTTAGAGTCACGAATAAACAGATTTTATTTAGCACCCTTATTCTATGTCTTGGTTTGCTCGGATTGGCTGGCTTATGGTTTCAATCCAGATATAAATTTGATAATAAGATGAGTGTAAACCTACAAGAATTATCTAATGTCGATTATCCAGTCAATCCCGCACCCTTGGGTAAAAATTTTCAAAGATATTCTCAGAGAAAATTAACAGTTATTAAGAGAGATGATACACATTTCGATTTTGTGATTGAGCCAACAGACAACAAAACGGCGCAAATCATTATAAAAAATGTTGATTTAGAGCTATTAGTTCCTAAAGCACCAGAATGGGTTAAAAAAGATCAAGTTTTAGAAATAATCGCTTTTACAGACCGGGAGTGGAATAGACAACAAGTTAGCTTTCCTGCTAACTCACCAAATATAGAAATTAGCGGCGGAGACGGTTTTGAAAAGCAAAATCTGGTAGAAGTTGCTTTGGCTAATAATTGTTTAAATGCAGGATTTTGGGAAATTTTACTTTTCACTAAAGAGGATGGTAATAAATCCCTTTATTATCAAAGTTGGTTTACCTTCCCGATGGGACATTACAAAAATATTTTTGAAAAAATTAATAATATTTCTTATTGGAAGCATTGGTGGAAGTTAGAACACTGGCAAGATCCAAGTGGCACAATAGTCAAGAGTAATCTTCTAAGAAACGTACTCGATCAAAAAGAAGTTGCTACTCAATTCCCCCTTGATGAAAAGATAATTGTGTCGGGAGAGCAAAGTAGAAAAGTTAGAACTACATTAGCGAAAAATATTACAAAATGGAGAGATTTTTACGATGCTAAAAATGAAATTAAATTTGCCAGTTTTCGACCACCAGGATTTTACGACCAAAATAAGCCTTGGGGAAATCAATACTGGAGAATAGGCAAATTTGATAAAACTATTTTAAGGAACATTAAACCGATTGGTATTGAACAGAATTTACAAGAAATTGAGTTAGTATTCACAGATACTAAGACTAGTGAACAAAATAGATTACTCATCAGTGGCATTAATCTTAAAAAGCTTCCTCAATTGCCTGTAGAAGAGTATCCTAAAGGTTTATATATGCCTATGGGAATTGGCATACCTCCTTTTTATCAAAGCTACGATGAATTAACGAAAAATCATCCAGATGTCAGCCCATACTTCAGTTTTTTACTAGATTC
Source organism: Nostoc sp. UCD121 (assembly GCF_014222285.1). Classification (GTDB taxonomy): domain Bacteria; phylum Cyanobacteriota; class Cyanobacteriia; order Cyanobacteriales; family Nostocaceae; genus Nostoc. The sequence continues at coordinate 42,252 of NZ_JACKZS010000029.1, forward strand.
GCAGGAGCGGTGGATAGATCATCACCATTTAGCTGTTGATGGTTCAGTGATGCACCTTGATAAAGATAAACCAAATCTTCTGCATCTTTACTTGCTATCCTACGAAAGAAATACTTTAATAGCTCATTTCTTGATCGATTTAAAATAGATATATTCTTTCTCTTATTAGTCTAGTAAGATAGGGGAAATCTTCACAGATAGAATTGAAGTAACTAGTTGACTTTAATATTTAGTCAATCGGTACTTTCTTAAGCAAAGCTATCCACATATCAGATGGATCGGAATAATAATCAACTTCTTCTACTTGATATTGATAAGATTCACAACCTTCTCGTAAAATAATGCGATCGCAGGGTTTAACGCCTTTTCCTACTCCAGTCATATATCCGAGCATTCCTTGGTTGAGGCGCTCAAATACGTAGTCACTTCCCCAGGCTAGTTGGCTATAATCGTGTATTTTATTTTTCTTCTTTAATTCGCTTACTGGAAAGCTCACTAGAGCTAACTTGCTTAAAAAACTAAAACTTAAGTTCATACCTGTCCTGATCAAAGACATAAGTGAGTTCTCCCAAAGAAGAAATCTATAACGAAGAGTTCTGGACTCTAGGTGAATCTCAATCATTTTTTAGTCACCAATCCAGAATCGAACAGGTGGACACTCTAGTTAGGAATCAACCGTATTGATAGCTAGTAAAGGAATTTATCACCCAATGTCCAATTAAGTGTCTGTAGCCAATAACTAGCAAAACTAAATTACAAGCAGTTCGTCGAGAAGGAAATCACAAAACAATATTAAAATAAGATCAATAATTTACAATTAATTTTTCTTAATTCTTAATTATTAGCCTTTAATTTAACTTTATGATATCTTTTTGTCAACAATCATTTAAATTTACAGTACCATCAACCACAGATTCAACTGTAAAATCACCGAATTATTACATAAAGCTGGTCAAATATAAGATTTTTTTACTGGAATAGATCATCTGAAATGATAAAGATTTTATGTCTTGAAAATGCAATCTATGTATATTTTTTAATATAGATAGGTTCTAGTCCATACTTGTAATTTTTAGAGCGACATCTATCTGCTTCAGTAGTCTTTCTAGGGTGGAAGAGTTATCTAAAACTACATCTGCACGAGCCACTTTTTCTTCGAGAGATAATTGGCTGTTGATCCTGGCTTGTGCCTGTTCTATATTTAAATGGTTTCGTTGTATCAATCTTTGTAGTTGTTGCTCTTGAGAACAACACACTACCCAAATTTCTGTAACCAAATCAGTCATTCCCGCTTCAAATAATAGAGGCACTACTAACACCAGTGTTTGTAAGGAAGATTGGTCAATTGCTTTGAGGAAGCGATCGCGCACATCAGGATGAATTAAATTGTCTATCCAGTTGCGTTCATCTTGACGATTAAAGATAATTTCGCCTAGCTTCTGGCGGTTGAGGCTGCCATCTGATAATAAAATTTGTTCGCCGTAACGTTGAGCGATCGCACTCAGAATAGGCGAACCTAAAGATACTGCCTCTCTTGCATAAATATCTGCATCCAGAATCGGCAGGTTATAAGCGCTAGCTAAATAATTGGTGACAGTGGTTTTGCCTGTGGCAATACCTCCGGTTAAGCCGATTATACGTTTTGTCATTGGTCATTGGTCATTAGTCATTAGTCATTAGTCATTGGCTATTTGAGATTAAGAATTAATGGCCCATGTTACCAATGCTTGGGTTAAACCATCTAAAGTATATTCTTGGGCTTCTACATCTACACGTCCGAATAAATCATGACAAGTTTTAGAGGTTTGAGGGCCGATAGAGGCAATACAAACGCTCTCTAAGAGTTGACTAACATCAGAGTTTTCGGGCAATATCTTCTCAGTTAGCTGGTCGAAAAATTGTACAGTTTTAGAACTGGCAAAGGTAATTACATTTATCTTACGGTTTTGGAGGGCTAACTCTGCCGCAGGTGGAATATCGCTAGGACAACAAGATTGATATGCGGCAACTTCAATTACTTTTGCTCCCTTGAGAGTTAATTCCTTAACTAAAACTTCTCTTCCGCCGCTTTCAACTCTAGGAAATAAAACTTTTTTACCATTTAGTTCCTCTGGGAAATTTTCTATTAAAGAATCGGCAACAAAGTTGGGGGGAATAAAATCTGCTTGGAGAGAGTATTGTTTGAGACTATTGGCTGTTTTCTCGCCAACGACGGCAATTTTTACACCTGCTAAGGCACGGGTATCTTTACCTTGGGCAATTAACCTTTCAAAAAAGTAATCTATGCCATTGCTAGAAGTGAAAATTAACCAGTCGAACTGAGATAAATGAGCGATCGCATTATCCAAAGCTTCCCAACTGGAGGGCGGGCCGATTTCTAAGGTAGGCATTTCGATGACTGTTGCACCTAATTTGATGAGGCGATCGCTAAATGTACTCGACTGCCCAACTGAACGTGTCACCAAGATTGTTTTACCTGTGAGGGGTTGGGAAGAAGCGGAGAGGCTGTTTAACATTGGAGTTTGGGCTGTAGTCGAATCCTGATAATCTATTTTCTCAGGTTGTAAGTACTTATGTAGCCCAACAACTTCGCCAACAACAATTACCGCCGGGGAAAGTGATAATCCGGTGGTTTGTTCCAAAATACTGCCCAGTTGCGCTGTCCAAATTTTTTGACGAGGAGTTCCTGCCCAACGGATGATTGCAATCGGTGTTAAGTGCGATCGCCCGTGTTGCAGCAGTTGATGTACAATCTCTGGCAGATGTTGCCCTCCCATCAAAATTACTAGTGTCTCTAAGCGTGAAAGTGCCTCCCAGTCTAAAACCTCTGGTTCATGAGCTGTAAGCACTGCAAAACAACGACTCAACACCGGATCTGTAAGGGGAATTCCTGCTAACAGAGGTGCTGCAAGGGCAGAAGAAATTCCTGGTATCAGTTCAAAATCACAACCAGATGCTTTCAATGCTTCAATTTCAGAAGTGCAACGCCCAAAAATCAATGGATCGCCTGATTTGAGCCTTACAACTTGTTTTCCTTGCTGGCAATATTTTACTAGTAACTTATTAATCTCAGTTTGAGTTGTACTGGGTTTACCACCGCGTTTACCGACATCCAACTTCAAGCAATCAGTTGCTACACACTGCAATAATTGAGCATCTACCAGGGCATCGTAGACTAAAACCTGAGCAGCAGCTAAGAGATTGTAAGCTTTTACCGTCAAGTATGCCACATCTCCAGGCCCAGCACCTACAAGGTAGACTTTGCCCCTTTCTTCAATCTTAGTCATTTGTCATTTGTTATTTGTCATTTGTCATTGGTTATTACTTCCCAATTCCCAATTCCCTAAATTCAATTCGTTCGGATATTAATTTTTTGGATTAGCTGATCGACTTGCTCAACCATTTCTTTGTTCTCTTCAGCTTGGAATAACTCTTTGGCTTTTTTGAGATTAACGATCGCTTCTTCTAGCTGTTGTTCTCTTCCTAAAGTGATTCCCAAATTATAGTAAGTGAATGCATCGTTGGGTACAAGGCTAATGGCTTTTTTGTAATGTGCGATCGCTTCTTGGGGTTTACCTTGATCGTCCATTGCATTTCCCAAACCCGTGTAAGCTTGTGCGTGTTTGGGATTGAGGCGAATCGCTTCGGTATAGTTGGCGATCGCTTCAGTTAGCTTGCCTTGAGCGTAAAAAGCGCTGGCTAGATTATAGTGAGCGTCTGCATAGTTGGGTTCAAGGCTGAGGGCTTGTTTGTATTGGGCGATCGCTTCTTCTAGTTTGCCTTGAGCGTAGAGAGTATTTCCTAAGGCATTATAACCTGCGGGATTTTTTGGAGAGAGACGAATGGCTGTTGTATATTCGGCGATCGCTTCAGCTGACTTTCCTTGAGCGTACAAAGCATTGCCTAAGTAATAGTGAGCGTCTGCATACTTGGGATCAAAGCTAATAGATTTTTTGTACTGAGTAACTGCCTCTGCTAGCTCACCTCGATCGTACAGAGCGTTTCCCAGACGCGTGTAAGTTGGGGCATAGCTGGGTTTGAGGCGAATAGCAGCTGTATATTCGGTGACTGCTTCGGTTAGCTTACCTTGGGCGTAGAGAGCATTTCCTAAGTTATAGTGAGCGTCTGCATAGTTGGGTTCAAGGCTGAGGGCTTTTTTATATTGGGCGATCGCAGCTTCTAACTGATTGAGCCTTGCTAAAGTTAAACCCAAATTAAAGTAGGCTCCAGAGTCTTGAGGATCGAGGCTGATGGCTTTTTTGTAATGTGCGATCGCTTCTTGGGGTTTGCCTTGATCGTCGAGAGTATTTGCCAAAGCAATATAAGCTTGCACAAATTTGGGTTCTAGTTCAATCGCTTTCCGAAAAGCCGCCTCTGCTCCTTTGAAATCTCCTTGTTTGTAGAAATTAGTTCCTTGCTCAAAATAAGCAACTGCATTTTTGTTCCCAGGAAGTGCTGCTTGATTTGAGTCTGTAGTTTTTGATAAAACAACACCAATATTTTTACCAAAGGCAGTATTCCCATTACTCAAACACACGCAGATAATAGCTGCTACCAGTACATTTTTGTTTTTCAGCATTTTTATTACCTTACCTGCTTGGTTTATATGTAATATCGAGTCGCGTAGCTTTGGCGGGGTTCTAGCAGGAATTATAAGTGATTAACCTAACTTGATACAAGTTACTCTCATATAATTGTGCATTTATACATAATGGCTAGTGATTTTTTATGAGTAAAAAATTGGTATGTTATTTATTTATTACACTTTTAATTCAACAATTTTAGCAATAGCTGCGATTAATTTTTGTGGGTCAATAGGCTTGGATAAATGCATTTGAAACCCAGCTTTTAGTGCTTCTTGCTGGTCATCATTTCTAGCAAAGGCAGTCAAAGCAATCGCGGGGATTTTTCCACCTTGTTCTGGTTTCAAACTTCTTACTTGATGTATTAACATATAGCCATCCATCTCAGGCATACCAATATCGCTAACCAACACATCTGGCTTTATCTCTGCTAGGTTTTCTAATGCTTCATAAGCGGAAGATACCGCAATTACAAAAGCCCCATCTTGCTCTAGTACAAAAGCAATAATATCTCGTGAATCAGTATCATCATCTACAACTAAAACTCGGATGCCACTGAGAGGTAAGGAGTTAGAAGTTAAGAATACAGCATAGTTTTGTTTATTCGTCAGGCTTTGGCTTTCATCTGGCAGAAGCGGCAAACTAACAGTAAATATTGCCCCTTTATCCTCACCTTCACTCTTCGCTTTGACAATACCGCCATGTATTTCGACGATATTACGCACAATTGCCAACCCCAATCCTAATCCACCAAAATTTCTCGTAGATGTGCTATCTGCTTGGCGGAAGTAATCAAAGACGAATGGCAAAAACTCAGGGCTGATTCCTTTACCTGTATCGCTAACTATAATTTGAGCATAACCATCAGCTTGCTCTAATCGCACTTCTATTTTCCCTCCCTTGGGTGTAAATTTGACAGCGTTAGAAACGAGATTCCAGACAACTTGCTGCAAACGAGTCGAGTCGCCCATAACTTGTCTCACATTCGCTTCAAATACTGTACTCACTTCAATTAACTTTGTTTCTGCTGCTAAACGCATTGTCTCTAATGCCGACAATATCGTAGACTCTAGGTTAATCTTCGTAATATTCAGCGTCAGTTTGCCCTGCAAAATTCTGGAGATATCCAGCAAGTCTTCAATGAGTTGAACTTGTAAATTGGCATTCCTCTCGATTGTGGCTAGTGCTTGCGATGTCTTTGCTTGGTCTAACCTCCGACTTTGTAATAACTTTGACCAGCCAAGAATTGCATTTAGTGGAGTGCGTAGTTCGTGAGATAAGACAGCTAGAAATTCATCTTTAATTCGATTGGCTGTTTCTGCTTTGGCTCGTGCTATTTGTTCTAATTCCAGCAGGTGTGCCCGTTCTTCAAGTATTTGTTTTTGTTCGTGGATATCTGTACACGTGCCAAACCACTTAACTACAATACCTTGCTCATCTTTAAGCGGTAAAGCTCGCGCTAGCTGCCAACGGTAGGAATCATCAAAAGCACGTTTAAAGCGATATTCATTGTTATATATAGTGCCATTATTTACAGCATTAGACCATACTTCATCAGCATTTTGGATATCATCTGGATGCAATGCAGCTAACCAACCAGAACCCAAGGACTGCTCTAATGTTAACCCAGTATATTCACACCAATTTTGATTAAAAAAATCACATTCGCCGTTAGCATTAGTTGTCCATACAAGTTGAGGAATTGCCTCTGCTAGATAACGGTAACGTTCTTCACTTTGTCGGAGAACTTCTAAAATTCGTTGGCGTTCAAAAATTTCTTGTTGTAATTGCTCGTTGGTTTTGGTAATTTCATTGGTGCGAATAGTAACCATTTCTTCTAAATGATTTTGGTATTTTCGCAGTTCCTTTTCTACCCGTAAGCGTTCGGCTATTTGTGTTTGAAGTTGTTGATTTGCTTGTTCTAGTTGAGCAGGGCTAGGAAGTGCTAATGCTTGTGGAACTAAAGACACAAGTTGGACTGCCGTAATTACAGATATCATGGCAGTTAATGCTTTGACAAACCCTGCTACCCAATAAGTTGGATGCCAAAGTGTCCAAATCTCTATTAAATGAGTAGTGCCGCAAGCGACAATAAATGCACTAAATAGCAGAAAAATCCAATCAAAGGGTAGATCCTGCCGTTTACGGACAAAGTAAAATAGGGTAGCTGGAATCGAATAATAAGCTACTGCAATGAACGCATCAGATAATATATGTAACCAAACTAAATTAGTTTGCCATAGATAACAATGCCCATGTGGAATAAATGATCCTGATGTAAAAAAAATAGTCCAAAATTCCGATAAAATATCTGACATAAATACTTGATTATTTTAAATCTATAAAATCTACTACTAAATGCATTTTTTTAATTAGCCAAAGTTGTTTGCCAGTTTGAAATTTACTTTTATCTTGTCTTAAGATAGGAATAAGAGAATGAATGACGTTATAAACCGCAGAGACGTGGAGCGGCTACTCTACGAGTTATCTAACTGACTAACCGCAGGGTATTGCACCTAACTGATGATGAAAATTAAGGTTTCGGCTATTGTTTAGCTAAGTTCTGTGTCATTCTAAGGACTATGAAGGGAACGATTAAACTTACGAAAATTACGGACATAATTACAAAATACACGGATAATTCCAAAATAAAACCATTCTCACCATAATTATGATGGGAATGGTAAAAAAATTAGGAGACGCAACAGGAAAATTTAATTTCTGCAATTCTCACTCAACTTAAGATTGACTTGACTTAATACTCATTTTATCTAACACTTGAGTGATTTTGTTAGCTTTTTCGGGTTGGCGCTGTTTTTGCAATAAATCTTTAGCTTGTAGCAGGTTTGTTTTAGCTTCTTCTTCTCGCTCTTGCTGCATAAGAATATTGGCCAGACGCAAGTAAGCATCGGGATTTTTTGGACTGCGGCGAATCACTTCCTGGAATAATTCTGTTGCTTCCTCTACTTGACCTTGCTGGTTTAAAACATCTCCCAAAAACAAGCGCACTACATCATTAGTAGAGTTGAGAGAAATCACTTTGCGAAATGCTGCTTCTGCACCTTGGTAATCTTTTGCTTGAGCAAGATTGATTCCTTTTTGAAACAAGTCTGAGGTAATCAAAGTTTTCCAAGCGAAATAGCCTAGGATCGACAAACTCAAAATAACTGCGGAAGCAGCGATAATAGAACTGGTAGGAAAGGTTTCTAGCATTGTCTAAGCCAAAAAGCAGGCGATAGGAAAAATCAGATATTCCATAAAAAAGAGTTTCCAGATAAATTGGTAGAATTGAGCGATCGCACTTTTATCTTGTAAGTCTACCGCCAAACTCCGCCACCACATCCAAACTAACAGCCCTAAATGGGCAATTACCAGAAAGATGGGGTTAATTGAGGCTAGGTGTAGCACCCCAACCAGAATCATCCCTAGATAACAGACTGTTATCACCCAAAGAGCTAGATTAAACACAGCTTGTGGCCCTAGCTTAATCGTGAAAGTAGTAATATTGTAGAGGCGATCGCCTTCTATATCTGGGATATCTTTAAAGATTGCGATCGCAAAGGTAAATACCAAAATAAACAATGTCAGCACCCACACCACAGGCGGAATTGTTTGGCTTTGTTTAAGTGCCCAACTATAATGCAGATACAATCCTAAATTAACAATTGTGCCGCGCACCGAAAAAATACACAGCGCCGCCCAAAAGGGAAACTGTTTTAAACGAATTGGCGGTAAAGAATAAGCAGTACCAATGGCCAAACTAATTGCTACCATACCAAATAAGAATGGCCCAGTTAGCCACGCCACAACTAGCGCCAAAATCCCAGTAGACGCAACAATTAATTGTCCCATCTGTTGAGAAAACTCACCTGATGCCAACGGTAAATGAGGTTTATTAATCTTGTCAATATCAACATCTTCTAATTGATTCAGCCCTACAATGTAAACATTGCCACATAGACAAGCAATCCATGCGCCGAAGACAGGGCTTAGTGAGCCGGCAGTAGTGAATAAAGAAGCAGTATTATTACTAGTGGCAATAGCAATTAAATACAAACTCAACACACTCAGACTTGTACCAATAATCGTGTGAGGGCGAGAGAATTTCCAGAAAGCGTATAACCAATGGAAATATGATTGGACAGGTTTGCGTGGCAAAGGGCTGTTTTGAGAACTCTGGCTCATGAGTACCTTAGATTCAAATTCCGGCTTATTGTTAACTCTGACTTTTCACAAAATTTGGAAAACCTTACTTTTATTCCTCTCTCCTCCTTTTGAGAGACTTTGAATTTTCCCCATTCCCTGCAAAAGTTGGGGCGTTAAGTTCCGCATTAACTTTTCCATATTGCATGAATTGTCAGATTGTTAACCATTGTCACAGAATTTGGTCATTAACAAGAGCTTTCATAGAGGAGGTAGCGGTAGGCACATTTGACCGTAACCCTACTCAAAAACCAATTACACCTAGGGGACTAATAATCAACCTACCTTATGGAAGACTCTCAATCGCGAAAAATCTAACAACCGATTATAAAAATACCTCTTCTCGATTCTGCACTCTCTACTCTTCATAAGGTTACAATCTATCAGGAAAGCAAAGAAATAGTTAAATTATGACAGCTAATTTGACACCTGTAGCCAAATTTGACTTTGTTACCGTGCTATCACAGGCTGCGGCTGCATATCGACGACAGAAAGATACACGCCCTAATGCTGAAATATTAGTAAATGCGTTGCTACAAGCAGAAAAATCTGCCAAGCAGGAACGGTTAACTTATCCTTTTGAGTTTCTTTTAGGTAAATGGCAACTTTGCTTTGCCACTGGCACTAAGAAAGCCAGAGAACATGGAGGAATTGTATTAGGCAAGGGTTTGTATGTACCCAAGTTTATAAAAATCCATGTTTCCTTTGATGCCACCTTAGAACAGGATTCACATAGAGGCGAAATTTGTAATCAGGTTGAATTGGGGCAACTTTTATTGAAGCTCACGGGGCCAGTGCAATATACAGGTAAGAAAAATTTATTGGCGTTTGATTTTAACCAGATGCTTATCAGTCTATTTGGTCGTGTTGTTTATAACAGACCAATTCGTTCTGGTAAAGTTCAAACAGAAGATTTCTACAACCAGCCGATAGCGCAATTACCTTTCTTTGCCTTCTTTTTAGTGACGGAAGATTTCATTGCAGCTCGTGGCCGTGGAGGAGGATTGGCATTTTGGATTCGAGAAACTTAAAAACACTTTATTTCACATTTGCGCCAGCCATTAAACTGGACGACAACTAGACAAAATGCTGTGCATATTTACTACTTGTCCAATGACTGCGATCGCAGGCGCACCAAATCCAGTTTGCTCTACCTGTTCTACAATTGTCTTTAAGGTTCCAATCAATTCTTCTTGTTCTGGGCGCGTACCCCAGCGCACTAAAGCAATGGGCGTTTCTACATCTAACCCAGCTGCACTTAACTGTTCTACGATATAAGGCAGATTGTGAATTCCCATATAAATTACAATGGTTTCGGAACCGTGCGCGATCGCATTCCAATCTACTTTCGGTCTATACTTACCCGCCGCTTCGTGACCAGTTACAAATGTCACTGATGAGCTATAGAGTCGATGAGTCAATGGAATACCTGCATAAGCCGCCGCAGCAATCCCCGATGTGATACCGGGCACAACTTCAGTTAATATCCCAGCGTTGACTAATTCTTCCATCTCTTCGCCACCACGACCAAAGATAAACGGATCGCCACCCTTTAACCGCACTACAATTGCATGACCCTGCGCTTTCTCAATCATTAATTGAGTTGTTTCTTCCTGGAACAACGAATGTTTCCCCCTGCGCTTACCAGCATTAATTTGTTCAGCTTGGGGATTAATCATTGCCAGAATTGCCGTACTCACTAAGGCATCATAGATAACTACATCTGCACATTCCAACAAACCTTTCGCCTTCAGGGTTAATAATCCTGGATCTCCTGGCCCCGCACCTACTAAATAAACCTTTCCCAAATACTCGTTCTCCTGTTTTTCTGTGCGGTTCATCTATCCGTTAAATCCCAAATAAGCTCGGCTAATTCTGCACTTGCTCCCAGTGGCTGCGCCAACTGGAAATTCACCGCAGAAAATTGTAATTTTAGCTCCTCTATGGAGGCCGCGATCGCATCAGTTATTCCACCTGCGAATAAAAAGTATGGCAAAATTGCAATTTCGCTATAACCAGCGGCTACCAACTCTTTCACCTGTGATTCTAAACTAGGAGGCCCAGCCCAATAAGCAGCAACTGCTGATAAACTCGTCGCCATTGCTTCCACAGTTTCTTTGGAACCTGGGCGACGGCTACCATGAGCTAACAGAATCCATGCTTCTGCTTTTATAGTAGATATTTGCTTGGCCAGTAATTTCTCTAAATTGGGGTGAGAGCCTAAATGTGGCTGCAACTCAATCATGATATCTTGACCAATAGCCTGTTGCGCTAGCGCTACTTCGGCGGGAATATCTGTCATAACATGGACTCCCGGCAACAGAAATAGCGGTACAATTTTGAGGTGATTCTCGTTTTGAGACTGTGGACAATCACCAAAAGCGCTTTTAGCAAATAGTTGAATCTGCTCATGTAAAGGCTGAGGACTCATTTCTAAAGCAGCGATGCCAACCAGATGTTTGTTATTAGATGGGTTGTGGTATTTGTTATATAGCAGCTTTGCTAGTTGCTCCATAGCAACTTCTGGGCGCGGATCGCGACTTCCGTGAGATACTAGCAGATAGGCAGATGACATCGGCAAAGCTTGAACTCTCAGTGACTAATACTCATATTTTACTTAATATTAAGCTAGTTTAATAAGTACTCTGGTGATTATTGAAACTATTGTCAATTACTAAATATAAGTATTGTTAATCACTTTTATATTCTTCCACTGCAACTTGCTTCATTGTTCTTCGGCAGTGTAAGTATAAAATTGATCAAAAGCTCCCACCGTTTCAAATTTGTATGAAGGTATCCAAGAATTTATTTTTAAATCTGTACGGTAAATGCTAAAAATCATAAAATTTTGTCTTTCTGTAGTCCTGGCAATAATTCCTTGGATTTGTGGGTTAGCTGAGTCAACCAACTTATCACAATTAAAATGGATTAAATTTTCTATAATATTCGTGGTTTTTTTGCATACATCGGTTTTTAAGTATTCCGTCAACCGTTGCACTGCATATTCTTCATATTCAACCTGACTGGGATTAGTCTTTGCCATTGTCACACCCAAGGCGGCGAGTCCTGCTGCTGCTCCAGTATATGCAATGATGGTTAGGGGTTTCATGTTTGCCAAGTAAAATACATTGTAATCGTTAGATTTCAGAGACTCTAAATCAACTGAGTCCGTTCCTTGAACATAAACTCTTGATCGTTTGCCAAATTATTGCTATAATTCGAATTGTTGAATGGCGAGCGTAGCCAAGTGGTTAAGGCAGTGGTTTGTGGTACCACCATTCGCGGGTTCGAGTCCCGTCGTTCGCCCTATATAATTTCATAACTATCCATAAGTTATTATAAGAGATGGGTTGCGGTTGTGAGAATTCATAACCATTACTTTAGCAAGTAACTGTCACCTACAAGTTAATGAACTTGGAAGGGTCACAATTATGCCATAATTAATAAGATTATCTTATTAAGTTTTTTATGTATATAAGCAAATCTACTTGCTAAAAGAAAATTAAGTGTGCAATGTTCACTTCTCTTTTACAAGATGTTGTTTCTTTGCAGAAGTACATATCTAAGCAACGTCGATAGTGCAGAAAGCTTGATAACCCTTTTTCGTCAATCTCTGATAAATTAACTATTTATATTAATAAGATTCCTGACTTTTTAGAAAAGTCAGGAATCTAAGCCTCAAAAGTTTTTGAACGCACATTTAGCTGTTAGAAAATTCCTAGAAGAATGATAAAAGTCAGCCCACAGAAGGCCAGCAAGGAGATAATCAAAATGTTGCCTATACTGTGGTCAGAAGCTATTAACTTAGGTGTATTAGTAGCCATATAAACAGACCCTACTTAAACAACTTTTGCTTAAACTATAACTAATGCAAATAATCATTAGTCTATATTTAAACAAAAATTTATTTAAATTTATTATAGTTTATACTAAAAACAAATTATTAATTTTTGTTTCATTTATTTAGATATAGATAATAGCAATAGAATTATTTATATCTAAATTCTCAGAATATTGG
>NZ_JACKZS010000002.1 GCF_014222285.1 Nostoc sp. UCD121
CCCCTGCTCCCTGTTCTCTTTTGATTCAAAATTATTCATTGGGGTTAGTATAACTCCTAAACTAGAAGGATGAATAAGACTCATATAGTTAGCGATAATAAGCTGTAAAGAAAGATTTAACTTAGTTCTATCCCGCAATTAGCTCAAAATGCAGACACGCAAGCTACTCGACTGGTGGCAAACATTCACACCAATAGCGCGAATCGGGGCGATCGCGTTATTCGTTCCACTGCTAGTTCTAAATGGTTGGGCACTTTCGGTATTTTTCAATTATTTCCATTCTCTCATAGTCATTTTAGTGGGAGCCTCAGTCTTAGCATTTCTGCTCAACTACCCCGTGAGTTGGATGGAACATCATGGTGCTAAACGAGAACAAGTTGCTATCCTAGTGTTTCTCTTGGCTTTATCGATTTTATTGGCGTTGGGTGTGACGCTTGTTCCGTTAGCCCTTACCCAAGCTCAACAATTGGTGGCTCGGTTGCCAGAGTTGATCGACTCTGGACGCTCTCAGCTAATGATATTAAACGAAAAAGCGGAAACTTTTGGTTTACCGATTAACCTCGATGCTCTGGTAGTACAAATCAACGATCGCGTCAAAGGACAATTACAAGCGATCGCTGGGCAAGTCTTAAATCTGGCGGTAGTTACAGTCACTAGTCTGCTAGATATCCTCTTGACGATGGTTTTGACTTTCTACCTTTTACAGCATGGGAGTGAACTCTGGGAAAGTTTAGTAGAATGGCTACCCTCTAAATTTCGCGCTCCTTTCTCCCAAACAGTCCGCCTAAGCTTTCAAAATTTCTTCATTACCCAGTTGATTTTATCTACCTGTATGGCCTCAGCCCTCATTCCTACCTTTTTGTGGCTGAAAGTACCATTTGGACTGCTATTTGGGCTAACTATTGGTCTAATGGCTCTCGTCCCTTTTGGTGGTTCTGTGGGCATTGCTCTGACTACACTATTGGTAGCACTGCAAGATTTCTCAATGGGTGTGAGGGTTTTGATAGCAGCAGTAATCGTACAACAAATTCTCGAAAACTTAATTGCCCCCAGAATTTTAGGCAGTTTTACGGGTTTAAATCCAGTTTGGATTTTAATTTCAGTTTTAACAGGGGCAAGAATTGGCGGACTGTTGGGTGTAATTGTGGCAGTACCCACCGCTGTTGTCATTAAAACCGCTTTAAGTGCCTTGCGTCTTGGTGGCGAGGCAAACGATAGTGGCACGGGGGAGGTAACTGCACCCGTTGCACCAAACGAGTCCTCGAAAGCAAACGCTAACAACACTCTGAGTATTTCTGAAGCGACATTACCTTAATAAAGCAGGAGGTTTCCCGCCTCCTCATTGTGGCTCAATGATGGAACCCATAAACAAAACGTTTCCCGTCTGATTATCCCTAATGGCGCAGAAGAAAGGACGGTCAACAATCATTCGGAATGGTTCTGGTTCATCTCTCAAAGATGTTGCGACTATTCCCACTGAAGTAGCCGCAGCCGCTTCAGTACCTTCTTCGTTCACTTCGACAAAAGTTTTATGCTTAACTTGGCTAATGGCAAAATTTTTACCCATGCCAGAGAAATTGGCTTTGTTGCTGAAAGCCTCTTCCATACCTAAATTTTTCAAGGCATCATTGAGTGTAATATCATATTCTGTTTTGAAGCGGGGTAGGCGAATAAAGCCTTTTTGTTTGTTGAACTGAGTCATCCATTTTTCCCAGTTTTCAATATTCAAGTTCTGATAAAAGGCTTTGAGGTTAGAGTTCTGTTTGGGTAGAAAAATATAAAAACTGATTTTGCCATCTTTACCATAAGGTAAACTAACCGCCTGAAATTGTTCACTTTCATAGTACCTATAGTCACCTTCTTGTGACATCATTGGGTGTTGCTTTCGTTTACCAGATGTAATGTAAAAAGGGTATTGAGCAGTTTGGCTTTTGTCAAATTCGTTACTCCAATTACCTTTAAAATATATGGCATTAATCAGAAACAACACTTGATTAGGTTCAATCGTTTCAACTATTTTATTAATTTTGCCTTTAGTATTTTCTTTTACCCAGTTATTTATAATATTAGATGCGGCGGCATCTTTAAAGTTTAAATTGCTGATTTTAGCTTGATAGAAATCCTGGGTTCTCTTGAGAAAGTCTGGTGCAAAGCTAACATCTTGATTTGCCCAAAGCGAGTTAGCAATACTCAGTTGTACTTTCGCATCTGGATTTTCTAAAAGCTGCTTTAATGCCGCCGCGTAAGAAGAGTTGATTTCTGGTAGATTCATTCCCTGTAATTCCAGGGTTTTTGCCATTGCTTGTTGAGTAGAGCCACTAGCGCCGTTGTAGGTCATGGCAAGAGCGATCGCAACACTCGAAGGTGAGATAAAAACATTATTCTCACCTTTATCATCTTTCAGGACTTCTGAAAATAGTTTGAAGCCAAACTTATTGCTAGACTCAACTATTCTTGTATCAGTGTTGACTGTTTTTTTTTGCAATGGAGTTTCTGGTTGAGGTAAACTAGATTGGGCGAGGGCACTTTTGTTACTCTCGACTTGAGAACAACCTAATACACTGAATAGAACAACACTTGCAGCTGCCAAAGCATAACGTCTGCCCAGACTCACGCCATAACGTCTTTGCAGAAAATTTTCTTTTGCATCACTAAACTTTTGCCGATTCATTCTGCTACCTCACTTGCCAAAGATTCCCGATCTGTGCTCATGGTTGACGCAGACACTGTGTCAATGATTTACTATTGCATTTGATCCAATAGAAAATGAGACTGTTACAGTTTTTGTAACAGCAAGTTAATAGTTCAGAGGAATTAAACACAACTCATTAAAGCTGCTAATTCTTACTTGAAGCGGCTATGCAGACGAATTATGAAAAATCTCAATTTTGAGGAACTTTTCTATTTATCAATAACAGTATTGTAGACTACCTAACATAGAATAACCACTTCTGTTGGGTTTTTATAAAAATAGGATTTACGCCCAACTACAGGCGTTAGGGGTAATTCATCAAATATCCCTAACAGAAAAAACTTGTTTCGGCTATTGTTTTGCAAATCCTGAGATAGAATAACATTTTTAGTTAGCATGAAATACAGAACTGTCATAGGGACGCACGCCTATGCGCCCCGATAGCAGAGTTTGTTCAAATAAATGAAAATGCTGTAAGTTGACACAGATGAAAATTGTGCTGACCTATTTTAATTGGTAGGTACACTCCACCAAGCTAAACTATAGGGTTGAGTCACTTCATTAAGCTTTTGACGAAATTGGACGCGGATTTTGTAATTGCCAGTAGCAGGAATGGGGCAGAAAATATGTTCTACGCTATCGATTTGGCTGATTGAGGAGCAAACAGCACCAGTATCTGAACTTTGAGCATCAGCTTTTACTAAGTATAGGTCGAGATTATTCAAACCGCGATCGCGAAAATTTTCGCCCACATCATATTGTTGGTTTGTATTTTTATCATTGAGTTCTACCAATCGATCCCAACTTAGGGTGACAGCAACAAAACTCCCCTGCTTTAACGGTTTTGCTAACACATAGTCAACAGATGCTCCAACATCCACTTTGCGATAATCCCAACCAATAGCTGGAACCGCAGATGATGGCTGCCATTGACCAGCACTAAATTGTTGATAAGCGCGAAATGTATTTAAATGACCCGCTCCCATTTGAGCATCCAAAGGAATCTTTGGATCTTTATAAGCATCAGAATCTAGCCAGTTTTGATTTTGTTTATCAATTAGCGTCCGGCTCATCCCCAAGCCTAAGCCATCGCCACTATCTTGGATTTTGTCTGCTGAATTCAGCAATACAGCTTTCATTACTTGATGATGCCGAGAATCAATGCTCCAGTTGGGTTGTTTTGTCCGTATTTGTCGGCCAGCAAATTCTTGTAATAGAGCAACGGTAGCCGTAACTTGAGGCGCTGCAAAACTAGTACCTGTAACCTTGTTCAATTTGCCATCTGGATTGAGTAAAGGAATATTATTCCCAGGAGCAACTAAACTGATGGCGGGACGACCATCAAGATTAAATTCCCTACCAGCAAGCCTGCCGCTCGCTCCTTGTTTAGCACCCGCCAGATTAGCCACATCTACTTTGTTAAAAACTCCCCCTCTGCGGGATGAAAAAGCCACGTTCATTCCGTTAAAATTATCTGTAGGGATAGGAATACCACCTTTACCTTGATTACCTGCGATCGCATACAAAACATCATGAACACGGCTAGACCAGTCAACACATAAAGTTAGTAAAGCATTCCCGTCTAAAATAGCCTCTGGTCTAGGATCGCGACTGAGAGGTTCACCAAAGCTAAAATTAATGGCACGGACATCGCCACCATTTTGTAGCGCTATGTGCTGGGCCGATAAACACTCTTCTGGCTGACCCATGCTTTTAGTGGAACCCACCGCAGACGAATACAATCTCGCTCCCGGAGCAATTCCCGGCAAAGCTTTGTCTTTACTTACCATTACACCAGCAACATTGTAGGCGTGAGGGTCAACACCGCTATTAGACTTAGCTGGCCCATTGCGTAAGAATACTCCCGCTAAAGATATGGCGCGATTTTTAGACACCGCCTTATCCCACCCAAACATTCCCGGCCGACCAATTTCCACTTGACCAATAGCAATCTTACGACCGATTAAATTATAAGGAGCTTGGTGTAGCTTCAAAGCATCAATACCGTTAGTTCCCAAAGCAGATTCTAAAGCCGAAGCAATTACCGGCGCACTCAGACAAGAAGCACTTAATCCCCAAATTATCCAGGTTAGTTTTTTAGTCATTTGTTATTTATCATTAGTCATTGGTCATTAGTCATTGGTCAAAGTTAGGAGTTATTATTCTCCCTCTGCTCTCTACTCCTCTAAAAAGGCCGGGATCAAAGTTATGAGTCTTGCTCAATGTTTTGTTACAATGCTTACAGACGAGGACGCTTAAAAACCCACTAGCCATGACCCAAAACCTATCTCAAAAGCCCATTGTAATTTCTCCATCTATCCTATCAGCCGATTTTAGTCGTCTTGGTGACGAAATTCGTGCCGTAGACGCAGCCGGAGCAGATTGGATTCATGTTGATGTAATGGACGGTCGCTTTGTACCTAATATTACGATAGGTCCTCTGATTGTGGAGGCGATTCGTCCGGTTACAACCAAGCCACTGGATGTCCACTTGATGATTGTGGAGCCAGAAAAGTATGTAGAAGGATTTGCTAAAGCGGGTGCTGATATTATCTCCGTACACTGCGAACATAATGCTTCTCCACATCTGCATCGTACCTTGGGGCAAATTAAAGAGCTTGGTAAGAAAGCTGGAGTTGTACTTAATCCTGGTAGTCCTCTAGAGCTAATTGAATACGTTCTAGATTTGTGCGATTTAGTACTGATTATGAGCGTCAACCCTGGTTTTGGTGGTCAAAGCTTTATCCCTGGTGTGTTACCTAAAATCCGCAAGCTGCGTCAAATGTGTGATGAACGCGGTCTTGACCCTTGGATTGAAGTGGATGGAGGACTGAAGGCAAATAATACTTGGCAAGTTTTAGAAGCAGGAGCTAATGCAGTTGTTGCTGGT
The DNA here is from genome assembly GCF_014222285.1 of Nostoc sp. UCD121. GTDB lineage: Bacteria > Cyanobacteriota > Cyanobacteriia > Cyanobacteriales > Nostocaceae > Nostoc. The sequence goes on from NZ_JACKZS010000002.1 coordinate 5,583, forward strand.
TCAGCTGTATTTAATGCTAAAGATTATGCTGAGGCTATTACATCAATTCGTAACAGCAAGCGTCCTACCCCAGAATTAGCCAAGGTTTAATTCATTGTTGGATTAACCATTCTCTACAAAAAATAGGGTGGGCAATTTGCTCACCCTATTTTTATTTACACATAAAAATACTGGAAGCTCTTCAAGTTTTGAACTTCCAGTATTTACTATATAAATTGAAAATTTAGAAAGCAGAGATAATCCAGGTTGGGAGGACTAGGATTACAATAGTTGAAAGAGAAGCGTATGACCTACTAGTTCCACCAGCCAAGACAACGATTTCACCATAACTTTCCTGTTTCTGTCCCTGTTATTGGTGTTAAGCGTTTGCTTTATTAAATAAAGCAACACCAATCACAAGATAGAAAGTTTTCTAAGCATTACTCACATCGTCTGCAGTCAATGAAAGGTGTATAAAATTTGGATTGGGGGAATCCACCTCCCCAAATTCTTTTTGCTCAGACTTCCTCAGAAAAAGAACCACCATTAGCAACGGTTTCATCATTCGCCTTGGGATAGGAGTTATTTACTCCATGACCTACTGACTACTTTTGTAATCAGTTTGATTTATTTCATAGTCAGAACTAATCATTGATTTTATGTTTTTAAATTAATTTGCTTGTTGCCAATCACCTCTATTTGGGTTGAAATTGTCGTTGTTATTAGTTTACCAATGTCGTCAATATATATTTGCCATTTTGGCAGATTTTTGCAAAAAAATATCAAATTAATCACTGCGATAGAAAACCTACCATGCGCTCAATTTTAAATTAGCATGGCAGGCTCTCAGATACTCAATCAACTCTAGGGCAGAATCTATTGATTCCAAATTATTTTTTAATTGGCTCCACAGCCTTTCAAGGACATATCTTGAGTTAATGGCGATTTCCTTGATTAATATTTGTTCATTGTCTATCCCAATTTCTGGTCTAAACTAACGCCACGGATTTCTGTTTTTTGCTTTCCAACTACTTCAAGATAAGCAGGTCTTGAATCATTAGCATGTTTCAGCATTTTTAGATTTTCACTTTGCTGTTGTTTTGTTCTGTTGGTTTGAGAGTTTTCTTTCAGCAATCGGTTGTAGGTACGGTACGGAATGTAATGGAGAGGATTATAACCAGCAAAACGTAGCATTAAAACACATGCCCAGGAGTACTTTCCAGCAATAATAGCTTCAACTACTTTATCAAATTGTTGAGCCTTTACTGTTGTATCTAAGTTACTACTAATACCAGCAATTTCTTGATTCATCATAGTGTTTAATTATTTTGGATGAAGTAAACTAGTTCAGTTTCTGCGATTTTTGGCGTTTCAATTGAGGTTTACAAACTGCACTAACTTTTTTGCAGCTGTTAAATCGCTTTCGGGAAATTATCAGCAATTTGGCGGTGTTGGATGTTGACGAGGGCTAAAAATCCATCTATCAACAGATGCGTACATAACTTTCCCAAGCTCTGATTAGCTCCCGCAGCTTTGAGCGGTAAAGATACAGACTGAAAGTTCCCTGCTGCTTGAGATTTACCTTGGTGCTATTAAGCAGAGTTTTAGTGATTTTGGCTGATAACTCCCCTAGTAAACTAGTTTGGGCAAGAGCTAGCTTGTAGTAGGGATACAAATTATATAGATTCATTGCTGAACTGTCCCCTTGGCTTGAGGTTTCGACTGCATTTGACCTGATGATTCTTTGCATGAACTAACCTTTGATTAAAAACAATCAAGTTTTTAAGCAAGTTTGTTGGCTGCTCATTCCTAATTATCCAGATTCACTCCGATGAATTGAGGAAACTGTAGCTTTTACTTGTTAGTAACTGAAAGGTAAAAATTTATCTTTTGTCTTCTCATTTGACTGGTAGGACAAAAGTCTAGGCGTAGCTCTTGGTAGATGCAGTTTTATCCTCTGAAACTTTACCGACTTTTAATTCAATCAATTTTCTCTGTTAAAACGCCTGTATTTCTTACTACTGGTTAATTAAGCAATTTCCGGCAAGTTTTCATATTTTTTTGAGTAGTGGAAAAAATTTATTTATCCTAGAGCTTTAACAACGTCATTCGTATATATACTATTTTTTGTCGTTAATGTCATCTACTAAGTTAGTAGATTTTTAAGTTAAATTTACTGAATGTATTTCGATACGTACTTGCCTATTGTGCAACTTTTAATTTTGTCCTCCCTTGTTAATTTATGAGGGGTCTGACCCCCCACACAATCTAAATTTAAACACTTTATTATTGTCGAGTCTCTAGAAAATACTACCATTAACTATGATGTAAAACAACTTCTAAAAATAGTAACTGCTCAACGTTAAAAAACGTTCGCAGCCATAGCCTTGAACATATTTATTTAATAAGTTCAATTAGATAATAATATTTATTATTCCGATGTTTCTTGATTTACAAGAACTACAGATTCAATGTATCTAAATAAAATCGCTGTAAACCAATCATAAATATTTCATGATTGTTAGCTATTAATAGCAGCTAGCCTATAGCACTCATATTTTATTCTTGAAAAGCTCTTTCCTACCACACAACTAAGTATGCTTACCCCACGTTGCGCGAACAAAAATCAAAGCGGATTGCTATAGTTTTAATTATTATCAGTATCTGTACTAAAATGCTGTGAATAAAAATATATAGTAGGTTAAATCTGGAAAATATAATATTATCAATTTTATTCAACAGTGAATTCTCTATATCTTTATCTTTAAAAATTTCTCAATTAGAGATTACGGATGCTGCGACACTTGGGCTAAATGCTAGTAAAACCATCAATTGCCATGAGTTTGTGATGAGTGCTTTACTCAACAATAATACCTCGGTCTAGAACAAAGATATAGTCGGCATAGAGTAGTCTAGAGTTCTCACTACTTCAACTCTTACCATTACTGAAATTTTCCTTTGTTTCCGGAAACACTCGGAAAATAAAATCACAAATTTAAACTCTGCTTTCTCAGATAAAGACAGGCTAATTCTGGAAACGCATATACTATAGCGGTTCTCAATTGCATCGAATACAGACCTAAGCCCCAGTCCCTTCTTCTTGAAGGGAAGGGGAGTAAGATTCAAAGCCTCTCTCCTTTTAAGAAAGAGGTTTGGAGAGAGTCCAAAGTGTATTGCATCCATAGACGCGTAGCAGCTACTCTTACGAGAACGCTTTCAGCGAACCCGCAGAGTATGAGAACCGTTTTGATAGCTAATCAATTAATAACTAAGTAAATTCCCCAGATTGCCATTGCCCGTAAGTAGGTGCTAGCGCGGAAAGTACCAGCTGCGGTGATAGCTTCAGGGGTGCGAAATTGCAGCCCATTTTCATAAATTTGCTCGACTACAGCCTGTGTTAACCTCAACGCTTCATCTTTCATTCCCATTTGCACAAGAAAAGCCGCTAGCCCAAAGTTTATCCCAGTCCAAACTTCTAGGGGATGAGTAGCTTTAGGGTTTTCTGGTGAACCGTCAGGACGAACACCATTCGCAGCACCAAACTCTCCATTGCAGAATTTCAAAAAGCACGCATCATAAACAGTTTTCAGGGCAGAAAGGGCGCGATCGCTGGGTACAATATCAGGTAAGTCCAATAGTCGGGCGTAGAATTGTCCGCACAACTGATCCGCCATTACCACATCGGAACCACTTTGACTATCAAGTTGGTAATATTGCCCATTCCAAAGTTTTTCTTGGTAAATAGGAAGAGATTGTGCCAACCAAGCTTCATAAGTGGATTTTTGCGCTGCCAACTCTGCTGTGTTACCGATTTGGTAAGTTAATAAAATATCGCTAATTGCGATCGCAGCCTCTAGCGCTGCTAACCACAACCCACCACAATAGGCGCTGACACCCTGTAACCGCCAATCATCAAAGGTTTGGTCAGGCGCACCAGAATTTTCAGGAATTCCATCACCATCAAGGTCAAAGGTTTTCAGGTAATCGAGGGTTTGAACGATCGCATTCCAACAATCTGCTAGAAATTCTACATCGTCAGCACCTGTCAACAGAAAATCGCGGTATACTTGCAAGACAAAATCACTACCTAAATCTTTCCATAAATTGCAGTCTTGATAGCTGGTGTAGTTGGTTTTCTGCCAAACGTGTTCATTTGGTGCGCCTAAATCGTGGGGTGTTGCACCTGCAACTTTGCGAACTGCAATTGGGCTTTCAGCTTTGATTGTCATGTAATAACCAATTATTCGAGGTGTATCATCACCTTGAGGAATCGCCCTTGCAAATGCCCGAATCACCGACTTTTCTAGTTCTGGAAACAGCATCAGTAGGGCAAAAGAGCCATATAATCGCACATCTAGACTTTCATACCAACGATAATCTAGGCACTCCAGCACCGCAAACTGACCGATGGGGTCAAGTTCTGATGCTGCACTCCAGAGAGTACCGCCGCTAGTGAGGTCATAAAGCTCGTTAAATAGAGCCATTTTAAACCAGTTGGGTAAATCTTCCCGGTCGAGAATGGGTTTTTGCCAACTTTGAATTTGCGATCGCCAGGTTTGGTATTCTTGGAGGGCAGTAGATGCGATCGCCCAAGCATTATTTCCACTTCTATCAAAGAAGTCTGTATATCTGCGATAATAGTTGACTCCGGCGGCAAATTCTGTAATGGGTAAATCCCAAGCTAGGACACAGGGAATTTCGAGAGTTTCGCCTGGTTGGAGAGTGAAACGAAGTGCGATTGCAGCCCCTAACTGTTCACCTTCTCCGACTGGATTAGCATCTATATAATTGGACAAAGAACCATCTTTCGCAAAGCTTTGCCACACCTCATCACCTGTTCCTTCAGGATTCCAGCGAGTGTGGTGAAATACTTCTACTTGGGGATGCTTCAGCGTCGCAATACACCAAGTTCCATCACCTTCTTGCAAAGCATCACTACCAACCCGACTTAAAAGACAGCCAAACTGTTGTGGATTTTCAACTATTTGATTGTAGTTTCCTTGACTTTCGCCCCAACGTGGTTGGTATTCATAAACCGGGCTACCATCATCACGCACCCGCACTTCGGGAGATTTGAGGGCATTTGTAAACCAGCCCACCATATTTTGCCAAGTGAGCATAATGCTGAGAGTAATTGGTGCATTTGTGGGGTTGTGGGCATTCCAGAGGAATATTGCTACAGGGTAGCTAGTTTCTTGATAATTACCTGCCCAAACTGGGGAAAATTGCTCACAAGTCAACTGTGCTTGAAATACATTTTCGTACACAAACCAGCTACGTGGGTATAGCGCGTGATAATTACCCGTCCCCTCTGTACTGGGAAGCGTTGGATACCACTGCCAAGCTTTGAGAGTGCCATCATCGGGCCCTTGGGTAGATAAAGCGTAGGCTTGGGTAGATGTGCCATTGGATTCAAATACACTAAATTGACAAGCGGGGACGTTTTTGAAGGTATGCTCACCGCCGTCGATGTGCCACAGGTTAAAATCTCCCCGTGAAGAACGACCGATGCAACCTGCACCAAAGCCACCTAAAGGCATACCATGCCAAGGCCCATCATCGATATTACTTGCGTAGCGGACAGTATAAGGTTTTTCCCAGCCTAAACCGATGGGACGGCTCCAAGTACAAGAGGGAATTTTCACAGAGAGTTGATTTGTCATCGCCTAATGTTACAGCGTGCAGTTACGTCAATGAAGACTAGCGCGATGTGCTATTTTTCTCAAGGGGCACAAATATCAATACTTGTCTGGTTTTGGGGTAAAGGGAAAAGGTTAAAGGGGAAAAACCTTATATATCAAACCTTTCACTCCTTTTACCCACAAATATGCCTTCTCGATTCAGTAGTCTAAGTAAGTTGGCACAATAAAATCAAACTAGTGGACTCTCATGCCTTTAATGTTGCAAAAAAATTGTAGGTTGGGGAGCCAACTGCGTTGCGCGGGTTTCCCGCGTTGTAGCAAGTGGCGTTGGAGGCTTTGCGTAACCCAACATCCTGATATATGTTGGGTTGCGCTCCGCTCCACCCAACCTACGTCTAATGCACTAAAGTCTTTATTGCCTATTTCCTTATACCGCCGATAATTATTTACCCCCACTTACTTAGTAGTAGCTGCTTCAGTTTGACAAAAATATCTCGGCAAAAATCCGAAAAGCAGCAATTTCAGCTTGTAGCTCAGTATATACTTACAAAATTAATATTCACTCTAGTACAGCTGCTACCATATCAAACAAGACTTAGCAAAATCCTCTTGTTTGATATGGTAGGCAAACTTCCACCACAGTGTATTATGAGTCTCAATAAGAATATAATTTTTTGACTTCAAATTTGTCTATCTGTTGAATACGAAATCATCCGCCAAATTAGGAGCGTAATTATGCTACTAGAAACCAAAAACTATCGCCACAAATTAAGCCGCATTTTAATTTGTTCATTGGGTAGTAGTTTGTTGATCACGAGCAATGTGCTACCTATAAATGCTTTAGGGAAACCTCAACATTCTCAAGAATTCATAATTGCTAAATCACCAGATGAGAGACAACCAGAAGCAGTAAAAAAAGGAATTGAGCAACTTCCTGCTTCTCAAGCATCAGTATCTCCAAGAAAGAAGACATCTGTTGAGTCGCCAATACAAACTCGTCCGATATCTTCTAATACAGAAACTTCCCAGCCAACCTCGAATGCTTCAAATGATGACTCTACTTCTAGACCATCTAGACGTAGGACTTCTAACTCAAATTCTAATCGTTCCAATAGTAGTGCATCTAGATCGCCTGGAAGTAGGGCTTCTAATTCAAATACTAATCGTTCTAATGCTGGCTCTGGGAGACGCAAGCCAAGTTCTAATGTAGCTAGAAGTGGCAACCAAAATATCGATCGCTCGGCAATTTCTGCACCTGCAACACCCACTTATAAAGAGATTAACTTTGTAGATGTCGCATTAGGTATTCTGAGTAAGAATGACTTTCAATCTCAAGGTAGATATTTTCATTTCTATGAGTTTGAAGGTAGAGAAAATCAACTAGTTCAAATTAGGCTTGTTGGTAGTAAAGATACACGCAGATCAAATAACTTAAGTTTAAATCCTTTGTTATTTCTGCACGATCCTGATGATAATATCATCGTCAAAAAAGGCACTTTGGAAAAAAGCAGTGATGGCGATGATGCCTTCATTTTTGCGCGGTTGCCTAAGAATGGCATTTACAAAATTGCAGTTACTAGCCGAGATTCTGGTGAGATAGGTCGCTATAGTTTGGCTTTGAGAAATGACAGAGCTAGCTATACCTTAGATGAAGCGGGCCAACTAAGCGCCAATAGCTCAACCTTGAAACAAAATGGAGGCGCTTATAATGTTTCTAATTTCCAAGGAAGAAAAAATCAGCTTGTAAGTATTCGTGTAGATAGTGTTGATGAAGAATTTTCTCCTTACGTAACTTTGCTAAATTCAAAAGGACAGACGATCGCTATAGATAGAGACAAAGATAAAGGTGGCACCTACAGCGCTTTAATTGACCGAGCTAGGTTGCCTGAAGATGACACTTACTATATAGTTGTCAGTTCCAAAAATCCACAGGAACGCGGTAAATATAGATTGACTATCTTCTGATAATTTAGATTGTATGAAAACCTCTGCCTGATTTTACTACGCAAAATCTGTCCCTTTCCAAGCCGGAGAGGGACATTCTAGTAGGGGAGAAATTTTTATTGAGACAACCGCCAAATCTTAATGGTGTTGTCTTCACTACCACTGACAAGGGTTTTACTATCAGGACTGAAGGCTACGGATGTCACAGTGTTGGTATGCCCTGTTAATGTGAGAATTTCTTCTCCTGTGGCCGAATTCCAGAGTTTGACGGCGCGATCGCGGCTACCACTGGCAATAATTTTACCATCGGCACTGAAGGCTACGGTTGTGACTGTGTTGGCGTGTCCTGTCAGTGTGCGAATTTCTTTTCCCGTCAGTAGATCCCAAAGTTTAATGGTGCGATCGCGGCTAGCACTAGCTAAAATTTTCCCATCTGGGCTAATAGCTACAGCTGTTACTGTTTGATAATTTCCCTCTAGTGTGCGGATTGAGTACCCTTTTGTCAGATTCCAGATTTTGATCGTCTTGTCAAAACTGCCACTAGCAAGAATCACGCTATCGGGACTGATGGCTAGCGATCGCACCCAAAATGTATGCCCTACCAATGTCCGAATTTGCTCTCCTGTGGCTAAATCCCAGATTTTAATGGTGTTATCATCACTACCACTCACCAGAGTTTCGCTATCAGCGCTGATCGCTAGGGCACGAACAGAGTCAGAATGCCCTGTAAGAGTGCGAATTTGTTTTCCTGTTGCTAAATTCCAAATTTTGATGGTGCTGTCATCACTGGCACTTGCCAGAGTTTTCCCATCTGGGCTAATTACTAACGTATTGACCTGCTGAGAATAGGCGTTGAGTGAAGATATTTCTTTCCCGGTGGCGAGATTCCAAAGTTTGATTGTGCGTAGGCGTAGCCCGTCGGAGACATCGCCGCCACTGCTGGCAATGGTTTTACCATCGGGGCTGATGGCGATGGATAAAACCGAATTTTCATGTCCTTGGATGGTATTAGCTAAGGAAACCTTACCCAAAGTAATCTTTGGTGGTTGACCTAAAAGCACGTCATCTTTGCCAGAATTATTATGCTGACTCAGCCTAGAAACTAAACTGGTTTGAATGCGACGAAAATGTTTATACCAAGATTCTTGGAATCCGAACAACAGAATAAAAGCACTTACCAAAATTAAAGTTCTCAGTAAGGGATAACTTTTTGGTAAAGATGGGGCTTGAGTCGCGGGGATTTTTCCAGATGACTTGCCGGCTGGTGGTAGGGCGAGGAGTTGTTTTGGAATTAAATCTTTGAGAACTTCATCGGCTGACTGGTAACGTTCATGGATATCTTTTTTTAAAAGTTTGTCGATGACAAAATCCAACTCAGCATTTACTGGACTCCGCAAATATTCCCGCCAATTACTCACCCAGGCGTACCCCGATTCCATCCACAACTGAAAGGGGGAAGTTCCCGTTAGCAGATGAAAGCAGGTAGCGCCTAAACCAAACAAGTCACTGGCAGGGAAAGCTTTACCATCTCTAATTTGTTCTAAGGGAGAATAACCATGTGAACCAATGGATGTGCCAGATTTGTGCTGAACTTTTGCGGTGAATTGCTTTGAGGAACCAAAATCAATCAGACTTAATCGCCCATCACTTTTATGACGGATAATATTTTCTGGCTTGATATCCCGATGAATGACTTTGCGATCATGGATAAATTTCAGGATGGGCAATAAATCTAGCAAAATAGATTGAATATCCCTAGCGTTATAACCCTTGCGCTGTTGCAACTCCTTTAACAAATTATCGCCATTGATAAACTGCTGCACTAAATATAGGCAGCCATCTTGCTCAAAGTAAGCTATTAAAGTCGGAATTTGGGGATGTTCCCCAAGGTCTTGTAGTCGCTGCGCTTCTTCGGCAAACAATTCCATCGCCTTTTTTTGCGACCAAGTTCCTTGGAACTTTGGAGCTAATTGCTTGACAACACAACGTTCATTGAGTTTATCGACATCTTCTGATAGATAGGTTCTGCCAAATCCCCCCTCATCTGAAAGGACTCGGATGACACGGAAGCGATTTCTTAAAAGTGACACCAACGGGGTGCTACAACTTTGGCAAAACTTCTTTCCATTGGAATTCAGGGGATTTAGGCAATCGGGATTCAAGCAGCAGATCATGATCTGACAGGCGCGACTGCATAACAACTTAGGCTAAGTTTGCCCCGAACTGTCCCTGAAGAAAATTGACTCTCGCTTACTTGTGGTAGAAAACCCTGTTCTGGGGATTGGGGAATTACTTAATATAGTTAGCGTTTGTAAATAGTAGTCAGTCTTCCTCTTCTGTGGAAAACTACGAGAGCCATAAAATTAATTATTCTTCCGATTATATAATAATCTGAATAGAAATATTTCTCTGAACTGCTACTCCTAGTAATTGTGCTTGTATATTGACAAGCAAAAATTGACTAAGCATTAAGTTAAACCCTGATTAATTAACCATCACTGACGATGAAATGGAGTCGCAATAGTTACTAGATTTGTTTTTGATATTTTCAATTGCTCATAATAATTGTTAATTTGATACTTTAGGCAATAAAAGGTTGTTTGAAAAGTATGTTGCGGTGATTTTAGACACTTTCAGATCCCCCTAATACCCATTTTTAATGGAGATTTAGCAGGATCTACAACTATTTGATACATCACAAATAACTTTTAAAATACCTTCTAACTTAATTTTACTATCTTGTTTACTTAAGCCTAGCTCTCCATTTTCGAATAGCATTAGCAGTTCTGGCGACTGGTGGTATGTAGACATCTGGAATTTCGTTAGAGTTTTCGTATTGTGTAATACTTTTATTATTTAATTTTTGGGTAGTTAGACAGTTAGCTAAAGTAGGCAAATAGCTTTCATAACTTAAGGCTCTTATTACTTCATCGACAGTCTTAAACCGCTCGTCTAATGTAATCTTCACCATTTTCCCTAAAGTTTTGGCGAAACTATCGGTAATATTTACTTCTTTTTGCCAGCATATCTCACCACTATTTGGGTGGTAATCAAATTCTAAAGGACTTTTACCAGTCAACATATAAATACAAGTTACACCCAGTGCATAAATATCACTGGCATAAACTGGGCGAAGAGAATACTGTTCTGGTGGTGCAAATCCCCTAGTTCCAATAAAGTTGGTATTCACAGCTTGATTGGTAGAGTTTTCACAAGCATCAACTACTTGCTCTTTCACTGCACCAAAATCAATCAGCACTACCCGCTTGTCATACTCACACCGCAATAAATTCTGGGGCTTAATATCCCGATGAATCACATGATGTTTATGAAGATACTGTAATACTGGTAATAATTCCTGTAAAAACTGTTTTACGGAGGCTTCACTTTTGGGCCCACCTCGCCGCACTTCTTGGGCTAAAGTCCAACCCGGTACGTATTCTTGAATTAAAAAAAACTCCTCATTCACCTGAAAGTAGTCTAGCAGCATGGGAATTTGCGAATGACTACCGAGTTGGCCTAAAGTTCTTGCTTCTTTTTCAAAACGCGCACATGCCTTTTGCCAACTTTGAGGACTAGTCACTTTCGGGCAAAGCTGTTTAATGACGCATAGAGGATGTCCAGGTAATACGGCATTTTTGGCTAAAAAAGTGATGCCAAAACCACCTTTACCTAGAACTTGCAATATTTCATAGCGATCGCGGAATAGCTTCTTGGAAGCACACATCTGACCTAGTTGAGTTTGCTGTGAAATGCTCTCTTGAGAATTCGTTATTTTCTGAGAAAAGCGATTCATTAGTATAGAATATCTGCTCTGAAATGTCTCTAATCCTACGACAAATATTGCTTAATAACAGTAATATTACTGGAACTTTGCCAAATCATCATTATTCTTCTTAGGACTTACGCAAAAGTACACACAGTATCTGCGGTACTCCCCTGGAGAACTCGTAGAATAGCCGCGAATGCGTCTACATGAATCCACCTGCATTTCTTGATAGCGATTAGCGATTTATGACGATCGATATTTTGAGGTTAGTCTTGCGAGTCTTTGTTATGGCTGTTAATGTGGATGAGCATATTAGCCTCGCAGGAGCTAACCAGGGATAAAATGGGCTAAATAGTCTCAAAAATAGGCAAATATCTCATTTGAAAACTATCGCTCCTTTATGGCAACTTTGACGGTCAGCCTTATTCCAAAACTCCAAAATTATTCCAATCAAAATAATATTGAAAAAACATGAAAGTGAGCATAACAGTACTACAATTATCAGGAATTTTAGATAATATCAGAGGTAATGAACTACGTCGTCAAGTTAGTGGACTTCTCACAGAAGGAGCCAATATTTTTTTGCTTGATATGAAAGAGATAAAGCTTATTGATAGCTCTGGTTTAGGCGCTTTAATCTCAGTAATGCAAATGGTGCAAAGTGCTAATGGGAAACTTTTTATATGTTCTGTCAGCGAGCAAGTCAGGATGTTGTTTCAACTTACAAAAGTAGATAGAATTTTTCAAATATTTGCCGATCAAGAGGAATTCAATCGCCAAATATTGGCAACCTTAGAGGTGGACAAAAAGGGCTAAAATTCAGACAGAATAGTCAATATATAGAAATTCTATTTGATTGCGTGAAAAAACTCCGTACAACTCAAAAAGCCGTCTTTTCTATTGCCTTCCCACGCAAGTAAATATAGGTACGCCACGCTGCGCGAACAAAAATCAAAGCGGATTCCTATAGGGACATAAAAAATAATTAACCATAGATTAAAGATATATTCTCGTAGTGGCGTACATCCGTACGCCACTATTCATTCAAATGAGAATGGCTATAAAACCAAGGGTATTGAGTTCTAAGGCACTTCAATGGGAATCAAAGCATTTTCTGGCAAGTAATTGCAAAAACGCCCTTCATCTGCAAGCACCAAAATCAGGCGCAGGGGATAATCTGGCGGAACTTGCAAATCTGCCCACGGTACAGCCAACTCTAAACAACTATTTATTGCTACTTGAGCGCGACTGAAACGGGGCTGCCATTGATAATTGTCTCCAGCTTCTCGAAACTGAATCGATTGCGTGAGCAAATTAACTTCCAGAAGATGGTGAAAATGATAATTAAGTGGGGCTGCATCTGGTACATCTGCCAAAGGAACTGGGCTATTAACCATTGTTTTTTCTGGATAAAACCACAGCAAATTCAATTCTGTGGGAAAATCCTTTCCTGGTGCAACGCCACCTTTAAAGTCCAGCCGCACATAGAAATTGAGGTGATCTACGCCATACCAAAGTCGCTGGATGACACTGCTATTGTGCATCGTCCCCCGCGCCCCGCCGATTTCTATGCGTCCAGCTTTGTCCCAATCTTGCTCATCACCCTTACCATCGATAACAGGATGGATAAACCCTTGTGGCGTGTGGCTTCCTTGTGCTTCGTGGATTTCCACTGGTTGCTTGAGATAAGGCGGTATAGGTTCATTTAATGCTTTGTAAATGCCAAATAGGTGTTCTCGAAATAACTGGTCAAAGATGGCATCTTGATTTGAGGAGTGTCCTGCACCAAACCACCAAAACCAGTCTGAACCCTCTGCGGCATACAATGCTTCCCATGCTTCTGGATTGTTTTCTTCCGTTGCTTCGGGATGACTTGCGAGCATTTCTCTTGCTTCCGTTAAGTAATCCCAAGCGCGATTTTTGGCGCGATCGCCGATCCAGGTGGTGAAGCTGCCATCCACCCAAGAACCACTATGTAGTTGCCCTCCGGGAATAGTGGCTGTGGCGGGGAATTCTTCCAGAAATTCGGAAACGGTGACGAGTTTAAGGTGGGGTTCATCGCTCAAACTTTGATACAAAGCTTCTAAGAAGGGTTTGCCATCTTCGGGATAAAATTCCCAGCAATTCTCCCCATCCAAGGCAATGGTAACTAGCCAAGGTTGATCGCTTTGACTGTCTCTTTGCATTTTAGCGATCGCTTGCAAATGTCCCACTAAGTCTGCTGCTGCCTTTTTTGCGGGCATCGCACTGTAGGTAAACCCAATCAAATCTGATAATCTGTGGTCACGAAATACAATTGACAAATCGCCCTCTGCGGTTTGCAGCCGATAGGGTCGGTACAACAGTTCTGGTTGCTGCACATTCCCCGCCCCATCCCGATGAAAAAAGTGTTTTAACGTCCATCCCAAGACAGCTTCATCTGAGCATATCCACTTAAATCCTTGGTTAATAATGTGTGGAAGTATCGTCGGACTGACTGACTGTTCCGAAGGCCACAAACCACGAGGTATTTGTCCAAAGCGGTCTTTATAAAAGTTCCAAGCTTTCCGTAGGTGACGGGGAATATCTTCTTCCCACTGAAAGCGCTGCTTAGGTAGTGTCATATTCGGCACGGCTACCCGACCAGAGTTAGTATCAGCGAGTAAGGGTAAAATCGGGTGGGTGTAGGGCGTAGTGGTAACTTCTAGTTGCCCCGCCTCCTGCATTTTGCGGTGTTGGGGGATGATGCGGCTGAGGATTTCTCGTTGTTTGGAATAAATGCGCTGGCGATCGCTTAAAGTAAAATTCCGACCCTGTTTTAACCAAGTAGCAATTTCCGGGTCATCCCAAAACAGTGGATCGATCCAAGCTAAATTGTGCCAAGCTAGCAAATCACCATAATCAGGCAATTCCCAATTTGCTAAACACCAGGCTTGCCCCTTCTCCTGCCTTTGCTGATACAATTCGCCATAGCGGGGATGTGGGTCAATCAACGTATGGTGATTGGCATCAAAAAAGTGTTGGATAATGAATTCCCTCTGTTCCTGGCTGAGTTGTTCATCCGGTGTCAAGCAGGCTGTGAGGTAAGGGTCAAAAGCAGTCCCAGCAACATAATCTTCGAGTTGTAATATCAGCGATGGAACTAAATTCACCGTTTGGTGTAACTTAGGATACCGCTCTAAGAGCAATACCAAATCCAAATAATCTTTAGTCCCATGTAAACGTACCCAAGGTAGGCGGTACTGCTGACTGGCAGATAGGGCACTACCAGGAGATTTGTACAGAGGCTGATGTTGATGCCAGATAAAAGCGATGTAAAGAGGATGGGACATAGGAATAGTTAGGAGTTAAGAATGAGGAGTTAGGAGTTGATTCAAAACTCATAACTCCTAACTCCTAACTCCTAACTTTTACACCACTTGTTCAATTTCCGCAATTTCAGGAATCATTTCTTTTAGGCGGCGCTCAATACCCATTCTCAGGGTCATTGCAGAACTGGGACAAGAACCACAAGCACCTTGCAGGCGCAGCTTTACAACAGGCCCATCGAGTTCTACGAGTTCCACATTGCCGCCATCAGACATGAGATAAGGGCGCATTTCATCTAAGACTGTTTCAACGTTGTCAATTGTGAGTTCCATAGTTTTAGACCTGCTAAGTTAATGGTGGGCATTAGGAATGGGGCATGAGGCATGAGGCATGGGGCATGGGACATTGAATAATAATGATTCCTGTGCCAGATGCGCTATTACTCGTTAACTATTATCCAAAATCTTATTTTCCATGTTGTCTGAACAAAGTTTTCGTGTGAGCCTCCTACTTTACTTTAGCTTTTAGGTTCTGCTTTGCAGTCAGACGGAAGACAGGATTTAATTCTCCAAGTACACGTCACCGTAAAAAGGAGTCAAAAATCTATTTTTTGTAAATTTTGAGTAAAGCGGAGCAAAAGTCAACATTTAGGCGTTTGTTGTGTTCTGTTCTTCAACCCAGCCCATAATTATACAATTTTGTGGTCTAGGGACGGAATTATTTCCAATCTCCCATACCCAGTTTTGTTATTTATTGAATAATAATTACTAAGAAACTTTAAGATTCCCAATTCCCAATTCCCAACTCATTACTCAACACTCTCTGTTGAATCGCTATCAGTAGACGAAACCATAACTGGCTGTTGATATAGTGGCACTGTAAATGTCACTGTTGAACCAAGTCCTTCACCCAGACTATAAAAATGTACCTCGCCGCCCATTGCTTCTACTAGCTTCTGAGATATTGCCAGTCCTAAACCTGTGCCACCATACTGGCGAGTGCGTGAGCCATCCACCTGAGAAAATAATTGAAACAGTTTATCTTGTTTGTCTAGGGAAACACCGATACCTGTGTCTGCCACACGGACTCTTACCATGCCAGGAAATTGCTGGTCTTGAAGCTTCGATTTTTTGAGTACTAAATCGGCGCTGACGGTGACACCGCCTTCATGGGTAAATTTGATGGCATTACCTAGCAAATTGAGCATCACTTGGAGCAAGCGTTGGTAGTTGCTTTGGACAATAATTTCATCAGAGGTAGCAGGCATTTGCATCCGAAAGCTGAGGTTTCTCATTTCTGCTTGGGGACGCATGAAACTTTCTACATCACTAAATAGCTCATTTAGCTTAACTGGAGCGTAAGCTAGCTCCATTTTGCCCGCTTCAATTTTGGCAATATCCAAAATATCGTTGATGATATTTAGTAGATGTATCGATAAGTTGTGAGCTTCTTCTAAAAATTGATTTTGTTCTTCTGGGTCATCTGCCATCCCTTCCAAAATCAGCTTTAAGAAGCCAATCATGCCATTGAGGGGGGTACGAATTTCATGGGATACATTAGCCAGAAACTCGCTTTTGAGACGGGAAGCTTCTTCGGCTTTTTGACGCGCTACTTCTAATTCTTCATATAAAGTAGCATGTGCGATCGCAGTTCCCAATTGATCTGCTGCTTCTTTTGCTAGCTCTAATTCCGATTCTGTTAATGTATAGCATTCATCTTGCCAATTCAAGGCAACCAATCCATTGGCTTGGTCTTGATAGCAAGTCGCAACCACCAAAGTTTTCTGCCGCCCAGACTCTGTGCATCCAGGCACTTCCATCACAACTGGTTCTAGGGTTGTCAAAGCCTGAGCAAAGGCAGGCTCAGAAACTACATCTATTTCCAAGCCTAGCATTGATCTGAGTTCTGGCTGGCGATACTCAGCCTTCACTTTTACTTTTGAGCTAGAGGGCTGATAAGGACAAATAATACAGCGCTCTAGCCGCAGTGCTTTTCCCAAACTATCAACTGTTTGCTGCCAAATAATATCTAAATCCAATGTCCGGCGAATATTTCTGGTAATCCCATTTACCAGTTTTTGATGTTGCTGTGAACGTAAAGCCAACTCTATTTGTGTGGGCGTTTTGGATGCCACACGTGCTTGTTTTTTGTTGAGTGTCGCTTGCACTAAGCGTCCCATAACTAAAACTGTAGTGGCAGTTGTTCCCAAACTCGGCATAATCGGACTAATCACTAAGTCCAACTCAAATAATTCCTGATGGTAGCTAAACCAACACTGAAACCTTTCTGGCACCAAACTTGTCAAAATTCGGTGCAATCGTTCCACATAATTAACCTTATCCACTGGGGCAAAGGTTTGCGTCTGGTTTAACTCGTCAACTATTTTTTCGGTATTTAACCCCAGGAGTTCGCTGTGCTGCCAATGAAAGGTCAGATAGCGCCCTGCCCCATCTTGCGTATACACCAACTCAGCTCCTAGAGTTGGTAATAAGCCATCAGTTTTACTGGTAATAGATTCCAGATTTTGGGAAAATACATTCGGCAATTGGGAATTGGCAGTAATAGTCATTAATTGAGTTGGATAGACAAAGGATATCCGACCGTAATTGTACTAAAGCTGCTAAAATTTGTATATAAATTTTTACAGCTTTTTTGCTTTTATTGCGTATTTACTTGGTGTTCTGAAATCCAGCTTGGCAAACTTCACCTTTTTTAAATTGCATTAACAGATGACTGATGACATTAATCGTTCCATTCACCACGAGGAGGAACGGGAGTACGCACAGGGGTGCGTGTCAGTTCGTCATCTCTGAGGATTTCACCACGCAACCACTGGCGAATTGCTACCTCAATCACTTTACTAGGGTCATTGGTGAGATGCTGAATTTGCTCTAGTAACTCGGAGTCCAGGCGGACGGCAATTTCTACCTTATCGGCTCGTGTGTTTTCCGCTTCGGTAGTTTTCTCTTGCATATTCATAGGTTTGATATACTCTGAATTGGTTTTGTCTCAAGCTTTGTAAAGTAGTTATATTCATCATTTGGGCTAATTCACTGAAAAATTTTCAATGGGACATTTACATAGTTCCCCGAAATAGCACCAAAGTAACAGCTTTAAGTTTTAAATCGCATTTTTCATATAACTGACTAGACAATGGCTCTAGGAGTTTTGCCGATAAATCAGTGATTATGAGTAATTACAGGTCGTAATTGCCCAAGATCACTACATGATCCCTACATGTACTTATTTACATTTATTGTACGCTCCTAGCTGTTGAATACTAGCAGCGACAAATAGACTTTCATAATATTCTTAAAAGTCCACCTATTTAGATCGAAAGTTAAAGATGGGGTGAAGAGGGGATTGGGGATTGGGTATTAGGGATTGGGTTATGAAAACTCTTCCCTAGTCCCCAGTCCCCAGTCCCTAGTCCCCAATCCCCCACTAAAAACGGAGCGTCTTGGCTAAGAAAGCATTAAAATACATTAAGTAAATTGCTCTTTTAACTTTGGTTGCTGCTAAGGCAAAGATAGTATATGACTGACGTTCCCGCAGTTCGCATTCGCAATTTTTGTATTATTGCTCACATCGACCACGGGAAATCAACCCTCGCCGATCGCTTGCTACAAGCAACTGGCACTGTTGAAGACCGAAAGATGAAGGAACAGTTTCTCGACAACATGGATCTGGAACGGGAGCGCGGCATTACGATTAAGCTGCAAGCTGCCCGGATGAACTACACAGCTAAGGATGGTCAGCAGTATGTACTGAACTTAATTGATACTCCTGGACACGTGGATTTTTCTTATGAAGTCTCCCGCTCTCTTGTTGCTTGTGAAGGAGCGCTATTGGTAGTAGATGCTTCCCAAGGGGTGGAGGCGCAAACTTTGGCAAATGTCTATTTAGCCTTAGAGAGTAACCTGGAAATTATCCCAGTTTTGAATAAAATTGATTTGCCTGGGGCAGAACCAGAACGGGTAATTGGCGAAATTGAAGAAATTATCGGTCTAGATTGCAGTGGTGCGATTTTGGCTTCTGCGAAAGAAGGACTTGGTATTGATGAGATTTTAGAAGCAGTTGTCGAGCGGATACCGCCACCGCCCAATACCATAAATGAACGGTTACGAGCGTTAATATTTGATAGCTATTACGACAGTTACCGAGGAGTAATTGTGTATTTCCGGGTGATGGATGGCACTGTCAGAAAAGGCGATCGCATTCATTTAATGGCATCCGGTAAAGAATTTGAAATTGATGAGTTAGGTGTGCTTTCTCCTACTCAAAAGCAAGTTGAAGAACTCCACGCTGGCGAAGTAGGCTATTTGGGAGCGGCAATTAGAGCAGTAGCTGATGCACGGGTGGGTGACACAATTACCCTTAGTAAGGCAAAAGCTGAGTCACCCTTACCAGGTTACGCAGAAGCGAACCCAATGGTTTATTGTGGGATGTTCCCCATTGATGCTGACCAATTTGAAGACTTGCGGGAAGCATTAGAAAAGCTCGAACTCAACGACGCAGCCCTGCATTACGAACCAGAAACTTCGAGCGCGATGGGGTTTGGCTTCCGTTGCGGGTTTTTGGGCTTGCTGCACATGGAAATCGTCCAAGAACGCCTAGAGCGGGAGTATAATCTCGATTTAATCATTACAGCCCCTTCGGTGGTTTATAAGGTGATTACTCTCAAAGGAGAGGAACTGTACATCGATAATCCTAGCCGTTTACCTTCTCCCAACGATCGCCAAAGAATTGAAGAACCCTACGTCCAAGTAGAGATGATTACGCCGGAAACTTATGTTGGCAGCTTGATGGAGTTGTCACAAAATCGCCGGGGCATCTTCAAAGATATGAAATATCTCGCCCAAGGACGAACCACCCTGACTTATGAACTACCCTTAGCGGAAGTAGTAACTGACTTTTTCGATCAGATGAAGTCGCGATCGCGCGGTTATGCTAGTATGGAATATCACCTTATAGGCTACCGTGAGAACCCTTTGGTGAAGCTGGATATCATGATTAACGGCGATCCTGTGGATTCCTTGGCGATGATTGTGCATCGAGACAAAGCTTATAACGTTGGGCGGGCAATGGCAGAAAAACTCAAAGAATTAATTCCCCGCCATCAATTCAAAGTCCCAATTCAGGCATCTATTGGTAGTAAAGTTATTGCCAGCGAACACATCCCCGCCTTGCGGAAAGATGTGCTAGCCAAATGCTACGGTGGTGACATCAGCCGGAAGAAGAAACTCTTACAGAAGCAAGCAAAAGGTAAAAAGCGGATGAAATCTGTAGGTACTGTAGATGTACCGCAGGAAGCTTTTATGGCAGTACTGCGCTTGGATCAAAACTAATAGAATTCAGGAGTCAGGAGTCAGAAGTCAGAAGTCAGAATGAATTTGAGTCCGAATGGCGGATATCGCTACGCAAAGCGAGTCCGCACGCTCCTGCAAAGCAGCAAGCTAGCAAAAGCGTCTGAATCTACTATTTTCAGTCCCCCACCAAAATTTTTTGTTCTGAATTCAGAATTCAGAATTCTTTTTCAATATCTGTTAATTTTAATTACAAAGGCTGTCAACAGCAGCCTCAAGCGTAAAAGTTTCAGCCTGCTGCTGGTAGGTTTAGCTTTGAAAAAGCCAGAGACTAACTAGCCATTGGCTCAAAAATCCTTGAGCGTGCCTCTAATGCAGGATTTCTAACAGCAAAATATATATTTATTGTAGAAATTCAAAACATCATGAGTCGCAAGCAGGCCCAAGAACTCTCTGAGGCAGAGCAAAAATACCGCACTCTGGTAGAACAAATTCCGGGCGTTGTTTATATTTTACCGATTAATACCACTACTCAAGAAGCTTATATTAGTCCGCAACTGCAACAATTGTTAGGCATTGCTCCCGAAGATTGGCATCACGGTTTTTTTAATAGTTGGTTAAATTACACTCATCCAGACGATCGCGATCGCTATTGGCAAGCTGTAAACACGACAATCACCACCGGAGAGCCTTTGAGGGTCGAGTATCGAATGATGAGGCGTGATGGTAGAACAATTTGGGTGCGGGATCAAGCTAATCTTCTTCTCTGTGCGGATGGACAAACTCAGGTACTTCAGGGTTTAGTGTTCGATATTAGCGAACGCAAACAGGCAGAAGCCTCATTGCAAGAGAGCGAAGCGCGTTATCGTGCCATCCTCGAAGATCAAACGGAACTGATTGCTAGAGGCTCACCAGATGGTATTGTTACTTTTGTTAATGAAGCTTTCTGTCGATTTTTTGGACTCAAGCGAGAAGAGATTATTGCCCAACACTACGAACCTGTTGTGTTTGAAGAAGATCGGGAAGGTGTGTTTAGTCTGGTAAATTCCATTAGTTCCGAAAATCCCGTGATTGCCATTGAAAATCGTGCCATAGCAAGCCTTGGCGTGCGGTGGACGCATTGGATTATTCGAGGCATATTTGATGACCAGGGTACTCTTGTAGAACTTCAATCTGTTGGACGAGATATTACTGACCGCAAACAGGTAGAAGAAGCATTAAGTGAAAATGAGCAAAAATTCCGGGCGATTTTCAATCAAACCAATCAGTTTATCGGATTGCTTCAGCCCAATGGAATTGTATTAGAGGCTAACCAAACAGCACTGGACTTTGCTGGGATTACTCGAGAAGAAGTAGTCGGTAAGCCATTTTGGGAAGCAAAATGGTGGGCAATTTCTTCAGAGACGCAAGCACAATTAAAAACTGCGTTAGCAGCTGCTGCTAATGGTGAATCTATTCGCTATGAAGTTGAGGTTTTGGATCGAGACGATGGAACGATCGCAATTGATTTTTCACTACGTCCCATACTCGATGAAACAGGGTGTGTAACATTACTTATTTTTGAGGGACGAGATATTAGTGAATATCAAGCCGCGCTGCGCGAACGTCAAAAAGCTGAAGAGGCATTGCGCTCAAGTCAAGACTTTCTCCAAAAGGTTGCTAATACCGTACCGCATATTTTGTATTTATTTGACCTCTTAAAAGGAACAAGCATTTATCTTAACCAAAAAAGTCTTAGCATTTTAGGCTACTCTCCAGAGGAATTTTGTAACGCAGATCCGCAGTGGTTCCTAAATTGCTTTCATCCAGACGACCAACACCTCTGCTATGACATACCAAGTCGCTTCGTCAACCTTAGCGACAACGAAGTTCTTTCCACCGAATACCGATTCCGACATAAAAATGGGGAGTGGCTTTGGCTGAATACACGAGAAGTCGTATTTGCCAGAGATGCTAGCGGCACTCCAATACAGATTCTTGGCTCGGTAGAAGACATTAGCATTCGCAAACAAGCTGAAAAATTGCTGCGACAACAGGCAGAGGGGGAACGGCTAATTACTGAAGTAACTCAACAGATTCGGCAATCACTGAATTTGGAGGAGGTTCTAAATACAACAGTCAACAGTATTCGAGAGTGTTTGGGTTCAGATTCCGTCGCTATCTACCAGTTGGAATCTGACGGAAGTGGCTATTTTGCGGCAGAATCGCTGAGTGATGACTACCCGCAGAGATTAGAGCAGACACTGCACCCATTTTCGAAAAAACGAGATTTTAGCTACTATTACCAGGGATTACCTACAGTCCTGCATAATATTCAGGAGTCTGATCTTTCAGCCGATGTTTTTGAGTTATTACAACTCTATCAAATCAAGGCTGCGATGGTAGTACCGATTTTGAATGGGGAGCATCTGTGGGGTTTACTCATTGCTCATCAGTGTAGCGCACCTCGTTACTGGCAAGCATTTGAAGTGAATTTGTTGCAGCAGTTAGCCAGTCAGGTAGCGATCGCTATTCATCAATCAGTACTCTACCAGCAATTACAAGCTGCCAATGAAGAACTGCAAAGATTGGCCACTTTAGATGGCTTGACTCAAATAGCCAATCGTCGCCGATTTGATCAATTTCTTGAGAATGAGTGGCATCGACTCAAACGCGAGCAAATGCCGTTGTCTTTAATCTTGTTCGATGTCGATTTTTTTAAACGCTACAACGATACTTACGGGCATTTAGCAGGAGATGATTGTTTGCGGCAATTGGGGAGTGCGCTTAAAAGTGTTATTAAGCGTCCAGCCGATTTAGTCGCCCGTTACGGCGGCGAAGAATTTGCTGTGATTCTGCCTAATACAGAGATTGAAGGAGCAATCTTTATAGCTCAAACTATTCGACAAGCAGTCTATGACTTGAACGTTCCCCATGCTCAATCTAGTGTGTGCGATCGCGTTACTGTTAGTCTAGGTATTGCCAGCATTGTGCCAAATTCCGAAACTTCGCCACAAGACTTGATTAATGCTGCGGACAAATCACTTTATATAGCTAAACAGCAAGGGCGCGATCGAGTTCATACTGTTTGCGTCGTCACCCCTTCTTAAAGCCTGAGTTACAAAACGGGCACTCAATTGTCTTAAATTAAGAATTAGTATTATACCTTGCTTCGTATCGATAGCATACAGTTGATAACCTTTGATAAGCTTTAACAAAATAACTGTTAAAAAATCTAAAAATTTAGTAAAAGTACTCACTACATTCGCCAGACTTGTATTTTTAAGTAAATGTAGTTGTTTAGATATTTGTAAAGTGTCGGGGAGTCTAGCAGATGAAGATATTGGTATTGAGTTGGGAGTTTCCGCCAAGGATTGTTGGGGGAATTGCGCGACATGTAGCGGAATTGTACCCGGAACTGGTAAAGCTAGGACATGAAGTCCACCTGATTACGGCGGAGTTTGGTCAGGCATCAATGTATGAAGTGGTTGAAGGAGTAAAAGTACATCGGGTGCCAGTGGCACATAGTAATGACTTTTTCCACTGGGTAGTCAATCTCAACTTGAGTATGGGAGATCACGGTGGTAAGTTGATCTTGGAGGAAGGGCCCTTTGATTTAATTCATGCCCACGATTGGTTAGTTGGAGATGCTGCGATCGCTCTCAAGCATAATTTTAAAATACCACTAATTGCCACAATTCATGCTACAGAATACGGACGCTATAACGGTATTCACACAGAGATCCAAGGCTATATAAATGGCAAAGAAACCTTGCTGGCTTACAATGCTTGGCGGGTTATTGTTTGTAGCAACTATATGCGCCAAGAGGTAGAACGAGCATTATACAGTCCTTGGGACAAAATTGATGTTATCTATAACGGTATCAGAGCCGAAAAGAAACAGCATCACGTAGATTTTCATGCGCTAGATTTTCGCCGCCAATTTGCTACAGACAACGAGAAAATCGTTTATTACCTCGGTCGTATGACCTACGAAAAGGGTGTACCTATATTACTTAATGCCGCACCAAAAATCCTTTCGGAAATGGGAGGTAATGTTAAATTTGTGATTGTCGGTGGTGGAAATACTGACCATCTCAAACGCCAAGCCTGGAATTTGGGAATTTGGCATCATTGCTATTTTACAGGTTTTCTCTCTGATGATTACTTAGATAAATTCCAGACTGTTGCTGACTGTGCCGTTTTTCCTAGTCTTTACGAACCATTTGGAATTGTAGCTTTAGAAAGCTTTGCTTCTCGCGTGCCTGTAGTGGTTTCCGATACAGGTGGTTTTCCCGAAGTGGTGCAGCATACCAAAACAGGCATTGTTACTTGGGTGAACAATTCCGACTCTTTAGCTTGGGGAATTTTGGAAGTGTTGAAAAATCCAGGTTATCGACAATGGTTGGTGGATAACGCTTATGAAGATTTAGAGCGGCGCTTTAGCTGGCCAAAATTAGCTAGGCAAACTCAAGAAGTATATCAGCGAGTTGTGCAAGAGCGATCGCAAATTCTTTGGTAAGAGACTTTTCACAGCGGCGATTTCTTGAAGATGTAAGGCTTACACCCAAGAGATCCCCAAACCCTTTGTAAAGGGGAGCGAACCGGATTTCTCATTTGCCTTTATTACTGCTCACGTCGCTTATATCTCAGTACTGAAGTGACTGAGCTTTACCATTACTGAAAACCTTGTAACAACCAACACAATTACCTTTTGTTGCTAACTAATCGTGCTTTGAAGCGTCAGGCATAATTGCCTCCTGAAGATTTACGCCACTGAGGTTAGCTCCCCTCATGTCGGCTCCTCTCAGGTTGGCTCCTCTAAGATTTGCCCCTGCCAAATTTGCACCTCTCAGGTTAGTCCAACTCAAGTCAGCTTGACTCAAGTCAGCTTCACTTAAGTTAGCCCGCAACAGATAAGCACCACTGAAGCGAGCCTTATTCAAATTAGCTTTGTATAAGTCAGTTTTATAAAGATAAGCCCCCAATACTTCCGCTTCGTACAAACTTGCTTCGCTAAGGTCAGCCTCAATCAAGTTAGCTTCAATCAGGTTGGCAAAAGATAGATTTGCCCGTATTAGCTTTGCTGCACCTAAATCGGCATCTCTTAAGTTAGCGTCTCTTAGATCAGTTCCAATTAGATTAGCATGAGCGATCGCAGCGCCTCTCAGATTCGCCTCACTCAAATCGGCTCCAATCAAATTAGCCTGGCTCAAATCTGCCTGTGTAAGTATAGCACCACTCAAGTTAGCAACACTCAAGCTAGCATCACTCAAGTTAGCTTCAATGAGAAAGGCTTTGCTGAGGTTGGCACTACTGAGGTCAGCACCACTGAGGTTTGCTCGCACCAGTAAAGCATTACCTAAATCTACCTTTCTCAAATTTACCCCCTGGAGGTTTGCGCCTCTGAGGTTATGCCCTTGCAGATTTGCAGCGCTGAGGTCTGGTTCAATCTGAGGATTTTTCTTTCTCCACTCAATCCATGTCACTGCACCTGCTTTCAGTAAAGCTAGATGCTCTCGATTTGCCATTTTCTTTCCTTTACTCCTGACGACCACCTAGAGGATTTGCTCGGCCAGCTACATTTTCAATGGCCGTTAAAGCTCCCGCCGCACCTGCTAGAATATCCTGTTCTTGCCCACCTAAGTAAAGCCGTCCAAAGCTACCTACAGCTTGAACTTCAAGAATGTTAATCCTCGCCGCTTTCTCCGCTTCATTGGCAGCTAGCGCGGCGTAAGCAGCAGGTTCCACTTCTAATACATATAGTGTTTGTCCTGCTAGTAGTAGCTGTCCCCGGCGCGTGCGATTAATCAGTTGTGTTTGATAAGCATCGATGTTGCGGATAATCTGACTGGAAATAACACGCGGTTTCAGACATTCCTCTCTTTTGACTCCTAGTGCCGCCAAAATTGCTTGACCAGCAGCCCGCGTTTCACCTTGGGAGCTAGAATGAACTTCCAATAGTCCGTATAGTCGTTCAACTACCTGTACTCCCGGACGGACAGAGGCAGATTTCAGGGCTATATCCGTAATTTTATTAATTTCGATACCAGGAGAGATTTCAATCCACAGTGATGTATCCCCTGGTAATGGTAAGAAGCCTTGGGCTACTGTTCCCATATATGCTGCATGTTGAGGTTGCAGGTTGTCGAGAAATACGAAACTGCGTAGTTCTATTCCCAAGATTTTGCTCTCCAGTCATAAGGGTAAAAGTTATCTATTGCAATATAGAAGTGCTTAACTTGAGTAATTTTTGCCACAAGTGAAGCATGGAAAAATACAAACTAGAAAAATTTTGCTGTCGATAAATTTTACACCTGAGAAGTATTCTGGCAGTAAAAACCGCCTTGATAATTGTACAAGCTTTATTACGCACAAATCGCTGGCTGAAATCCCTAACTAGTCTTGATTTACTGATAAAGTTGATGTGATAAAAAAGCTTTTAGCGAAACTGAAGCCCAAAAAGTTCACTAGACTTGTGCCAATATCTTCAAAATGCTGCCAAAACCATAGCCAATCAACCTGACAGTGCTAGGGTTTACATATTGACAAAGTAAGCAAGAAGTGATTTAGCTGGAAATAAACAAAGAACAGGCTATTCGCAAATTAACAGCGATCGCTAGTTCAGTAACGATGCTAGCAATGTGCGATCGCGTTCTATCTTAAATGGAGCAAGAAGACTCCCCTTAAGTCTTCGATTGTAACGGGAGATGAATTTCGACCAACATAAAATTGAGTGAAGCAAATCATTGTTTTGGCTGTTCTTGATTCTCAATGTAATGCTTTAACTGCTCAACAGTAACGCCTCCACAACTAGCAACAAAGTATGAACCAGTCCAATCAGTTTTGGGAAAATATCTTTTAAAGAATCCGAAAAGCAGCAACATCAGTTTGGAGATTAAGTATACACCTACCAAAATGAGATGAACTCGTTGCTAAGTCATGGTTAATACAAATTTAAAACTGAGATTTAAACCCGTTTCTCACAGTTGGGTTGCTCTGCATCCAAAGCCTAAAGGAGTAATTCAATTTATTGCAGGGGCTTTCTTTGGTACATTTGGCCCCATGCTTTTCTATCGCCATTTGCTTCGCTCTCTATTCGAGCAGGGATATACCATTATTCTTCTACCGTTTAATTTTACGTTTGACCATTATGTAGAAGCTGGTTTTTTGATGAGAGAGCAGTATGAGATTTTGCCAGAGCTTATAAGGATGGCAAGTGTGGAAGGATATGATTATGAAGCCTATCTAGATGATAAAAACTTTTCTTGGATTGGACATAGCCTTGGCTGTAAATATATCTCACTGTTAGAAGGATTTACTGCTTTACCTCCAGAGCCTCAAGATAGGGAAAAGTTTATTCGGAAACTGCTGTCTTATACTTCGAATGAGTTACAGATAGAAAGTGTTGTTGCAGATATTAACATTCTCGTTGAGGAACTTAAACGAAAAATTATAGAAGATCAGAAACTAATTGACACTTACGTAGGTCGGGAAATTAAAATTAATAGTGTCTTTATTAGAGGACAAGTTTCTATCCTCTTAGCGCCTGATATTAGCGATACAGCCAGTGCAATTCGTCCTCAATTTTTAGCCGATATCATCGATAATCTTGGTTGGGGTGTGAAACCAACCCCTGAAGAAACCAAGAATTTAATCAAGGATAGTGGTTTATTTAATATCATGGGTTTAGTCTGCTTTAAGTCTGATAAGATTGCTAAGTTAACCTGTGAATGGTTTACTGATATTTTGAAAAAACCGCCTCAAAAATTTATTGGAAATTTAAACGGTGGACATTTAAAACCTTTAGGTATTCAATTAGGTAATACTGTAATTAATCTTTTTGACAAACATTTGATTGAGTCAGTTCAAGATCGAAATAAAGGCTTTGAGCATCATGTAATTGAATTACTTGAGGAACTGAAAAAATTATCAAACTAATGAGCATTGGGCATTGGGTAAAAGTTTTAATTCCCAATTCCCAATTCCCAATTTTTTTATAACAATCCCAATTCTTCTGGAAAGCCCAGCATGATGTTTAGGTTTTGGATTGCTGCTCCTGATGCGCCTTTGCCCAAGTTGTCGAGACGAGCAACTAGCAATACTTCTTTGGTGGTGTCATTGGCGAATACAAAAACCTGAACAATATTGGTGCCGTTTATTGCGATTGCATCCAAAAATATTCCATCTCGCAGCAGAGTAGAATCTTGGAATGGAGCAACCTGCACAAATTTTTCACTTTGGTAGTAGTTAGCGATCGCTTCATAGATTACCTCACCTGATGGTGGATTATCCAAAATTCCCAACGGTAAAGGCACTTGAACTAGCATCCCTTGCTCAAAATCCCCTACTGACGGTACAAACAGTGGCGGCAATGCTAATTCTGAATAATAATGCATTTCCTTGACGTGCTTATGCCCAAACTGCAAACCATAGATGCCATAAGGATATAGTGACTCTCCCCCAGCTTGCTGTTCATGGAAGATATGGTATTTATTGATAAGATTCTTTCCGCCACCAGAGTAACCTGATACTGCATTAACAGTGATGGGAAAATTACTCTTTAAAATTCCCTTAGCAGTCAAAGGACGGATACAGGCTAAAAATCCTGTGGGATAACAGCCTGGATTGCTGACAAACTGGGCGCTGGCGATTTTCTCTCTCTGCCCTGGATTTAGTTCAGGGAAGCCATATACCCAGCCATTAGCTGTGCGATAGGCACTACTAGCATCAAGGATCTTAACCGTATTACTACTTACTAAACTAACAGCTTCGCGGGCTGCATCATCAGGTAGGCAGAGAATAACAACATCAACGGCATTAATTAGTTTAGCCCGCTCAGTTGCATCCTTACGTTTAGATGCCTCAATGCTAACTAACTCAATATCATCCCGTTGATTGAGGCGTGAGTAGATTTGTAAGCCTGTGGTTCCCGATTCGCCATCAATAAAAATCTTAGGTTTAATCATGCGTCTAGTATCCTTAAATAGCAAAAAATAGCAAAATTTGTTATTACTTGTCTTTACTCTGCCCAAGCTAAAGTGCGTTTCACAGCTTTTTGCCAAGTAGCAAAATTGGACAATGGGGCATTGCTCTCCGGCTCAAATACACGCTCAATTTGACGTTGCTGCACCAGTGCTTCATAGCTCTCCCAAAATCCTATAGCTAAACCTGCTGCAAATGCTGCACCCTGAACGGTCGTATCGCGGATTATCGGTCGTTCAACTGGAATACCTAACACATCAGCCTGGAATTGCATCAAAAAATTATTTTCGCAAGCACCACCATCTACGGTTAATCGACCAACTGGAGTACTGCTAGATGAATTAATCGCCTGTACTACTTCCAAAACTTGATATGTGATCGCTTCCAACACAGCGCGTACTAAATGCTCTGGTTGGACACTGGCGGTAATGCCAAAAAAGGCTCCCCTAGCACTCATATCCCAATAGGGTGCGCCTAGCCCACTAAATGCAGGCACAAAGTAGACTCCGCCATTATCTTTTACCTGATTTGCCATCGCTTCACTTTCAGCAGCAGTTTTAATCAGCTTGAGGCGATCGCGCAACCATTGAATACAAGCTCCACTAGTAAACATACTGCCTTCTAAGGCATAGCCTACATCCAATGCTCCGCTTGCATTTGCTTTTGTCCATGCCACCGTAGAAATAAGTTGATGGTGCGAGCGCACAATTCGATTACCTGTGTGAGCCACTAAAAAGCTACCAGTTCCGTAAGTACATTTCATCAAACCGGGGCGATCACAACCATGACCAAATAAAGCCGCTTGTTGATCCCCCAAGATCGCAGTAATCGGAATTTCAGCGCCCAACAAAGTCGCATCAGTAACTCCAAATACTCCTAAACTAGGCTGAATCTTGGGCAAAATATGAGCCGGAATTTGAAACAAATTTAGTAAATTATCATCCCATTCACAGGTTTTGAGATTCATCAACATTGTTCGGCTGGCATTGCTGTGGTCAGTAGTATGGACTTTCCTGCCTGTGAGGTTCCATAGTACCCAGGTATCAATAGTGCCTGCTAAGACATTGTTTAGGTCAACGTCTGTAAACTTATCTAATAGCCACCTAAGTTTGGTAGCAGAGAAATAGGCATCAATGATTAATCCGGTGCGATCGTAAATTTCATCAGCATAGCCTTGCTCTTTTAACTCGTGACAAAGGGGAGCAGTGCGACGATCTTGCCAAACGATCGCTCTATGGAGTGGTTTACCAGTAGTTTTGTCCCAAATCAAGCAGGTTTCACGCTGTACAGTTAGTCCCAATGCTGCGATCGCTGATGGAGCAATCTGGGCATTCTTAATGGCGGTTTCTATCACCCAATAGGTATCTTGCCAAATTTGTTGAGGGTCATGTTCTAACCATCCAGGCTGAGGATAATACTGAGTTAGTTCTTTGTATGCCTGCCCAACAATCTTACCGTCTGCGTTAAACACAAAGGCGCGGTTGCCTGTCGTACCTAAATCCAGTGCTAAGATGTAGCCCGATGATAAAGTTGTGTTGCCAAGTGTGTGCATAGCTGCTTTGACATACTGCGTAGGTGTAGCCCAACCTACGCATAGTGATTTTAGAAATTCGTATTAAATCAGATATACATTATTTTGTGTACATTTAGGTCATCTTTTATCACCAGATACCCATCTGTAATTAATGGAAATCTTTCAATATAATGTGTTTTTTTGAGTCAAAACTGATAATACCTTCTTCTTGTAATTTGCCCATCAATCGTGTAATTGTTACCCTGGTAGTACAACAGGCGCTAGCAATATCTTCGTGAGTAAAGCGAACACTTAGGCGAGTTCCCTC
The DNA here is from genome assembly GCF_014222285.1 of Nostoc sp. UCD121. GTDB lineage: Bacteria > Cyanobacteriota > Cyanobacteriia > Cyanobacteriales > Nostocaceae > Nostoc. Next base: position 36,316 of record NZ_JACKZS010000002.1, read on the forward strand.
CAGCACCGTTTCACCCACTTCTCGTTTCAAAAGTTCTAATAGATAGTGCAAGCGCTCTTGTACTCGTCGCCTTCCAGAAATAACTAAAAAAGATTCTGTTTGCCGTAACCTCTGATTGATTTTTGGTAAAAGTGTATGGCTCAGATTTGGAGAAGCTTCTATCTCTGCCGCGTAAATTGATACCAACTTAACATCAGATAAGGCTGTTGCTTGGTAGATATTTAAAGAAGTCAAACTAGAGCCAAAAACCATTCCTGCTGTTGCCAATCCTATTAAAATTTCTTCACCCGTTTCACAGTAAGTACTGAGTTTAACCAAACCCTGAGAAACATACCAAATTACTAGTGGATTGAGTGGAATAGTTTCTCCTTTAGAATGTTTATGGACTTGACGATCGTTGAACAATTCGCCGTCATTCTTGACTATTCCTGATTCTAAATACTGACGCTCACTAATATTACGCACTATCCAGCGCAGAGAGATTGCCTTACCTTGCTGATTGCGGACAACTGTCACTGTTAAAGCTGCATCAAAGGACTCACCATGACGTTTTTGCAAGCGTACCAATAACTCTTCTACTCTGTCTGATTTAGATAACTGGATGAGTTCCCAGCGAACCTGTTGACGTTCTCCTAAAGGAACAAAGTTCATCATTGGTTTACCCACCAAAAAATGCTTTGAAACATTGAGTAGCCTCGCTGCGGTATGGTTAGCTTCTTGAATGATTCCTTCTGTATTAGTTACTAAATAGCCGTCCGGCGCAAACTCGAATAAATCTTGGTAGTGTTGGCGTTCTCCTTCTAGCCTATTTCGTGTTTCTAATAGTTCCTCATTTTGCTGATACAGTTCTTGTGCCGCTAACTGTACTATCTTTAAGGTGTTATAGAGTTCCTTTAAAGCTTGCGGCATTAGATCCGTTGGAATCCAAGGTAATACACTAGCAGTTTGGTATAAATCTGCTAAACGCTTGTGCAATATTTCTGTACGTTGGATAAATTTTTCTATGTTCACCTTAAATTGCCGCTACTTGTTTGCAGAGGTTGAGCAAAAAAAATCTACTAGTAAGAAATTATAGAGTGTCTATTGATACTTGTATTGGTTGAATACTTTGTTACAATCAACCCTACGGTATTTTGCTAGTCATTACGTCTACCTTTGGTGGGAAAATTCGGTAAAATCAGCCAATACGAACGCCCAACTTGCTGACCCAAAATTAGGCTCATTTATAACCAAACTAATAAGCCAGTAAAAATTATGACTAGTAGACAAACTTAGATAAAACAGCATAACCAGAAAAACCCCGTTCTCAAACTGAATTTCTCATTATTGTTTAAGCCACTTTGTCATTCCCCCAATGAATGATTTAGTGTTAATGATAATTGTTTTCAATATTACCTAGAATAACTGATAATATTTTCCCTAACTTCCATCACAAGAATCAAGCCACTACTACCAAAGACATATGATCTAAGTTAAGTTTGTTTGTGTTTATAAATACATTTATTGGCAACAAATTTCACAACAATATTTTCAAATTCTGTAAAAAGTATAGAATCAAAGTCTTTGGCTCTTAAAATCAATTATGGAATTCTCTAGCACAGGCAAAGGAAAACCAAAGCCTGCTAGTCATATAAGATACTAAGTGAACTTCTGATTACTGAATTCTGTTTGAGAAATTAAAAATATACGTATTGGAAATCACATAACAACTTAACAATTATCCGCCTCTTTAGTTAGAGGATAAATGAAGCAGTCAGCTGATGTAATTTAACAATGCGTAACAGCTAATCAACGCGCAAGTTATAAGGAGTGATGGGTGAGGTGTCAATACTATAAAATCTCGTCACTCCCTTTTATTTACTTCAATTTACAGCGCTTTTCAAGTAATTGAACTGCACTGTCCTATTCTCAACTCCTCGTCTCAGCTGTGGTGTAAATACCTAAAATCTACTGTATTAACTTAACGGATGCCATCATTATCAATAGCACTGTAGCTATCGCTGGGGAAAAGCCCTAACCACGGGTCAGAACTAGGAGTTAAAAATAGTTGGGTGTATACTTGCTCATTTAGGGCTTCCACACTGCTTGTTTGCTTTGCTTGCATAAACCATTGATGAATTTGGCTGTGTAGCATATATTCATTTCTGACTGTATCTAAAGCCATTGTGGTTTCAAATTTTTTCACTATTATCGGCAAATTATCTTCTTTCGTGTTGGCAGGCTGAGACTTTTTAGCTCTGATTAAAGAGATACTATTTTGATCTAGCTTGACATCTGCGGCATAGAGTTGAGCGATTTTGTTCCAAACTTCCTGGTCGGTAATTTCAGCTAAAGCATTTTGATTCCGTTCAGCATCAGACTGAAAAGCTCTCAGCATTGGCGTTTCAACTCTCATCTTAGAAACTGCTAAAGAACTTGCTCTTTCTGCTGTAGGTGGCTGACTGGGATTGCTCGGAACTTTCACCAACTTAGGGGGAGATTGGATACCCAGGTGGGATAAATCTGCAACCCATTGGGCTTGGATAGAGTTTAGACGATCGCTGTGGTATTTTCTTAAAAAAGCCTCGCGATCGCTTTTTGCAAGTTTGCTATAATCTTTTACCGCTACTTCAGCCTGCTGTAACTGAAGTAAAAATGCTTTGGGACTATATAATCCTGGAATTGCGTCGATTGGACGACCTGATGCATCTAATATATAGTGAATGCTATTGCCTGTAATTGTCCGCTCCAACTTGCGTCCATCGCCAAAATCAATCGTTACTTTGGGTACAGGGCGCACCGATTGCCAGTGCAAAATAAAGTGGTTTTGAAGCAGCTTAGAAATTTCACTATTAGGATACAGCGCTACCCTGAAAAACCTACTATTGGCACAACTCAAATCCTGATCCAGTCTGCCCAGCAACCGCAGAGATAAAATAGGTTTACCACTAGTTCTAGCAGCAGCTTTAGCTTGTTCTATGTCAGTGTACCAGTACAGACGAGAGGCATAACAATCTCGTTGTTGACAGAGTTCGTCTAAAGCTACCCGGAGTGCAGATGAAGGTAGAACTGCATCTGAAGAATTAATATTTAACTTATTCGCATGAGATTTGAGAAATAGTTGTAACCCGCTTGGGCCTTGTTTCCGAAGTACAGAAACTTCTTGAGATAGCTTGGAAATTTCAGCTACAGGAGTTTGAGCATCAGCTGTCTGCAAAAAACTGAAGCTGACTAGCATGAGTGCGAAAGGATATTTGAAGGTTCTAAATTTCATATATTTTCATAAAAATAGGGGCGTGGGTATTGTTATTCCTAACTAGAGAAGTCTAGTCTAACTCGTAAGAATCCCCAGAAGCTCTGAAAGTTTCAGATGGGATCGTAAAGCTTAAAATATCAACATAAGCTCAAAAAATTATCAGTTGACTGCTGGCTGGTAAACGGGATACGGCTTTAGGATGTATGGAGATAAACGAATAGTATCTATTACTGAACGTATACACGTATTTTTTACAGAAGCTACTTCATAAAGCTCAGGTTTTATTAAAAGTTCATATACTTTCTGCTTTAGTTACTTAAAGATGCGAGTTAAGAGTTGATCTCTTATAAACTATCTTTATTAAAAAATCAGTACTATTTCTCTTTTATTAGCAGGTGAAATGCAACTAAAGTAGAAATTGTTGTGCTGGCTTAGTTGATGAACAAAAACGTCAGCTATTTCAGGTGTATCTATTTGCTATCTCTCTAACAGACTGATTCAGCAGTCTTGAAATAGCCATTCTCTTTTTATTAAAGAGAAATTTACATTACCCTTAATTTATAGGGTATTTGACTCGGTACGCTTAAGCTTTTTCAGATAATTAATTTACTAGTAAATGCTAGTATTCATTAACTTATGAAACCCAAAATTCAGGTTACATAGGAAAACATTGCCATGATTTACATCCTATAGCTACGGTTTATTTATAACTAGGAGCAAGCACAACTCCTTGAAAATTTGAATATTTACCAACCCCATTGCAAATCTCCATGCAACAATATTTTTCTCATTTCCTCATACTGGCATTAGGAACAACTTCGACTTTGATGATTACTCCATGTCAAGGTCAAACTCCGGTAAAGCCCAACAATCAGAATACTGAGAATGTTAGTTCCGTATCTTCAAATTCATCTCTGGCTACTCCATTGAGTGATTCTGCCAATTTTACTAATAACAAACCAGCTATCCTCTCTGAGGTAAGCAATAACTCTTCTGCTGCGAATGCAAATATAGCTGCGACGAAGCCAAAGCCACGGCTTCCTATATTCAGCAGAATTTTCCCTACACCTTCGATGCAGCAATAATCAACAGCTAATATTTACAGGATGTTCAAATTTATTGAGTGAAAATATGACTCCAGCAACAGAGATTCTAATTGTTCTCTTTTGCTGGAGTGAGAAGAATCTCATCCATAGTGGTTCTCGTTTGTATGCAATATACCTTGACTTCACTTCCATTTTTCTCTTTTAAAAGAAGAGAAGATTTGAGCGTTATCCCCCAACACAACAAGGGTTGGGGCCTAGGGTCTATATTGAGAACCGCTATATATGTTAGGCATACCCTACTTTCCAAAATATCTGCACACACATCAATCAGCCGATATTGTATGAATAGCCTAAATAAGGTTTGAAAAATAGCTTCTTTTATACTAAATTTTCTCGATTTGAATCTCACAGTCTGCTCCCACAGTAATTATGCTATTTTCTGGAAAAGCATTCCAGTTACCTATAAATAGAGGTTCAGACGCAATAATTACAGAATTTGAAAAAGTCGGATCGTCTCTAATCCAATAAAGAGATGGAGCCGGAGAAGTTGTAGCAAATCGAGAAGCTATCAGGCGATGTCCGTTGCTAAAGATTACATTGATTGAGGCTTCTACTTGATAGCGCTTTGCCATCTCTAATAATGTTAATAATGTAGTACGTAAAGCATACTCTGGAGGGCGATGTTTGTTAATTTGACTTTGTGAAAGTAATAATGCAAATATGTGTTCAGAGTCAGTATTACCATTAATTTTTTCGTAAAAATCTTGAGTTAAAGTGCTGCGGATTTTTCTGTGTAATGTTTTATGGAAATTTTCAATCCTTCCATTGTGAATAAATAGCTGTTGTTGATGTTTAAAGGGCTGACAATTAGCAAAATCTACGGCTTGTTGCGATGTAGCACTGCGGACATAAGCAAGCACACACTTGGATTCAACGTAACGGCTGAGACTGGGTAAGTTTATATCATTCCAAATAGGTAGGGTATTTTTGTAGGTAAATGGTTCGATATCTTTTTGGCTATGATACCAACCCACACCAAAACCATCTGCATTTACTACCCCAGAAGTCATTTCGCGGGGTTTATAACCCTGAACTATGAGTGAGTGTTCTGGTTTATACAAAAGATGCTCTAAAGAAACAGGCGAACCAAGGTAAGCAAGTAAACGGCACATGATGAATATTCCACCTTCTATTAACACAATCATTGGGCAACAGCCTTACCCGCTTTTATTCGCCATCATTAGTGGTTCCCACTTATATGGTTTTCCGTCACCTGATTCTGATTATGACTTGCGTGGGGTGCATATTTTACCAGTTGAAAAAGTTGTAGGATTAGAAACTGGGAATGAAACTATTGAAGTTTCAGAAATTCGCGAAGCTTTAGAAATTGATTTAGTAACTCATGATGTCAAGAAATTCTTTTTAATGCTGCTTAAAAAAAATGGCTACGTATTAGAACAACTATACTCACCTTTAGTATTAACAAATTCACCCGAAGCCGAGGAATTAAAATTTATTGCCAAAGGTTGCATTACCCGTCACCATTATTACCATTATATTGGTTTTGCTGCAACACAATGGAAGCTTTTTGAAAAAGAACACACGTATCAATTAAAGCCTTTACTTTATGTTTATCGAGTTTTGTTGACAGGGATTTATTTGATGCAAACAGGTATACTTGAAGCTAATCTAATGAAATTAAATGAGCTTTTCAATTTACCATATATTCATGATTTAATTGCCCAAAAGCTAGTGGGGAAAGAAAAGTCTGTTGTGTTAAATGTTAATCTAGATTTTCATCAAACAGAATATGAACGTCTGCGTCATAAGTTGCAGGAAGCATACGAATATAGTCTATTACCTGAAGTACCTTCAGCAAATGCGGCTTTACATAATTTGCTAGTAAACCTGAGAACTAATGTAAAATTACGGAAATAAGTTTTATTTGCAAATCCTGTTTAAAAATGTTCTTCTTGCTTTCAATACTTCCAAATAAAAAAATATCCAATTTGTAGGATGTGTTAGATAGAACGAGGTAATACACCGTGATATGTGAACTAAAAGCAACCTACAAATATCGGATAATTTATTTTTTGGTATTTCCTTAACTATTAATTTCTAACTTTTTTACAACTTCAAATTCCAAGCAGCAAAAGCTAAGGTACCCCAACCAGCGAGAAAGGCTGCCCCACCTAGTGGTGCGATCGCTCCCAAGGACTTAATACCAGTTAAGCTAATGGCATACAAGCTACCTGAGAAAATGGCAATGCCAGCGAGAAACAGCCATCCACTAGCGATGAGAGTGGGTTGAGGGGACTCAGTGCGACTAATTAGTATTGCAACTAGAAAAAGTGCCAGAGCATGATACATTTGGTAACGAGCGCCAGTTTCGAAAATTTCTAGCGATCGCTCACTAATTTTTTCCCGCAAGGCATGGGAAGCAAAAGCACCAGCAGCAACTGACAAACCGCCTAAAATGGCAGCTATGCTCAAAAAAATCTGCGTCATTAGACCCTAGCGGTAAGTTGATTATTGGTCATTTGTCATTGGTCATTAGTCATTAGTTAATAACAAAGGACAAATGACAATTAGACATCAAAATGATATGATACAGCCCCTTCTTCGTTCACCTTAAAGTTTGCATTGAATTCTTTAGCTTTTTCGTCTAAATACTGCCTAGCATGGGCTGCGGGTAGTTGTGACTTCATTGCAAAGCCTAAAACAGTTACACGCCCATGATTTTCTTGTAGCATCCCATAAAAAATCGATTGCAGGCGATCGCTAACTTGTTGATTAAGCGCCTTTTTTTCTTGCCGACTTTGACGATATAATCCCAATGCTAACCATGTGCCCAGCGTTAGGCTAGGAACACCAAAAATTAGACGTTCTACCGCAGTATTATCAATTACAGGGGTATCTGTTGGTGCTACGAACTCAATCGAGCCATCCCAGGATAAGGGTAGGGTGATTGATTTTTCCATAGTCGTTTTATTAAATACCTCTGCTGCTGATAGCATTACAAACATAAATCCGAATGTCAGTAGCCAACCGGCAGCCAATTTTTCAGCAGTTTTCATAGTTCCACTTCAAATTTGAACTTTGCTAGCGATTTTAACCTGACTTTCGTAAAGGTTCCAATATTTGAACCTCACACAACTCAAAGTCGGGTGATTCTTGCTTCAACGATCTCCGCTTAAATTGCTCACTTGTCTTACAAACTCTCTACAGATGTATTTAGCATAATAAGTAATGAAGAGCCTTTATTTCAATAACTTATGCAGAACACTGTCAATGCTGAAAACCCTGGAATAACCGTATTAAAAGCCATTAATTTGGCAAAAGTCATTACAATTTTTTCTTTGATTGGTTTTGCTATCGTTTTCGGTATCCGAGACTGGCGACAGGTTATTTATATGTGTCTACATATTAGCTACTGTCTGTGGTGGTTGCTGGAACAGTGGTTGTTTCCAGAGCGACAAAAGATATTTAATCAGCCATCTGGGGTAGTAACTCTCATTCTTACAGTATTAATTGTAGGATTTTTTTATGTCTTACCTGGATACTTAGCATTTATCAATCCTGTTCCCTTATCAATGGCAACAGCTGCTATTGCACTTTTACTCTACATTTTTGGTAGCCTTATCAATGCCACTGCTGATGTCCAAAAGCTCACTGCCAAACAGTTTCAAGCTGGACTAGTACGTGATAATATTTGGCGTTTTTCTCGCAATATCAATTATTTTGCAGATTTGCTGCGGTACTTAAGTTTTAGCGTTGTAGCTGGCTCCTTTTGGGCTTATTTAGTGCCGGGATACATTTTTATCTTCTATCTTTGGCGTATATCTCAAAAAGAACAGGCAATGTCTGTCAAGTATCCAGAGTATGCAGAGTATCAACAATCTAGTTCTCGTTTGATTCCATTTATTTGGTAAGATACAGGATGAATTTTGCCTTTATTACTTAAATATGGCTATGCGATCGCTATGATAATTGTTCATGCTCCAAACTCAGAGCGATCGCTGTACTAGAATACTTACCAGTGTTAAGCCTTAAGATTTTTAAATCGCAGCAAAGGTATAATTTTATCTTGCTGCGATCCTAAATTTAGTTGCGTGTAGCTTCAAGTAGGCGAGAAAAATAGAAGCGAGTCTTCGTCATCGCCTTTCGTTGCAATGAAAAGCCATTGCTTTCCAAGATTCTGACCACATCAGCCTCACGATGCAAATATGCACGAGTCGCTTTACTTGGCCCAGGAAAGAAACTGCCAATTTTCTTGAGTATAGTCAGGGCACAGGTCTTTGGCGCAAAACTGAGAATTATCCGTGATTGTGCTAAAGAACAGAGATGAGATATCATCTCATCCGCTTTTTCTTGGGGATAGTGAATGAGAACATCCAAGCAAATAACAGTATGGTAACTACCGCTCAACGATTCCAAGTCCTGCACGGCAAAAGTGGGATTTTCCTCATTCCCCAAGGTAAGCTTTGCTCTATCCTTGCCTTCTTCCACCATTTTTTCAGAGATATCGGTGGCATAGACTTTGGCTCCATCTACTGCTAAAGGGATGCTGAGACTACCGACACCACACCCAGCATCACAGATTGATAGCTCTGGTAAATTGTTATCAGCCTTTAACCAGCCGATAACTGTATCTACGGTTTGCTGGTGTCCATTGCGAATGTCTAATTGGACTTTGTTGACTTCGCCATCGCCATAGATTCGCTTCCAACGGTCAAACCCTGTGGAATTGAAATACTCACGAACAATCGTTTTATCGTCGGCTGCGTTCATAAACTCTGATTTTTAGGGGTTCCCAATGCTTAAAATTATCATTGATAGGAACCCATAAGAGTGGTCTTCCAGATTTTTCTAGATATGGTGCAGAAAAGTAGGGACACAAATATGTGCGCTTCTAATCATTTAAACGAGAACTGCTATTTTTAAGTAAATATTACCGTTTTATGACTTTTTGGTACTATTTACTACTATTTAAACATTCATTCTTTTCTTTACTATAAATTTCATTCTTATTTCAACCTGTAGATGTGGACAACCCCTTCTTTAGGTAGAGCCGTAATTGCGATCGCAACATTTATGCTGTTAACGATTTAGCTTTTTGTAACCAATAAAACTGAATCATAGAAAAGTTTTAAGTAAATTTTCTTAGAGCTATTGTATGTTTTCTATTTAATCTTAATTATTTAGACATGGCACTGAACTCGTTAACAGACAGTCCTATCGTTGCATTTACGATTCTCCTAACAGTAATCTTTACTGTACCCCCTATATTTGAGCGGCTAAGACTACCTGGATTAGTGGGGTTGTTAGTCGCAGGTATATTATTAGGACAAAATGGACTAAAGTTATTAAACCCTGAGTCTGAAACTATCAATCTGCTCTCGGAGATCGGCAAACTTTATTTGATGTTTGTGGCAGGTTTAGAAATTGACTTAGAGCAGTTTCGTAAAACTAGAAATCGCTCAATTGGGTTTGGCATTTTAACATTTTTAGTTCCAATGATTGCTGGCATTGCTACAGGACGATTATTCAATTTTGGTTGGAATTCCTCCTTCCTCATTGGTTCTTTACTGGCCTCTCATACTCTCTTAGCATATCCAATTGTGAGTCGTCTGGGAGTGGTAACGAATGAAGCTGTAACCGTCACGATTGGTGCCACAATTTTTACTGACACAGGTGCTTTGCTAGTATTAGCGATTTGTGTTGGAATTCATGGAGGGCAATTCTCCGCCATGAGTTTAGCGATTTTATTGGGTGGATTAGCAATTTACACTGCTGTTGTCCTGTTTGGCTTTGACTGGGCAGGAAAAGAGTTTTTTCGCCGCTCTGGGGATGAACAAAGTAACCAGTTTTTGTTTATATTACTAGCATTATTTTTGGCATCTGTCGGAGCGCAGGTAATTGGAGTTGAAAAAATTGTTGGTGCGTTTTTAGCAGGTTTAGCTGTCAACGACGTTCTGGGGCGTAGCCCAGTCAAAGAAAAAATCGAGTTTATTGGTAGTGTTTTATTTATCCCTTGTTTCTTCGTGGACATGGGATTATTGATCAATATCCCTGCATTTATCAAAACCCTCAGTTCAATTTGGCTGACTCTGGTAATTGTAATAGCTTTGATTGGTAGCAAATTTATAGCAGCATTCTTAGCCAAATTATTGTTTCGCTACAACACAGTAGAAATGCTAACAATGTGGTCATTGTCACTACCACAAGTAGCAGCCACACTAGCAGCAACCTTGGTTGCTTATCAAACTGTAAATCCTGCTGGTGAACGCTTAATCAGTGAAGCTGTCTTAAACAGTGTGATTGTCCTGATGCTGGTGACAGCTATTTTGGGCCCAGTAATCACATCACGAGTCGCTTCTTCATTACAGCTTTCTCAGTCAGATTTGGAAACAGATAGTTTAACAACTTGGTGGCAAGGTAATGAAGATGAGCTAGTAGAAAAAAAACAAGATTCATTCACTGTAGTAGTGCCAATATACAACCCTCAAACCCAGCGCTATCTAATAGAAATGGCAGCGTTACTGGCTAGTCATGAATCTGGAAAGATTGTGCCATTAGCTATTACTAGAGCGCATATTCAGATGGATGATCCGCAGTTAGTAACAGCACTCGGTCAAAGTCGAGAAAGATTGAATTTAGCTAAAGAAATCAGTCAAGAATTTGAGGTAGAAGTATCGCCAGCAATTCGGATTGATGATGATGCAGCTTTAGGAATTAGCCGCGCCAGTCGAGAGCAAAATGCTAGTTTAGTAGTGATGGGTTGGTCGCAAACAACAGGTTTCCGTGCCCGCTTATTTGGTAGTGTAATTGATAGCGTTTTCTGGTCTTCTCACTGTCCAGTAGCAGTAACACGCCTCTTGAGCAGCCCTAAAGCAATCCAAAGAATTCTTGTACCAGTTGGAGACTTAACGCGGCAAACTATAGGCGCTTTGCGGTTTGCTCAGATTTTAGCTGATGTTAATCAGGCGGAAGTTGTACTGTTACATATATCCGATCGCAAAACACCTCAGAATCGAGTAGAAAACTTTGTATCTCAATTGTCTGATATTACCTCTAAAAGTCAATTAAAAGTGAATACAAATATCCAAACAATCAAAGGTGATGATGTTGCTAGAGTCATAATTCGGGAGGCTCAGGCGTTTGATTTAGCGGTGTTGCGTTCCGTTCGTTATCGCACAGCCGGCGGATTAGCCGTCAGCGAAGTGACAACGCAGTTACTTAGAGAATTGAAGTGTTCAATTGTGTTGTTGGGAGAACCTCACTCATGATGTGGGGAGTAGTCTGGGATACTCTTCATAAATCAATGAAAGGTGCGATCGCACGCACTAAACTGTTTGATGAGCTTGTAGCCAATTGAGCAAATCAGCGATCGCACTAAAATCTAACAAAGCCTCACCCAGTGCTTCCAACTGTTCTAGAGAAAGACTTTGAATTCGTTCTTGAACTTCGTCGGGTAACTCTCCTACCCGTTTTTGTAGCTGTCGTAGGACGAGTGCTTTCTCACCTTCCTGTTTTCCTTCCTGTTTTCCTTCTTCCTTTCCTCGCTCGTAGCCAATGCGCTCGCCTGTAGTGATGTAACTCATGGTACGCTCCTGCTCGAATAACTTAAATTCTTGCCAAAATTCTGCTTCTAATGCTTTTGGTAAAATCATAACCCAATCGATAAAACGATAGAGGTTGCGAATATCCCTTTCTTGCAGCTCTTGTTCATATAACCGCCGAATTAAGCTAAATTTCCAATTTTTCCGTTCTCCTGGCTGTTTATTAGTTTGCTGGGTTTTCAAATGTGCCATTACCACCGTTGCAAACGGATTATCGCTATTTTCTAACTCTGTCCATTGTTGTTGATAATCCAGCAGTTTGATAGTTCCAAATCTAAAATTCAGACCACAATCGGGATAATTGTAACTGTATTGATTTGGTCTCCAAGTAGAGTCAGCATCACACAAAATTGCTAGGCTAATGGCTGGTTGAGCAAATTTGTCAAAAATTCGCAGGTTGTAAGAAAACATCCTTTGAGCAAACGTATCTTCCGGTTTAGCCTGAACTTCGACATGAATCAACAGCCAAATTTCCTCTCCTTGAATTTGCCAGACTTTGACTAACTTATCTGCATATCTTCTACCAAGTTCCGCGTCCCGTGCTATTTGTTGAAATTCCTTGTCGAGAAACTCGTGGGGACGTTCCCAATTAATTAATGCTGCTGTTTGGGGGAAGAAAAACTGCATTGCTTGGGGAAAGTAGGCTTCTAAAATTTCTTTCCACGGCGAATCGTTATCGGCTCTTTCTCGTTCCTCGATCATCAGTTGATTGGTAAATTCATGTTCTTAAATAGTAAGGTGTGAGCAGCTAATGTTTTTCAGGCAGGTTAGAAGTTCCTCTTTCGCGTACATTCCCTTTAGCTTGTAAATAAGTCAAAATGAGACTTGATGCTTAAGATTGTTTTTGGTGCGATCGCTCATCGTCTTTCGAAAATTCGCCACAGTCATTATAATGTTTTCACCGCAGACGACAGGGATAAATAACGATCGCTCTCCACGGAAGTTTCATTTTTCTCCGAAAATAGCAAAAATTTTTCATCCAACAAGAAAAATTTGCTCATTTTATTGTTAATTTTTGTAAAATTGATGTCTTCAAGACTAGAAACCTGATATCTAGATAGCTAAACTAACAAACAGTGCATCTGTACTGTTAATTATTAAAAGTAGATGTGGCGCTATAGCGTGAATGATCCCAGTACAACTTATCCTCAAAAACTTTCTTAGTTACCGTGATGCAACTTTAGATTTTCGTGGTTTGCATACGGCTTGTATTTCGGGTTCCAATGGTGCAGGTAAATCTTCGCTTCTGGAAGCAATCACTTGGGCAATTTGGGGTGAAAGCCGCGCCACTGCTGAAGATGATGTCATCTATTCTGGCGCGAAAGAAGTTCGGGTTGATTTTACTTTTCAAAGTAACCAGCAAAAATATCGCGTAATTCGTACCCGAATTCGGGGAGGTACTAGCGTTCTGGAATTTCAAATAGAAATTCCATCTGGGTTTCGCTCACTCACAGGCAAAGGAGTAAGAGCAACCCAAGATTTGATTTTAGAACACATCAAGCTCGATTACGATACTTTTATTAACTCTGCCTACTTACGTCAAGGCCGTGCAGATGAATTCATGCTCAAGCGCCCCACGGAACGCAAAGAAATTTTAGCGGAGTTGTTGAAACTCAATCAGTACGATGATTTGGAAGAACGGGCAAAGGAATCTTCTCGTCAGTTCAAAGCAAGGGCAGTAGAGTTAGAGCGTTCTTTGGAGTCGATTAAAATTCAATTGCAACAACGCGAGACAACCGAAGCGCAAAGAGTGGAGTTAGAAGCCGAACTCAACCAACTGCAACAGGTACAAGCCTTTGATAATATTCAATTACAAAGTTTGCAAGTTGTCCAGCACCAGCGCCAAAATTGGGAACAACAACTCAACTTTATAAAACAGCAATACCAAAATCTTACCCAAGATTGCGATCGCCTCCAACAAGAACAATCAGCTATTGGCTCCCAGTTATCAGATTTAGAAAAAATATTACACCAAGAAGCTGAGATTAAAACTGGGTACGCCCAATATCAAAGTCTCCAATCTCAAGAAGAAGCCTTTGCTGCCAAATTTGAAGAATACACTCGCGCTGGGCAGACTCGCCAACAAAAGCAACAACAGCTTACCAAACAAATTCACGAAATCGAACGGCAACTGCAACAAGCCCAAGCGCAGTTAGAAGCTTTGCAGCAACAAGAGCGAGATATTCAGCAAACTCTGACTAAATCAGGTGAAGTAGAAGCTGCTTTGTCACAATTAGCCGCAGCCCGTCACCATGTTGCTCGTCTGGATCAACTGCAAATGCAAGTGACTCCGTTGTTGCAACAACGAGCAACTTTACAAAGCCAACTCGATCGCACTCATGCTGGTTTAGTAGCGCGACTCGAACAACTCCAAAGTACTGAAAACCAATTGCAACGCCAGCAGCACCGCCAACCGCAACTGCAACAAGCGGTGATGGATGTGGCAATCCAGATTGAGGAACTGGAGAAAAAGCGGGTTTATCTGCAACGAGTGCAGGAAAAAGGGCATGAAAGGCGACACTTTATCGAACGTCTGCAAGCTCATCAACGTGACTATGAAAAGCTATTGGGAGAATTAGAGCAGAAATTGCAAATGCTGCAAAATCCTGAAGCTCTTTGTCCATTGTGCGAACGCCCTTTAGATGAACATCACTGGAGCCGAGTGGTGGAAAAAACCCAGGCTGAGTTAGAGGATACCCAAGGGCAGTTTTGGGTAGTCCGGGAACAAATGGCTGTGTCTGACAGAGAAATTCAGGTACTTAGGCAGGAATATCGAGAAATTTCTCAACAATTGGCGAATTACGATGGTTTACGTGAGCAGCGAGGGCAGTTGGCAGCCCAGTTAGAAGCTACAACTGATGTCCAACAACAGTTACAACAAATTGCTGCCGAAAAACAGCATTTAGAGCGATCACTCCAAGCTGGTGATTACGCTCCCGATAAACAAGCCGAACTCCGGCAGTTAGACCAATATCTGCAACAAGCTAATTATAATGAACAAGATCACGCCCTCGCCCGGAGTGAAGTTGAGCGGTGGCGATGGGCAGAAATTAAACAAGGGCAGATTAAAGATGCTACTAAGCGGCAAGCGCAACTATTAGCTCGAAAACCAGAATTACAATCCCAAATTGCTCAATTACAAGTCAGAATCCAGCAAGATCAAACTGATTCTGAATGTGCTAAACAAATCGCGGCTCTTGAACGTCACATTACCGAAATTGGCTACAGTTCCGAGCAGCACAATAGTTTACGTCTGGCTGTTCGCCAAGCTCAATCTTGGCATTTGCGGTATCAACAACTGCAATCAGCCCAGCAGCAGTATCCCCAACTCCAGACGAGATTGCAAGAGTTAGAGGACTCTAGAAGCGCCAGAGTAACGGAACGGCAAAAACTTGGCGGACAAATTGAAAGCATTATCCAGCAACTACAAGCAACAGCTAACCCATCTGCCCAAATTCAAGCTTTAGAGCAGCAGTTAGCAATCCGCAGACGGCAACTCGATGAACAAATAGCCAAGTTGGGGCGTTTGGAACAGTTGGCGCTTCAACTGGAAACGCTGCAAATTCAGTACGAACAACAGCAACAGCAATTACAATCTTGCAAGCAGGAGTATCGTGTTTATCAGGAATTAGCGCAAGCTTTTGGTAAAAATGGTATCCAAGCACTGATGATTGAAAATGTGTTACCACAACTAGAAGCCGAGACAAATCAATTGCTTTCGCGGCTGAGTGGTAATCAGTTCCATGTCCAATTTATTACTCAAAAAGCTGGGCGCAGTGCTAAATCAACCAAGAAAAATGCCAAGCTGATAGATACCCTAGATATTTTAATCGCCGATTCTAGAGGAACGCGATCTTATGAAACTTACTCTGGTGGAGAAGCCTTTAGAATTAACTTTGCCATCCGTTTAGCCCTGGCAAAATTATTAGCGCAACGGGCAGGGGCGGCGTTGCAATTGTTAATTGTGGATGAGGGTTTTGGTACACAAGATGCCGAAGGATGCGATCGCTTGATTGCAGCGATTAATGCGATCGCCTCCGATTTTGCCTGCATCCTCACTGTCACCCACATGCCCCACCTCAAAGAAGCTTTCCAAGCCAGGATTGAGGTGAATAAAACTCAAGAAGGTTCGCAGTTGAGTTTGTCAATTTAATTGAATTTTACCCGTGCATCCAGACCATAAGAGCGAAGCATTTTCGTTAGGGTTTCGGCTTGTGCGCGATCGTTAAATGCTCCAGCATTCACATAATCCCCTAGATGGGATTGCTCTGTAACCGCATTGGGTATATATTGCTGTACCTTACTCAGAGTATCGTTATTCGAAATTGGTATTATTACTCTGTAAGGATTACTAGCAACTAATGTGTTGCCATTAGTCCCAGGTACAGCATAGGCATTGGCAGGAGGTAATACATAGCGATTATTTTCAGGTGTAGCATAACCAGTATTAACAGGTACTAGATAGCGAGTTTCAGGTAATACAGAGCTATTAGCCTCAGTATAATTGCCCCCAGTTGAGCTATCCAACCCTAATGCTTGCCAAGTTGCCCAATCTACATTTCCAGTAACATTAAGTTGAGAAGATTGCTGGAATGCAATTACAGATTCTCTGGTATCATTGCTGAAAAATCCATTAGGATTGGTATTAGATAAATTCAACTGCAATAAACGCTGTTGAACTAATGCGACATTATCTCCGCGATCGCCTACAGTCAGATAATCTCTGCTCGGTTGTTGAGTAATAGATCCACCCGTTGAGACTCTACGCGCTGCCTCTAGAACTTGAGCATCGGCAATACCATCAATCGGGAGACGAGAATTTTGCTGGAATTTGATCACAGCATTTTTAGTTATTGGGCCAATAGTCCCAGTAGGATTTGTATTAAAATAACCTAGCTGTCGCAAACGCACTTGTAATTCTCTCACTTGTTGAGTAGAAAGACTCGACGATCTAGAGGATCTAGCTTGAGTTGGAGAGGAACCCAGTAGTGCATTCCAAGTTTGTCGATTTACAATTCCGTTAGCAGTTATGCGATAATTTCGCTGGAATTTGACTACAGCATCTCTAGTCTTTGGGCCGAAATTCCCATTGGGATTAACATTCAAGTAGCCTAACTGCCGCAGACGCTGTTGTAACCTTGTGACGGCTGCACCAGCTTTGCCTTGAGAGAGAACAGGATATTGACCACTTGCCGAACGCGATGCGCTACTAGTATTCCTACTAGTAGTTCTACTTTGACAAGCTCTTTGTAATGCTTGTTGCGTATTAATACCTACAACTCCATCAGCAGGTATTCTATTAGCTTGCTGAAATCTGATTACAGCATTTTGAGTCAAACTAGCAAATTTGCCACTGACTGGGCCATTAAAGTAGCCTAACTTTTTTAAACACCTCTGGTTACTGCTAACTTCAGACCCATTACTTCCTATTTTTTGAAGTGCTAAAGCTTGCCCAGCGACACTCAGAAGCCCCGTAATTATTGCCGCAGATACAAGACGCATCGCTGCACCGCTAGATAACTTTTTCCAATTCAAAAATTTGAAATTAGCTACGGTAGGAACAACCTGGATGCTTTCAGATGCCTCGGAGACTGAGGCAAGCTTGGTTAAATAGCTATTTACCCCTGTTTTCACTTGCTTTTTTTCAAGTTATGACCATACAAGATTATACTAGTTTCTCTGTGTCATATTTGCTTTTTGTATGATTCTTTACAAGTAATTTTTTAGAAGATGCAGGTGGCAGGGGATCTGCTCTTAGAAGGGAGAAACAATTAAAAGAGCCATCCTGGTTTCAGAGCAACTAAATTTATTTATGGAATTGTTATTGCTCTGTTTTTTCTGTATCCTCTGGTTTTTCAGGCTTTTGCTCATCAACTTTTTCAGTATTACCTGCTTTCACCCAGCCTTCTTGTTCGCTACCTTCCAAACGGATCTTTTGCCAACCTTTGTCTTCGCTTTCTTCCAAAATAATAATTTTTTGATTAAAAGCAACCCCACCAATTTTCTCAGCCTCTTGATTTGGTTGCGATCGCAAACTCAAGCCTTCAGCCCAACTAACACGCCCTCGGTAAGCTCCCGATGGCAATGGTTTTGCTGATGGGGTAGGTTTTGGCGATTCTGTAGGAGTGGGGCTTGAGCTTGGAGACGATTTACTAGATGTCCCAGGTGTCAGGCTAGGTTTAGCTCCTCCAATCTCAGTTCCTTTTGGAGCTTTGGCTTTCACCGAAGGACTATCGTTGGAATAAACAGGTTTGGCAGGGGGTATGCCGGTGCGATTCATGAAATAGAGTGCAATTGCAGCGCCGCCACCTATTAGCACAGCGATCGCTAAGAAAATCCCAAGTATAAATTTTGTTAAGCCAGACAACATAGTTAAAACCAGATCGCCAGTAGTAAATAGTCAATAGTCAATAGTAATGCATGATTAACTGTTGACTATTGACTCAGCAATTATTAACTGATCAATTATTGTAGCTACTGTTAAAGCGTTCATGTAGTGCGCCGGAGGCGTTCGCTTAAAGGATTATGTTTCGACGCTAAACGCGCTCTCCCAGCCGCCGCCCATTCTTGGAGTTGCTGAATTTGCTCTACAGCAGTTCGCGCCAAGGGTACAATCTGACTCGCGGCTTCTAAAATATCATCAGTAGCAAAGTCGCGGTTTTGGCTAAATCCAATATGCATCGCTTCAATTAAAGTTTGCTCAATCTCTGCCCCGGAAAAATCAGGCGTTTCATAAGCTAACCTTTCGATGTCATAACTTTTCAAGTTATGGGGGCGCAATCGGGATAAATGAACATCATAAATTGCTTTTCTCTCTTCTTGGGTGGGCAATCCCACAAAGAAAATTTCATCAAAACGCCCTTTACGCAGCATTTCTGGCGGTAAGGCTTGGATATCGTTGGCGGTGGCGACAACAAACACCGGTGAGCTTTTTTCGGCTAGCCAGTTAATAAAAGTACCAAACACACGGCTGGCTGTTCCGGCATCACCTTTGCTACCAATTCCGGCAAAGGCTTTATCTATTTCATCAATCCACAAAATACAGGGGGCTAAGGCTTCAGCTACTTGGATCATTTGCCGAGTTCGAGATTCTGATTCACCCACTAAACCACCAAATAGCCTGCCCACATCCAGACGTAGTAAGGGTAAATGCCAGTGATGAGCGATCGCTTTTGCCGTTAAAGATTTACCAGTTCCCTGAATACCCACCAACATTAAACCACGGGGGTGCGGTAATCCGTACTGTCGGGCCTTATCAGTAAATGAGCCTCCCCGACGGATCAGCCAGTCTTTCAAGTTATCTAGTCCACCGATATCAGAAATTTGCTCAGTGGCGGGGTAGAAGTCCAAGATTTGGGTTTGGCGGATAGTTTGGCGCTTTTCTTCCAAAACCAGATCCACGTCTTCTGGTTGCAATTCGCCGTGGGTAGCGATCGCCTTTGCCAAAACCCGACGAATCCGTTCCATCGAAAGCCCTTGACAAGAACGCACCAAGTCATCTAAAACTTGGCCAGAAAGGGAGTTACCAGTACTTTGTAGTAAGCGTTCCACCTCAGTTTTAATTTCTGGGGCGGCGGGTAAGGGAAACTCGACGACTGTCAAAACTTCGGTTAAATCGTCAGGAATGGCGATGCGTGGCGATAGTAGGACAATATTTTTTGGTTGCGATTTGAGAAGTCTGGATAGATTGCGGAGTTTGCGGGCGATCGCTACATCATCTAAAAAGCGATGATAATCTCGGAGAATCAATACAGCTGGCGCGGAAGTTGGTAATTTTTCGATAAATTCCAAAGCTTGCAACGGATTACGTCGCCCAAACCCAACATCATTGGGGTTTCCCTGATAGCCATCGACAAAATCCCAAGTATACACTGGGCGATTACCCTGGTTAGTTGCTTCTTCCCGAATAGCTGCTTCTACCCGTTCTTCCTCATAAGTTGGAATATAAATCAAAGGGTAGCGGGCACGTAGCAGCAGTTTAAACTCTTCACGGAAGTTCATATATAGCTGTTATTGGTTAGTTTATCTTGAACGCAATGTACAACTTTCTTGGTTCAGAAAGCCAATGAGTAACCAGGAAGAACAATACAATATTGCTTTTCTTGTTCAGCAACTATGCACAAATCAAGATAACGCTGTTCTCAAACAGACCGCTAAACATTCGGGGTTTATTGTTGGTTTAGTGCATCTTCATACAGAATCGGTATTAGTTTTAGTAAGTGATAAAACACAACAATTTTTGATATCTTTTAGATAGGAATATGACTATCAACTCCTACCAGAAGTATTTAATAAAATATAAAACAATAAGCCTGTGTAGACAGGCTTAGTTGGTTTAAGCGCAGATTTCAGTCTGACGAATTACCAAATTATTGTCCCGGAAGTTGCTTTTTCAGTGCTTCCAGAGATGCCCAACGGTTATCAACTGGCGTTCCAGGATTATCAGGAGTATCAACAGTACTACTTACAGGAATACCTGGACAATTGCGATCGCACAATTGGCGCTGAGGTACTGCCAAACACATCTGCTCATACAGCCATTCGTTGGGATAAAAATGACCATCGGGTGGCAGGGTTTCAAGCAACTCTTCCATAATCACTTCCCTTTCTAGGGGCAAGTCATTTACTTGATTTGCAGCTTCGTCTAACCAGATGATTTCTTTGGTATCAAGCCCTAAGCGGCGATTGTATTGCTGCAAGCAGCGATTGCAGGTACAAGTAATAATTGTTTCTGCCTGAGCAGATACTTCCAGATAAGTGCCATGATGCTGAACGCGCACATGACCGCGAACTGGTGTTAACGTTTCCAGACCAGGCAGAAATTCCTCAACTTGAACTTCCTCTGTCCGCTCCGGGGCTTTAGTTAGCTGCGGAATATAAATTGCGTCCATAGGATTTGTGAGACATCCTCACGAAAATTAATGGTCATTACCAGCAATAATACTGATACTACATCTTTATTTTAGCTTTTAGGAACAAGAGAAATTTTGAAATTATATTGAGCTTTCAATTAACTCCTAACTCCTGTAGAGACGTGATTAATTGCGTCTCTCCTAACCCCTAACTTCTTCCAACGAAGCTGGTCGCACAACCAGATGACGATGTGGTTCTTTACCACGACTGAAGGTTTCCAAATCTCCAAATTCCTTCAAGAAGGTATGGATTTGTCGCCTTTCAGCAGAACTGAGAGATTTGATTTCTACTTCTCTACCAGAAAAGCGCACTTCATCGGCTGCTGCTTCTGCTAATGCGCGAATTTCGGCTTCTCTTTTGACCCGGTAGCCATTCAACTCAATAGTGTAAGAGGCTTGTTCTTCTGGGGGTTGGCTCAGGTTTAAAACCGAATTTGCTAGATACTGAATCGCATCTAGCACAGAACCATCAGTACCAATTAATATCTGGATTTGTTCTGTCGTCAAATTTGTTTGATCGATTGTCAACCAGTAATTATCTGGTTCTGGGGAATCGCTGTCTTGAGATTGGGGAGTTTCTAAATGACCCTGAATCTCAGCAGGTACTCCAGTGAGTTCCAGCAGGGTTTTTAACCACTGCTGACCTCGCTGCATCGAAATATTGCTCATGATCCCCCTGTAGCCTTTTTCTTAGAACTTTTCGGTTCAAATGGCAATGCTTTTTGTTCGATGACTGTTGCTTCTTTCTCTTGGGTTTCTACAATTTTTTGCAGTTCTTCTGGTAGAGGTTCGCGGGAGAGAAGATAAGTTTGTGCAGTTTGGAAAATGTTACCAATCACCATATACATCAACACCCCGGCTGGTAGGGGGAAGAACAAAAACATCCCAGAAAATATAACTGGAGTAATTTTGTTAACTGTATCTTGCTGCGGATTACCACCACTGGAATTTTGCCCAGAAAGCATTTGGCTAACATAAAGGCTGATTCCAAAGAAGACGATCATAGCGACAATATCCCAGTGGATTGTTCCATCTGGATCTTGTGCGCCAACCCTTCCTAAAGCATCAATGAATAAAAAACCTTTTTCTGCTGCTAGTCCAGGAATTGTTCCTTGAATACTAACTTCTCCAGGTTGCAAGGCTTCTACATTGCCATCAGCATCAATTTTTATCCGATCTTCGCCTTTGGTTATTTTCCAATCAGGAGTTAGCTTATTTTCTGGGTGTTCTGCTAAAAGTACCTGAAATGGTTTGCCCTCAACAGTCTGATATTGGATCTTAGTTTGTTCTCCCACAGCTAGTTTGTTACCACTGGGAAGGATTGCAGCTACTTTAACGTGTTCCCCATCTGCAATATAAATATTTTGAGGAGCAGTAGCAAAGGCTTGCGGTTGAATCTGCTCGATTTGTTCTGCGGGAACGATTTGCAGGTTAACGCTGTAGTTTGCACTTGCAAAAGGCGAACCCCGCAAAGTGGCAAACAGCGCTAATAAAACCGGCATTTGCACTAATAACGGAAAACAGCCTGCTAAGGGATTGCCAAATTCTTTTTGAACATTGACCATTTCCTCTTGCTGTTTTTGCGGTTCATCCTTATAGCGCTCTTTAATTTCTGCCATCCGCTTCTGCATCAGAGGTTGTACAATTCGCATCTTCCGCATGTTGCGAATTGAGCCAGCACTCAGGGGATAGAGCGCGAAGCGGACTATCAATGTCAAAGCAACGATCGCCAATCCGTAGCTCGGAAATATACCATAGAAGAAATCTATGATTGGCAACATCACGTTGTTCGAGAGAAAGCCGATACCAAAATCCATTATTCTGAATTCAACCTGAGGTACTGTAAACTGACTGAATCTAATTTATCTAAATCATAAATTATGTGCGACTACCCTTCGCTACGGATAGCCGCACAATTAAATGGGAAATGGGAAATGGGAAATAGGAATTGGGAATTAACCAATCGTTTTTCTTCCCCTGCTCCCTGCCCTCTGCTTCCCCTGCTCATCACTTATTAGCAGTAACGCTATATTCGGGATTTTTCGCAGCAATTCTTTCGTTAATGTAGTCATAGACTTCCCGAAATTTGGGAATTGCACGCAATTCGAGACGACTGCCGTTTTTTAAGGTTAGTACCATATCTCCCCACAAGCCAATGCCACGGGGGATTGTGACAACTTTGACAATTTCTGAGTAAATTATGTCAGTGCGATCGCGCCCCTGCCAACCTCCGCTTACTGTAACTCGGCGATCGGTGATGCGGAAACGCAGCCACAATGCCCTGACAATTGCCCCAACTGTTAACGGTATCCCGACAATGGTTAACCCAATCAGCACGTTGACAATTAAATCCCCAATATGGGGGCCACCTTCATAATAAACATCTTCACGAATTCCCATCGAACACCTCAGCTTGTGCCAACAACTGCTCTAATTCTTGCAGAAATTGTGGGCTTACGCACTTAGATTCTGCCACTGTGGGTTTGACAATGAACACTAATCGCCATCCTGGTGATAATTTGGGCAGCAAACTATATAAAACAGAAGTAATTTGCCGTTTGATTCGGTTGCGAACCACTGCCCTTTTGCTAACTTTTGTGCTTATAGAAATACCAATGCGTATGCTGGAAATATGCAGTGAGTCAATTGGTTGTGTAGTCTGAGTGGCAGTGTCCAAAGAAGGTTTTCTTGAAGACAACGGCTTTAAGGCTCTCAATGTTAAATAAGAGCCATTACGCCGAATTCCTTCCCGGAAAACTGCCTGAAAATCCTTGCGGGATTTTAGCCGATTTGCTTTAGGCAAAGCCACAGATACTCTTTTAGCTTAAATATGCCCTAAACGCTCAAACGGTGACGGCCCTTTTTTCTCCTAGCTCTAATTACGTTTCTACCATCTGGTGTCCGCATTCTGGCGCGAAAACCAGAGGTTCTTTTTCTCTTACGGCTAGTACCGCCTAGTGTTCTTTTCATACTGCTCTCCTCTTAGGTGATTTTTATAAAAACTCACAATCTCTAATTGTATCACTTTTTTAGTGAATTGGGAATTGCTGTGGTTACACCCAATCAGCACTTTTAATTGATGCTCAAAATCCATGTTCCCATGTAGCGCAATAGTGGCACATCACCAGGGGAAAGCACTTGACAGTTGAAGTAGTAAACACCGCCGAAGGATGGATTTTTCACGTTAGATAAGACTACCTCAACTGCGCTACCTGCTGGTACAGGCTCTTGAGGAAAAATATTAATCAGCTTACCTTCTTTGTCCCACTTCACCTCAGAAAGCGGAACTGCTTTGCCTTTGACTCGAACTTCAATTTTGTTCTGGTCAAAAGTTCCTTTGTAATATTCAGGGTAGGTAATGGCAAATTGACCAACAGCCAATTTCATTCTTTGGGCTGGAATCCTTAATATATATCGATCCCAACCATTGGCTTGTCCACCAAAATCTAATCGGAAAGGCAGTTGATTTTCGGATTTAATGCCACTAAACAGCGTAAATCCAGGTAAACTTTGTGCCCAAGTCAGGGCTGGAAATCCAGTCACTAAACAGCTAGTCACGGCTAAAGCGGAAAGTAAACGTCGCATAATTGAGCTTCCTCTACCAAAAAATAAATCTGTTATCTAAAATAACCGTGTGTTAGTATTCGTTACTAAAGTTTACTACTCACTTCCTGACAATTGACGTTCAGTAACAACAAAAAGTGCCATCTTCCCTGATGTTTAGACGGCAGTAAAATTACTTAGCAACAAATTTTACATGCAAATAATTTACTTTATTACCCTTATAGAGTACTGATTTGATGACTAGGTTGGTCAAATTTTGAACTCAATAGAAACACCGTTGGGATTGGATTGTGTTTCTAAATATGTATAAGTGTATCTAAATTTGAGAATTTTGTTATAAAAATTGAGGCGTGCCATCAGCGATCGCCAGTTAAGTTGGGCTAAATTGATTAAAATAAGTTGGATTGGAATCAAAGTCGTAATCATTAAAATTTGATTTGGAAATTATAAAGCCTTCAAAATTGGGTCAATATTACTCTATAAGACAGGAATACCAAAATTTCTCAATCCCGAAAATAAGCTGAAGATAAAGATGCAAAATTTGGGAATCAATTTAGGATGTGCAATACGTAACCCTGTTTGCAACTATCTGAAAATATGACATCTGCGAGCGGCAAAGTCAGGCATTGCCTGGACAGCTAAGAGTGGGAGAGGAAAGTTTCAAGGTTCAATCTACAAGTAAAAATCATAGCTGATGTTCCTGCCTAAGTACTATGAATACGGGATATCCCTCATCTAGACAATCACTTACTAGGCAGAGATTAGGTATTTATCTTCAGGAGATTTCATGAGAATAGCAGTTGCTAAAGAAATTGAAGTTTGTGAACGTCGTGTGGCATTAATTCCTGACACCGTTGCTCGATTGGTAAAACAAGGTTTGGAAGTCTGGGTAGAAACAGGTGCAGGAGAGCGATCTTTCTTCAGCGATACTGACTATGAAGCCGCAGGAGCCACAATAATTGGCGATACTGCCAAATTATGGGGCGAAACAGATATTCTTTTGAAAGTCAGCCCACCACAAGAACGAGAAGATGGACGTTCAGAAGTTGATTTGTTAAAGGAAGGGGCTGTATTAGTCAGTTTCCTCAATCCTTTAGGAAATCCTGTTGTAGCAGAGCAACTGGCAAATCGGAAAATCACAGCCTTGAGTATGGAAATGATCCCCCGTACTACCAGGGCGCAAAGTATGGATGCTTTGTCCTCGCAAGCTTCATTAGCAGGTTACAAGGCAGTATTAATTGCGGCAGCTGCGTTACCAAAATATTTCCCAATGTTAACCACAGCCGCAGGAACGATCGCTCCAGCGAAAGTATTTATTATGGGCGCTGGTGTAGCGGGATTGCAAGCGATCGCCACCGCCAGACGTTTGGGAGCAGTTGTAGAAGCCTTTGATATCCGTCCCGCCGTCAAAGAAGAAGTGCAAAGCTTAGGGGCAAAATTCGTTGAAGTCAAATTAGACGAAGAAACCGTCGCTGCTGGTGGTTACGCCAAGGAAATCTCTGAAGCTAGCAAACAACGTACCCAAGAAGTTGTCGCCGAACACATTAAGAATTCTGATGTGGTGATTACCACCGCCCAAGTTCCTGGGAGACAAGCACCACGGCTAGTTACAGAAGAAATGGTGGCACAAATGAAACCAGGTTCAGTAATTGTGGATTTAGCCGCCGAACAGGGTGGTAACTGCGCCTGCACAGAACCAGGTAAAGATATTGTGTGGAACGGTGTGACAATTATCGGCCCCATCAATCTCCCATCATCGATGCCAATTCACGCCAGCCAACTGTATGCCAAGAACGTCACATCGTTGATGCAATTGCTAATTAAAGACAAAGCTTTGCAGGTAGACTTTAGCGACGACATCGTTGATGCAGCTTGCGTTACCCACGCAGGTGAAATTCGCAATCAACGAGTGCGGGATGCGCTACAAGCTTTGAGCGGCGTTGGAGCAGGTTAATAGCCAAATATATCATAAGGAGTTTTTCAAGCATGACAGAGGCATTACTTGCTGCTTTGTTTGTATTTGTATTGGCATCTTTTATCGGCTTTGAAGTCATCAACAAAATCCCACCGACTCTACACACACCGTTAATGTCAGGCTCAAACGCGATTTCTGGAATTGCGGTACTGGGAGCAATAGTTGCTGCTGGTGCAAAAGACACAAGTGTATCTGTAATTCTCGGCTTGATTGCTGTGGTACTGGCAACAATCAACGTTGTGGGTGGTTTTTTAGTGACAGACAGAATGTTGCAAATGTTCAAGAAGAAGGAGATTAAGGCGTGAGCGACTTTTTACCAACTGGCATTCAGCTGACGTACTTAGTCGCTGCATCGTTATTCATTCTGGGCTTGAAAAAGCTGGGATCACCTGCTACAGCGAGAAACGGTAATATTGTAGCGGCTGTGGGGATGCTGCTGGCGATCGCAGCGACAATGCTCGATCAACATGTGTTGAACTACGAGATGATATTGTTGGGCTTGGCGATTGGATCGGGAATTGGTGCGATCGTAGCTTACAAAGTCCAAATGACCGAAATGCCCCAAATGGTGGGTTTACTCAACGGTTTGGGTGGTGCGGCTTCGGCACTAGTAGCCGTTGCAGAATTCTGGCGGTTATTAGATAGTTCTCAGCCGATACCGCTAGATGTCAACATTTCCATGCTATTGGACGTGTTAATCGGTGGTGTTACCTTCACAGGTAGTTTTTTAGCCTTTGCCAAATTGCAAGGTTTAATTAGCGGTTCCCCGATTACATTTCCATTCCAGCAACCATTTAACCTCTTACTTCTGGGTGCTTATATAGTAGGTAGTGCTTACTTAATCATCACACCAGATAGCTTACCCATATTCTTGGGGGTGGTTGGCGTTTCCTTAGTGCTGGGCGTGATGTTCGTCATCCCCATTGGTGGCGGCGATATGCCAGTAGTAATCTCGCTGTTGAACTCGTTGTCAGGTGTGGCGGCGGCGGCGGCTGGGTTCGTGGTGATGAACAATATGTTAATCATCGCGGGTGCTTTGGTAGGGGCATCTGGCTTAATCCTCACCGAGATTATGTGTAAGGCGATGAACCGCTCCTTATTTAGTGTGCTGTTCAGCGCTTTTGGTACTGGTTCTAGTTCTGGTGGTGGTGGTGCTAGTGGTGGTGCAACTGATCAAAGCGTCCGCAGCATCGATCCTGAAGAAGGGGCGATGATGTTGGGTTATGCCCGTTCTGTGGTAATTGTGCCTGGTTATGGTATGGCGGTTGCTCAAGCGCAACATAGCGTCCGGGAATTGTCAGATCAGTTAGAAAAAATGGGCGTTGATGTCAAGTATGCCATTCACCCCGTTGCTGGGAGAATGCCGGGGCACATGAATGTGTTGCTGGCGGAGGCAAATGTGCCTTATACGCAGTTGTATGACATGGATGATATTAATCCCCAGTTCGATCAAGCGGATGTGGCTTTAGTAATTGGGGCAAATGATGTGGTAAATCCGGCGGCGCGGAGTGATACAAATAGCCCAATTTATGGTATGCCGATTTTGGAGGTAGATCGGGCGAAGCAGACGATTGTAATTAAGCGCGGGATGAGTACGGGTTTTGCCGGTGTAGATAATGAGTTGTTCTACAAGGATAAAACTACGATGCTTTTTGGTAGTGCTAAGGATATGGTGGCGAAGTTGGTTTCGGAAGTGAAGCAACTTTAAGAGAAACGAACCGCGAAGGGCGCAAAGGGCGCGAAGTAAAGAAAGAATGTAGAGAGTTGGCTTGCTTTGGGGGTGTGATGCTTCTGAGGCAAGTTTTTTTAAGATTGTCTCACACAAAGGCGGCGCAAAGAAGAGAAAGAATTTAAGAGAGTTGACTTATTTTTATTTTGGAATTTAAAAATTTTAAGGTAAGCTTTTTAATTAAACTTTCAATTTTAATTATCTTCGTTAAGACGGTTTAAAAATTGCTTCCATCTAGATTCAAGTGCTGACTGGCTTGGTTTATATTTAGAGCATTTAAGTTTTCTGCCTTCTAATTTTTGATAACCAGTTCCCATAACTTTTGGATGAAATCTCACTTCTAGAGATTCTGGGTTTATCCCCAACAAATTAAGATCAAATAAAGTATGAAAATCTGCACGTAACAAAAGTCCATTATCTGGATGATTATCATCAATACCACGATAGGGTGAGATATGAGCGCCTTCTAAAACATCAAGTAATTTAAGCCCACTAATCATACATTGATCGCCATAGCGTTGACGCAACAAGTTTCTAAATGTGGACTGTCCACGACGTTCTTTGATTTGCCGAAATACAGTTTCGCGGCTATCTTCTTCTGTAATAAAATATTCATTTGTATTTTCATTATCATCAGCATCATCAGCTTTTATATACTTAAAACTATTATTTTTATTAATTAATTTAGTAACTGTAGGTGCATTTTTAAATAACATTGATTCGATTTGCTGCAAATTAATTAACTGCATTGAAAACTGTCCGTTATATTTTGGGCAAGCTTGTCTTAGCTCCTTAATTTTAATAGTTCCCTCTGCTTTGACAAACGTATTACCAAAATCAGCAATAAATTTTTCGCAAGGCTTATACTCAATAATAGGTGTATCGAATTCATTATGACACAAGGTGCAACGGAAAACAGGCTTCTTTTTTAATCGTCCTTTGATTTTTGTAGTATTGCATGAAGCACAACGCGATAAAGGTTTTGGTTCTTGATAGCTGCTAATTACTTCTATCCTGGCAACACCAAGGAGTTGATCTTTATCCTGCAATAAAACTAAATCACCTTCAGCTAATTGACGACAATTTGGTACAAAGCTGTCATAGTAATATACCTTAGAAATTTCGTCAGCATAACCAAGATTACCAGCATGTTGTCGGTTATCACCATAACTTAGTAGTAACCATGCTCTAGGTGTTATAGGCTCAAAAATTAATTTTACCATTGAAAAAATTGTTATTATTAGCAACCCTTATTATTAGAGTTCCCAAAATAAAACTAAAGTTATCATTAGCTGCATACTAATGCGATAATTAAAGATCGCCTATTAAATTGTTGCAAAATCTCCCAGAATGGAATCGCCCTCTTCTGTTCCTCTGTTTTTTCTGCGCCTCTGTGGTTCGTTAAAAAGTGCGATCGCCTGCAAAATCTCTATTGTGCGATCGCACAATTCCACAAAATAACTAATTTGACTTACTTAGGAAAATATCGATAAATATCTTTACGATGTAACACACGCTGAAAGATTAGTGTTTCACCGTCAAATATAATCCCGATCCGATAATCACCTATACGAATACGATAAATATCTTCATATCATTGAAGCTTTTTGATATTAGTAATTTCTTCAAAGTTAGCTATTTTTGGTATTTCTTCAAAAGCAAGTACTTTAATCGCCTCATAGTAAGGTGTACTTTTGATCGCTTTTAAATCTTTAATAAAACTGGATATATACTGGGTATTCACTCTCTTTCTAATTCGGCTAATGCTTCATTAATATTTAATGGGGTTTCTTGCTGTACTTCATTGATTGCTAATATCAATCCTTCATCTTCAATCGCTTCTAATAAGCGTAGATAGTCTTGAAAATCTATAATTACTTTACGAATATTACCTTGAGTATCTGTGATTAATTCTTGAGCAAATCGGTATTGATTGGTTTTCATTTGGGTATTAGTGTTTGTAATCATAGAGAATTTGATTACCTTTACATAGTACAAGTATAGAAGATTTGGAGTAGGCGATCGCTTCGCCGCGATTTTGGGCGAAGGAAAAAAGCGATATATAAAACTCCCAAAGATCGCTATCTTCTTCCCTCTGTATCCTCTGCATCTCTGCGGTTTGTTAAAAAGAGCGATCGATCGCCTGCAAAAATCTCTACAGTGCGATCGCCTTTTTTCTCCTTCCTGTGTGTCTTCTGACGTAGCCTCTCATAAAGAATACATCGCCTATTTTTTCCTTAACTAACTATCCCTTTAATCGGAATTTCTATCCAGAACTCACAGCCATTACCAGGTTCAGAAACACATTTGATATTACCGCCGTGTTTTTCTACAATAATTTGGTAGCTAATAGATAATCCCAAACCGATCCCTTGTCCAGGTTGTTTGGTGGTAAAGAAAGGTTCAAAAATGCGCGATCGCATCATCTCTGGAATCCCACAACCATTGTCGGCAATCCAAATCAGAATACTATTCCCTTCGATTATTTCTGTACGAATCCAAATTTTAAGATTGTCAATTTTTTTTCCACAAGTTGCTGAGTTTTCTAGTGCATCGATCGCATTGTTGAGAATATTCATAAACACCTGATTCATCTGCGCTGCATAACAGACTACTGGGGGCAATTCACCATATTCCTTAACTACCTCAATAGCAAAAGAATTATTCTGTGGTTGCAGTCGATGTTGTAAAATTAGCAAAGTACTGTCGATACCTTCATGAAGGTTAACGGGCTTGATTCCTGCTTCGTCAAGCCGAGAAAAAATTCGTAATGACAAGACGAGTTGAGAGATTCGCTCTGCCCCCATCTTCATGGAAGTCAATATTTTGGGCAAGTCATCACTAATAAAATTTAAATCTATTGCTGCTGCTTGCTTTTGAATTTCTCCTGTTCCCTTTGGATACTGTTTCTGATAAAGACGGAGTAATTTAAATAAATTTTCGGCATGTTCCGTAACATAGATGATATTGCCGTAAATGAAACTAATCGGGTTGTTAATTTCATGTGCTACACCAGCAACTAACTGCCCTAAACCTGCCATTTTTTCACTTTGAATCAATTGGCTCTGAGTGTTTTGTAATTCTTTAAGAGTCTGGGTAAGTTCTTCTTTTTGACGTTGAGTTTGTTCAAGTAATTCCGCTTGCTGAAGTCCTACCCCTAATTGAGTACCAATTTGCATCAGCAAATCTACCTCATCTTCTTGCCAATCACGCTGTTTGAGATTTTGATAAGCTGCTAGTAATCCCCAAAGTTTCTCGCCCTGGAAAATCGGCACAATTATATATGCCCTAGCCTCCATTAGCTCAAGCAGAGTAATATGACAGATAGAATAGTTGGCGCTGTAAATATCTTTAATAGCAATACTTTCACCATTAGCAAAATTTCCACCTTGGGTTTGTTGTAAGTAATCATCTGCAACTACAGGTAAAATTTCCTTTACTGGTTTCCAACCTTGGGCTAAAGACTCAGCAACAAATTCGCCACTCCAATCAGTCTTGAATTGATAGATTGTCACTCGATCAACTTCCAATAGTCGTCGGACTTCTTCTGCACTGGTGGCAAAGATGGTATCAATATCAAGAGACTGGCGAATTTTCTCCACTGTCGCAGCTAGCGCCTTCTCCCTTTCGGCTGCTTTCCGTTCTCGTTCGGCGGCTTTAGCCAGTTTTTGGGCTTGCACCTGCATCTGTTTCAAAGACTCAGCTTGCTGTAATGCTACCCCCAATTGAGCGCCAACTTGTGCCAATAAGTTGATTTCCTCATCTTGCCAATAACGGGGCTGGGAGTTTTGATAAGCTACTAACAATCCCCACAGCTTCTCACCCTGAGAAATTGGGACAAAAACTTCATTGCGTGCATACTTACCTGCTTGCTTTCCTTGCACAAGAACGCCTTCTGTCACAGGCTGTGGCTTAACCATTGGTGTCCAGCCATCAACAATAGAATCAGCGACAAACTCGCCACTCCAGTCAGGATAGAAGCGGTAAATTGCGACTCGTTCCACTTCTAATAAGCGACGAACTTCTTGAGTTGTGGTTTTAAAGATGGCTTCAATATCAAGAGACTGACGAATTTTTTCTACCGTGTTTGCTAATGCCCTTTGCCTTTCAGCAGCTTTGCTGATATCTGCTGCTTGAATCTGCATTTGTTGGATAAATTCCGCTTGCTGCAAAGCTACACCTAGTTGAGTGCCAACTTGAGTAAGCAAGTAAACCTCATCTTTTTGCCAATCACGAGTTCTGGCATTTTGGTATGCTGCTAGCAAGCCCCAGAGCTTCTGACCGTGGTAAATCGCAATAATCACATAAGCTCTTGCTTGATAGATTTCTAAGATTTTAATGTAGCAGTCACTAAAGCCTGAATTGTAAATATCATTACAAATCCGGTATACTTCACAACTGCTAAAGCTACCACCTTCACTATCTTGTAAGTAGGTGTCAGCGACTGGAGGTTTAGCTAAATCTTTGGCGCTACATTCACTGACATTTTCACTCAATTCCGGCCTCTGTAATTGTTCATCAATGAGGGAAATCCAACCCTCTGCCACTGATTCAAACACGAATTCACCACTCCAATCGGGATTGAAGCGATAAATAGCTACGCGATCAGCATTTAGCAGCTGCCTAAGTTCTGCGGTGGTTGTGTGGAAAATACTTTTTAAGTCTAGAGACTGACGAATTTTCTCAATGGTTATGGCGATGGTTCTTTGCCATTGGGCTGCTTTTTCTCTGGCTTTTGCTTGTGCTAGTTCTGCTGATTGTAGTTTTACTTGTTCTAGGTAATCTGCTTGCTGTAAAGCAACTCCCAGATGTTCGGCGATTAATTGCACAAACTCAATTTCTGATGCTTCCCATTGCCGAGGATTACTACACTGATGAATACACAGCAATCCCCATAAATCTTTACCTTTGATCAAGGGGGCAATTATATTAGCACGAACTTGGAATCTTTCTAAAATCTGGATGTAGCAATCACTAGCATTAACTTGATAAATATCAGCTATTGCTCTAATCCGACCTTGCTGATATAAACCTGCAAACTCCTCACTAAAGCAGTGGTCACGCACTTTGGCTGTTAGTGCCGAATCCCATTCTGCTCCCACATCTTCATAGATAAATTCTCCTTCCCATCCCAATTCGGGATAAAAACGAAACACGCCAACTCGATCGCTTTTCAGAAGTTGGCGAACTTCAGTGACTGTAATTTTGAAGATAGTTTCTATGTCTAGAGACTCCCGAATACGGGCAATAACCCCAGATAAGGCTTTTTGTTGCTCATTCTGACGCAAGGAGGATGTCACATCTGAATGAGATTCTTGCCGTTCTGAATTTGGTTCTATGGGTTGAGTAGTAGAGGAGTTTTCCATTCCCAGTGGGACTTTAAATATTGAAAGTCTTCTATCTCATGATTCCCGTTGCGATCGCAAAGGTAACAGTTCTTTTCTGAGAATGCCAAAAAACAATATAGGGACACGATAGTATCGTGTCCCTACAAGAACATTTTTCAACCACGAGAAAATTATCGCCGCTTGGGAGTGGCGCTGCGGCTGGTGCGTTTCTCTTCATCTCGGCGACGGCGATCGCGCCAATCTGCCACGGTTAAATAACCAATACCACCAGTAACTCCTACGAGTAGCACTGCGGCTACTATTGTTAAAATACTCAAAAATGGACTTTCCACAATGCCTCTACAGCCCGTTACGTCCCCAAACTACCATTGCAATTGACCAAGTGAACACAACTAACAGCGATACCCAACCTAGTGTCAAAATCTCCATAGTCCTGCTTTTCAAATAATTACAAAAGGTTTCTAATATTTATCATACAGGGATTGGGCAGGCTGAGATTTTTTTATAAATGGCATTGTAACTTTGGCTGGCGATGTCTACGATGGGCTACGCCTACGCAAAATATACACCATTTTTATTGGTAAGCTAGCACTTCAAGCATTAATAAAGACGAATGTGAAAAAATAGCGATCGCGCTTTCCTACTTCATGGTTTGGGAATACTAGGTTTACGGGTATATATTTCAAATCCAACAACCCTAGTATTATGCCGACATTTTTCAACTATCCTTTCCAATCCAACGGTTTTATTCCCCACGGACATTGTTATCTCTGGCAAAGTGGGTTAGTTTGGCTCCACATTATTTCTGATGCCACGATCGCTCTGGCTTATTATTCTATTCCCTTTCTACTGATTTACTTCATTTCCAAACGCAAAGACGTTCCTTTTAATGGAGTTTTTTTGTTATTTGGTGCTTTTATCATTGCCTGCGGTACTGGACACTTAATGGATATTTGGACGCTTTGGTATCCAGACTATTGGATTGCAGGTGGTTTAAAAGCTTTAACTGCCATTATTTCTATATACACGGCATTTGCGTTATTTTACCTCATGCCTCAAGCTCTGGCACTACCCAGTCCAGCCCAGTTAGAGGCTATTAATCAAGTCCTTTCAACAGAAATTATTGAGCGCAAGCGCATCGAGAAAGAACTACGTCAAGCAGAAGAAGTTGCTCAAAACTCCAGCCAAGCTAAGAGTGAATTTCTGGCTAACATGAGTCATGAACTACGCACACCTCTTAACGGCATCCTGGGCTATACACAAATTCTCCAACGCACAGAATCTTTAAGTGAAAAAGGACGTAAAGGACTCAGCATTATTTATCAATGCGGTTCTCATCTTCTAACCTTAATTAATGATGTCCTGGATCTCTCCAAGATCGAAGCCCGGAAGTTGGAATTGTATCCTGTTGATTTCTACTTGCCTGCCTTTATAGATAGCGTGACTGAAATTTGCCGCATCAGGGCAGAACAAAAAGTCATCGCATTTCACATTGAAATCGATCCTGATTTACCAACGGGTATTCATGCTGA
The DNA here is from genome assembly GCF_014222285.1 of Nostoc sp. UCD121. Classification (GTDB taxonomy): domain Bacteria; phylum Cyanobacteriota; class Cyanobacteriia; order Cyanobacteriales; family Nostocaceae; genus Nostoc. The sequence continues at coordinate 71,279 of NZ_JACKZS010000002.1, forward strand.
TGAAAAACGCTTGCGGCAAGTGTTGATTAACTTGCTTAGTAATGCCATGAAGTTTACTCATCAAGGCAGTGTCACTTTCAAAACTCAGGTCATTAATCAAGAATCAAATACTAATGGAAAAACTAACTATAAAATTCGCTTTGAGGTAGTAGATACTGGCACTGGCATAACTCCTGAACAATCTGAAAAAATCTTCCAGCCCTTTGAGCAAGTGGGGAGTCAGAAACGACAATCTGAAGGTACAGGCTTAGGATTAGCAATCAGCCAAAAAATTGTTTTGTTGATGGGTGGTCAAATTAAAGTGCAAAGTGAATTTGGCAAAGGTAGCACTTTCTGGTTTGAGGCAAATTTGTCAGAATCTAAAGACTGGGCAAAGGTTTCTAGAGTAGTTGAGCAGGGAACTATTATTGGTTATCAAGGACAAAGGCGCACCATTTTGATTGCGGATGATAAATGGGAAAATCGATCGGTAATTGTAAATTTACTAGAGCCAGTTGGGTTTACTGTTGTAGAAGCTACTAATGGTCAGGAAGCATGGGTACAGTCTCTAGCCCACAAACCAGACATGATTATCACTGATTTAGTGATGCCGATATTGAATGGATTTGAGTTAATTAGTCGTTTGCGTCAGTCTGGGGCATTCAAAGAGATTCCGATCATTGCTTCGTCAGCAAGTGTGTTTGCAGTCGACCAGCACAAAAGTATTGATGTAGGTGCAGATGCCTTTTTACCAAAGCCTGTAGAAGCTGAAAATATGCTGGAAATGCTACGACAGTTTTTACAACTGGAATGGATTTTTGACGCTAAGGTAGAGGCTATTAAGAAAATCTCTAAAGATGGTTCTAATCAACAAAATGAGATGATTTGCCCTAGCAAAGATGTTTTGCAAGAGTTACTCGAACTATCACAAGACGGCGACATTCAACATATTTTAGAACTAGCTGAACAACTTTCTGCATCTGATGAAAAGCTAAACATCTTTTCCCAGCAACTCATGCAGCTTGCTAGTAATTTCCAACTCAAACGTTTGGAAACTTTTATTGAAAAACACATCAATTAAGTAAGTTGGCGCAATTAAAGCTAATTGGCAAGGGCTGTCATTTGTCATTGGTCATTAGTAAGAACTTTAAGACTATTTACGTTTCGTAATATAATTTGTTTTTTTTCTACCAACTTACTTAATTTCAGTTAAATTCCAATTTCCAATTCATCATGATCAAACTTCTAAATAACGGATTTATTTTAATTGTGGATGATAATCCCACAAATTTATCTGTCCTGTGTGCAGCGCTAAATAGTGAGGGTTTTCGTTTCCGTGTTGCAGTGGATGGAGAAACTGCGATCGCTCAGGCTGAACGCAATCAGCCAGAGTTGATTTTGCTGGATGTACAAATGCCGGGTATTGATGGATTTGAAACTTGTCGTCGTCTCAAAGCCAATCCTGCCACCCAAAACATTCCAATTATTTTCACCACTGCCTTAGCGGATACAGAAAGCAAAACAAAGGGATTTTCCCTTGGCGCAGTAGATTATATCCCTAAACCGTTTGCCCAAGAGGAAGTCATTGCTAGAGTGCGCGTACATTTGCAACTCAAAAAATTGACTGAATCTTTAGAACAACAAGTTAGCGATCGCACCAAGGCTTTGCAACAAGCTCAAGTCCAACTCGTACAGCAAGAAAAACTATCAACACTCGGAGAGTTAATCGCTGGTATTGGCCATGAAATCAACAACCCTATCAATTTTATTTCCAGCAATATTCCACCCTTGGAAGAATACATTGCAGGAGTAACCGAGTTGCTCCTACTGTATGAACAAGAGTATCCCAACCCAACAGCTAAAATTACCACTGCGATTGAAAAATTGGATCTGAACTTCGTTCTCGAAGATATGGTAAAAATTGTGAACTCACTTCAGCTAGGAAGTGAACGAATTCAAAACCTTTCCAATTCACTCCGCAACTTCTCTCGCTCGGATAGTGATACAAAAATACTTGCTGATTTGCACCAAGGACTAGATAGTACACTAATGATTTTGCAACACCGCCTCAAACCCAACGGCGAGCGTCCGGGTATTGAAGTTATTAAAAGTTATGGAGTATTACCAGAGGTAAACTGCTATTTAGGGCAGATGAATCAAGTATTTATGAACATTCTGGCAAATGCAATTGATGCCCTTGATGAAGCTATAATGCAAGGCAAATTGAGTAATCTAATTCCTGAGATTAAAATTGTAACAGAAATAGATTCTGAACAATTGGTTATAATTCGGGTCGCTGACAATGGGATTGGTATTCCTGAACGGCTTAAACAACGCTTGTTTGAGCCGTTGTTTACCACAAAAACTGTTGGTAAAGGCACTGGACTTGGCTTGTCGATCGCTTATGAAATAGTTGTAGAAAAACACAAAGGTGTATTAGATGTCAATTCTCAACCAGGTAAGGGAACCGAATTTATCATCAAAATTCCCATAAAATAAAAGCATTTAATTAATTACAAAGCTGCTTTAGCATTTATCATACTGGAGACAAGGAAAAATTTTTCCAATACATAATCACTAATTCATATATAGAGTGAATCCAATTTTAGATCCTCAATTAATGGCAGAACGCATAGAATCCCTAAAAGCTGGAATAGTTGGAGGTTTCTCTGTGGGTTTTGCTTTTGTACTTTTCAGTCTTTTAAATACTTTTGTACTAGCAAAGTATTTTCAGAACCTTGCAAGTCTGCACAGTGATATTAACTGGCACTTGTGGGTGAGTGGTGCGTTCGCAAAGCTTGCCGCCAGTTGCGGCATCGCAATTTTTAGTGGCTTACTATTTGGTGTCACTTACCGCTATATCATCCGCTCAGATAAAAATCCCCAACTCAAAGCTGGTGGGGTTCTGTCCTTTGGTTTGGTGCGGGGATTGGCTCAGATAGAGCTTGGGTTGAATTCAAGTATCACAATTTGGTCTTTTTTGGTAATAGCGGCAGAAAGTTTATTGTGGTTTGCGTTTGCTGCGATCGCTCTTGATCTTGCGATTAAACTCCGTTGGGTTAAACCTTTTTCATCCATCTAAATTTCCTTTCTCTAAGTATAGTAGCCCCATATAGATGTGAAATCCTACCAGGGGTTGTGGCGCAAATAGATAAAAAGCTGGAAGCATTGCGACTTTGTAGTATGCTTAATACAATAAACTTACAAGTATGGCTTGTGTAATATATTGTGTTAATTCCAGATGCAAGTATAAATTTTTGCTATTATTGGTTCTCCGTATTTGTTACTTAATATGCAAACTAAAATATCCCACTATTATCTGATAGTCGATTTGGAGGCTACGTGCTGTGACAAGAAGACTATTCCTCGTCACGAAATGGAAATCATTGAAATCGGTGCGGTGATGCTCAATCGAGCAACATGGGAAATTGATTCTGAGTTTCAGCAATTCATCCAACCTGTGAGACATCCACAATTGACAGACTTTTGTATCGAACTGACTAGTATTCGGCAGCAAAATATTGATGAAGCACCAAAATTCATTGAGGCAATTTCTCGATTTAAAGAATGGATTTATTCATTTCCCAATCATATTTTTTGTTCTTGGGGTAATTACGATAAAAAGCAATTTATTCAAGATTGCGCGTTTCATAATTTCCCTTATCCTTTTACTTCAGAACACATAAATATCAAAGAGGAATTTTCAGAATATCTTGCCGTATCTAAAAAATTTGGTATGGCACAAGCTCTCAATGAGCTAGGGATAGAATTGAAAGGTACACATCATCGTGGCATTGATGATGCTCACAATATTGCATCTATCTACAGACAGATTAAAAGCATCAAAATAAACTAAATAATGGAAAATTCGTAATATACCATTTTAAAGTTTTGCGGTAAATTACGAAGATTGTTGCTAGAAAATTATTTCTAGTCAAAAAGATTTTTAGAGGAACCTTTTTTGCTATTGGGTGAGTATTCAGAACAATTCATAGCTTCTCCGGTAAGAACAACAGAAGGATTGACTGCACATTTTAGATAATGATTATTTGAATAAAATCGACAGTTTTTACAGGGAAGTTTGTGTAAACCGTTAATAGAAATAACCATTTTATCATCTAAAAATGCCCGGATTTTTTGCAATATTAGAAAAAAAACTACCCAGCCAATTAGAAAGCCAACAGGAGATAAGGATACCGCTAGATCGGGTATGCTTAATTCATGCGTTTGTGCTTGTTCATTTCTTGCTTCACTCAAGTTTCCTTGATGTAAATTACTATTGGCTAATACAGTTTTTTGCAAAATTAGATCGTGATACATATTATTTACCTTTTCCTATATGTATTTACTAACTTGATTTTTGATAGTCGCCTAACTAGAAATTTAGAACCATAACAAACTTAAAAACTATCCATATTTGTTCATACTAGATATGTAGATATCAAAAGGCTTTGAACAATAAGGGTATTTATGGATTAGATTGTTTCATGTGTATTTTAATTAACTAACAATCACTACACAACTGTCAGTAGCACATATTTTAATGTTTACAATGGTTTAATTATAGGTTTAGCAAAATAAGACTTCGCCTATATCTGCCAAGAGTTTTGCTTGTTATTTTAAGTTATATACCCAAGGGAATAAATTAGAGAATAGATTTATAACTGGATATTTCTATGTTAAGATAAATCTAAAAATATTCTTAAAATTTTCTAGACATTAAAGCTGTGTCACTTCCCAGTTATTTTTTTATAAAAATCTTGAATCCAATGATGGTCGTATTAGAAATTTATTTATTAGATAATTTTCGCTGGCAATGGAAATTTTAGGGTGTGTTAAATAGCCACATACACTTGTAGTTATTAATTCTATCTATTATTTTGATAATTTTTTGCTCTATTTACCTGATAAAGTAATATATATATCTGGGTTAAGTGGGCTATCAAAGAATAGCCTCTCATCAGATTGCAAGCCAATAATATTGATTTTGAGGCTACAATTTATGATAAGATTTTTGCGAAAAAAAATAGTTTTTTTCTTTACAACAATTGTGCTGGCAATTCTGCTAATTTCTCATCAACCAGTACTAATAGCTGAGGCACAATCTTCTAAACCAACACCAACGTCTGCTAGGTCATTTCCCCCTGTAGCTTATCCTAATCGGGCACTAAGCGCTTTCCCTGCACAGCTGCCACCATTGCCTTATGGTTATGGGGCATTAGGAAAAGCTATTGATGCTGAAACGATGAAATTGCATCACGATGCACACCACGCTAGCTACGTCAAGAACTTAAATGATGCATTAAAGCAGTACCCAGATTTGCAAAAAAGAAGTGTTGAAGCTTTATTAGTGGATTTGAACAGCGTACCTGAAGATATTCGGACAAAAGTACGTAATAACGGTGGTGGTCATCTCAACCACACGATTTTTTGGCAACTGATGAGTCCCGACAGTGGTGGACAACCAACGGGAGCGATCGCTCAAGAAATTAACCAAACTTTTGGCAGTTTTGATGCCTTTAAAAAACAGTTTAATGCAGCAGGTGCCGCTCGCTTTGGTAGTGGTTGGGTTTGGCTAGTACGCAATCCTCAAAATCAACTCCAGATTGTTACTACAGCAAATCAGGATAACCCAATTATGGATGGTTTCTATCCGATTATGGGTAACGATCTATGGGAACACGCTTATTACCTTAAATATCGCAACCGTCGGGCTGAGTATTTGAATAATTGGTGGAATGTTGTGAATTGGCCGCAGATTAACAGGCGATCGCAACTTTCATCACAACAACCTCGTTAGCAATACCATCAAGGATATCAAGCCGCTTATAGAAATCTTATAAAGCTACCTCTAGAGGTAGCTTTATTCATAGCACTGCTACCCCTATACATTCTTTTTTACAGATGTCTAATTATGAATTACGGATTTTTAAAGACCGATGTTTAGAACGAACTATGTATAGTAGAACAATTAGCAATACAAGCGCTTTGATCATTGATGGCTCCACTACCTTCTTCACTTCCGTAGGGGGTTTAGGAGTAACATTACACGGAATCTCAATTATCTGTGTGTGATCGGAGCCACCACCACTAGGAGTCAGATCGCATTCGCCTTTGCTGTCGAAAGACAAAGGTGTAGGTGGAGGTGTAGGTATAGGTGTATTTTCTGGAGGAACAGATGATTGACCTGAAGAACTATCGCTATCCATCAATAGAATCATCGCTATAACAAGAGCTCCAATTCCTAGTGGCCAGAGTGGAAAGGAATCAGGACTATCTGCTACGAAGACTTCTCCCTCGGAGCCAGGGATATCAAAGGCTATTGTTTCTCCATCCAACGGTACTGGACTGTCACTAATCAACATATCTCCTGGGATACCTTCTCCCAAAAGCTGATTAAATTCTTCTGGAATCGCGTTGTTGGGTCGTCCGAGTTCCCCACCATCTTCGGAGTATGGGTAGGATAGTAGCTCAAAAACCCTCTTTTCGAGTCGGTTTGAATCTCCAGAATTCAAGGCATCTAAGCCTGTAGAGATTTTATTTATATAAAAATTCGTCATCTCTGGCGACAGACCTAAAGATTGAATTTGCTCCTTAATGTTAGAAATTTTTGAGGCTTCCTCAAACAGCAGTCGTCCGTATGAGAATTTCAAGTCTAGTAGTCCATCACGGAGGCTGACCGAGTTATTGCCTCCTGAATATGGAGACCAGTAGAACTGGTTTGTTACTAGTCCGAGTCCTTCTACGGGATTGCGACCAAAATGTTGTCCAAGAAGGTATTGAGAGCTATCCATGATTGCGGGGGATTCGTTTCTCCAAAAAGAGGCGAAAGGCACCGCAGGGAGATTGGGATTATTACCGTAAAACCTAGCGAAATTCTGGAAATTTTTCTCCCCACCGGCTGCTCGAATCAGGAGGTTTTGATAAGTACTCCCACCGTTTAATTCCACTAATCGTTGGATTACCGATCCAGTTTTATTGCAGGTCAGACCAAATCCCACCTCACATCCAGGAATGACTCGCATCTGCTTCAAATTCTGGTTATTGATTTGGTACTGGAGATACTCAGGCTCCAATCCTTGTTGGATACCATAGCGTCCAATATTGAGTTGTCCAAAAGCAGACTGACACGTAGTGATTCCTACTGCAAGAGATGAGAATGCGATCGTTGCAAAACGAACCGCTTTCGATATTGCAATTTTTTGAAAAATTGATTTAGGCAAGATGCACCTCCAGTAAACGACAGCAATTTGATTGGGCTGGGAATTCGGTATTGGTTTTTCTCCCCAATCTCCAGTCCCCAACCCTCAGTCATCAATCCCCACTCCCGAATTCAACTCTTAGGTAAATAAATGTTGATCGTGATTCCGGTACCTTTGAGATTTCCTGATGAGAGTGTGTGATATAAGACCATTCCCCGATTTGGTTGATCGAAAAGAAACGCACGACGTGTAGGTTTGATCTTCCCTTGCTTTACTAAGGAAACGAAGGCTTCTAAATATCTACGTATACCTTTGCGGTTCTCTTGAGTCGTATTCAGATGATGCTCGATCAGCATCATAAAGAAGTTCAAGCTACGATTTTCTTGCCCCTGAATCAGACTACCTTCATCTAGAAAGGAACTTGCTATGAGCCTGTTATCAACTCGTTTAACCTTAAACAGAGTAAAGTAACGCCCTTCTTTTTTCGGATCGTTCGCATAACAGACCCAAGAACCCTCTTTATTTTGGGTAAAACCTTGTTCAGCAAGGTAAGAAAGCAAAGAATTATTGGTTTTAGTCTGTGGTGGAGGTAATAAATCTTCAATGGGATCTAAAGAGCAAATCCTCTGTGTTGTTTTCCGTTGAGACACAGCAGCAGCCTCTTGGATACGGAGGCGTAGGGGCTTGTCAGCAGACATTGCCATGCTAGACATTGCAGCCAATACAGACGCTTGGAGAGCGATCGCTCCAATCAAACGAACAATGATATTCATGTTTTACCTGTTACTTTTACTTACGTTGTCAATAATCAAGTCGTTACTAAATCAGGATTGATTTAGCAGTCCTAAACCATTTGTTAAATTTAAGTGTTTGCCTCATTTGATCGAGGTCGCTTAAGTTTTCACTAGTCAAATAGGAATTGTATATATAGGTAACTAAGCATAAAGATAATCAGTATCTAAAGAAAAGACACAATCTTAATGTTTTATTGGCAACAAAAAACTTGCTTTCTGTTACTTTTACGTATACAAAAAACCTTTGACATTGCGTCAACACTTTTATATTTACTGTTGTCTAAATTTTTGCCGATGCTAAGAGGTTTTTATGCCTTCTTCGCTGGCTATCACGATTCCTAAAAAAGGGCTTTTTTAGCTCTTTAGTATGTTATATAAGCAGAGTTTCAAAAGCTCTGTGCCTTGCACATTGATGCTTTTGGTGATTTCCTTGCTGGGTTGAATAACTTTTTGTTTTTTGGAGGTAGCACGCCTGACTAGCTGTTTCAGCATGGTCGTAAATTGATGTATAAATAATATCTCCTGACAGTAAAATAATATTACCATGAGCTTGAGACATGCAACTGTATTGTGGACAGTTATCAAAGTTGTACACAGGGAATCGTAACTACCTCTCTATAAAATTTCATGGCAAATAGCTGAGAATCAAAGTTCATTTACTTATATATCGTTAGTATTTTTAAAATATAGTACTCTTGTTCTTAGACTATTCATTTTTTTTGTCTTAAATGTAACTTGCATTTAAAAGACATACGTATATAAAGATATTCTTATTGCTGGAGCAGCTTGATTATCTGAACTTTAAGCTAGAAGCGATGCCTGCGGCTGTAAACTACGCATCATATCAAGTCTGGGTAATTAATTCTGACTCCCACAGCAATTGCACCCCTCACCAGTACATCAAGAGGATAGAAAAAACGTATCTTTGGCTACAATTAAGGTATTAACTTGGTATTTTTACAAGCCTTGACAGTATGAATGTGGAATTTTTTAACAGGATTCCTTTTATACCTTTAGTATTACTATGGCTAGCTTACACTCTCCTGGGATGGTATCTTGCTGCTAATCATATTGTTTGGTTAGTAGGAGCTTTTGTGGCTGCTATGGTTATAGTTATTGTGCGAAAGAGTACTTCTTGGTTAGAGCGTTTAGTTGAATTTGGATCTCAAACTTTAGCTGTCATATTATTTTTAAGTATATCAATTGCTTTTGTAGCAACTTGGTCGCTATTATTAAGGCTTTTTCTCATACCTTTAGCAACTACGATTTTAGCTGATTTGGAAATGCGCTTTTCTGGCTTTAATAAACTAGATTCATTCTGGATTTTAACAGTTATAGCAGTATTAGGTTTGGTTGTGGGTGAATTAATCGATATTCTACTTTTTCCCAGTAGTAGATACTAAAAAATTAAGAGTAAAAAGAAATTTTTATGATTTATTACTCGCTAACCCCTACTAATCTCAAATTTTAGGTGATTGCTAGATCATCTAGCTGCTTATCCAAGCGATGCACGATTACCCTCTATTAGTCAATCATTCTCTAGATTAATTTGACATTCTCCCCACCTTGCTCTGAAAAGCATAATTGAAGCGATCGCTGAATGTGGCGAGATGGATATTACCGCTTGAAGAAATCTCACTGATGATTGTCATTTTTGAGTCACATTTGTTTTTAACCATAGAAACATAGGTAAAACAGTGCAAAAAAAGATGAAACAAAGCGGAAAGTCCCCACTCAACACTAGTAAGGAAGTGACGTGAGTAGACGTAAAGACTACAGTTTGCTTCAGCAGACAGCAACAACTGAAGTAGCAACACCCAAGCCATCACTGACATTACCAGATGCAGTGGCTCTGATTGTCGGTATTGTCATCGGGGCAGGGATTTTTGAAACCCCGGCTCTAGTGGCAAATCAAGCAGGTAGTAATATTGCTGTACTGCTTTTTTGGCTGATTGGCGGTGTAGTATCTCTGGTAGGAGCGCTGTGCTATGCAGAGTTGGCAACTGTCTATCCCGATGTTGGTGGTACTTACTATTATTTGAAACGTGCATTCGGGCGGGGAGTCGCCTTTTTATTTGCCTGGGCGCGGATGACAGTAATTCAAACTGGTTCCATTGCTCTGTTGGCATTTGTTTTTGGCGATTATGTTTCTCAGATATGGCGGCTAGGAGCGTTTTCGTCTTCTATTTATGCAGCGATCGCGATCGCACTTTTAACTGCTTTGAACATCATTGGTTTGCAGCAGGGGAAGTGGACGCAAAACTTGCTAAGTGCAGCGAAAGTTCTGGGTTTGTTGCTAGTAGTGATTCTTGGGCTTACCGCCATTCCTAATTCTGCCCCCCCTGTAGAATCTGCATCATCAGGAACCTGGGGATTAGCGATGGTGTTTGTGTTGTTGTCTTACGGCGGTTGGAATGAAGCGGCTTATATCTCCGCAGAAATTCAAGATGGACGACGCAATATAGTGCGATCGCTAATGTGGAGTATTGGGATCATCACAGCCATTTATTTGCTAATCAATCTGGCTTACCTACGGGGACTAGGATTAGCAAACATGGCCCAGTCGGAAGCAGTAGCCGCAGATTTAATGCGCTCTCTTTGGGGCGCACCGGGAGCCTTGTTTATTAGTGTATTGATTGCGATCGCTACTTTAGGAGCAACCAACGCCACAATCTTTACCGGAGCGCGTACCAACTACGCACTGGGACAGGATTTTTCGCTATTTGGTTTTATGGGACACTGGAAACAACGTCCAAGTAGTCCCACCTATGCCTTATTCTTGCAAGCAGCGATCGCTTTAGCACTGGTTTTTTTAGGCACGCTCACCCGCAAAGGCTTTCAAACAATGGTGGATTATACCGCCCCAATATTTTGGTTCTTCTTCTTGCTTTCTGGCATATCCCTGCTGGTATTGCGAATCCGTGAACCCCACATAGCACGACCATTCCGTGTGCCATTTTATCCTTTAACACCATTGCTCTTTTGTGCAGTCTGCGGTTACTTGCTTTATTCCAGTTTGGTTTATACAGGCGTGGGAGCAATTGCAGGTGTTTTAGTTGTCGCAGCAGGTATCCCCCTGTTGTTCTGGAATAACTATCGCCAAGGTAGAACTTAATACAATTTTGGATTTTGGGTCACACTTTGGTGTGCTTCTAGCGCAACTTGGATTTTCGATTGTGCAACCTAAACCTCATACGAGTTGTTTTACTAACTACAACTACTGAATCAAGGAAAAAACTTATGAACTTCAAAAAAATTCTGGTTTTACTGGTTACAGGCGTTAGTATCAGCAGTTTGGGAATTGCTGGGTGTACGCCAACACAGCAAGATTTGGAAGCTGGGGTACAACCTTCTACTTTAACGGGTCAGACCGAAACCGAAACACCATCTGCAACAACTCCTACAACTCAACCACAAGAACGTCCCGGCGATGTTCCTTATGTACCTACACCACAACCAGTAGTAGATGCAATGTTGCAAGTGGCAAAAGTGGGTAAGAATGATGTGCTTTATGACCTTGGTAGTGGTGACGGAAGAATTGTCAATACTGCTGCACAAAAGTTTGGTACGCGTGGTGTTGGTATAGATATCAATCCTGAACGCATTAAAGAAGCTAATGATAATGCTCAGAAAGCGGGAGTAACCGATCGCGTCAAGTTTGTCCAACAAGACTTGTTCACCACTGATTTTAGTGAAGCAACAGTAGTTACACTTTACCTACTGCCAGAGGTTAATGCTAAACTCCGTCCGAAGCTGTTGAAAGAACTCAAACCTGGGACTCGCATTGTCTCCCACGCCTTCGATATGGGCGATTGGAAACCACAGCAGACTCTAAATGTAGAGGGAAAAACTATTTATTACTGGGTAGTTCCGGAAGAAGTACCAGCCAATTTGCGATAGGAATTAACGAATTCGTAATTAAGAGGCATCAGATTCAAGTTGAGTTTTCATCTCTTGGATCTGTAGCCTGATTTTTGAGAATTGATTTTAGAAATTCACATTTTTTAAATTTAAATTACCTCTGTTGGGGGTTGACAAAATAACTTTATATATTTGAAAGAATAATTTAAAATTCAAAATTGTTTGACTAAGTTCAAATTCAAGCAAGGTCAGGAAATATGATAGGGTTAAAGGGAAAGAATGCTTTAATTACAGGTGCAACTTCAGGGATTGGTCAGGCGATCGCTATCAGACTCGCTCAAGAAGGGTGCAACATCGCCATAAATTACCGCAAAAGCCCAGAAGCGGCGGTAGACACAGAAGAAATGGCATTGCAAAAAGCCTGCGGAAATATCGAAAATTGTGGTGTGAAGTCGCTACTGCTTCAGGGTGATGTCTCCCAAGAATCAGACATTATCGAGATGGTCAACACCGTAGTAAAGGAATTTGGCAGTTTAGATATTCTAATTAACAATGCTGGCATTCAGATAGAAAGTCCATCCCACGAAGTTACGACAGCAGACTTTGACCGAGTAATTGCAGTTAATCTCCGGGGTGCTTATCTCTGCGCTCGTGAAACTATTAAACACCTCCTATCTCTAAATCGTTCGGGGGTGATTATTAATATTTCCAGCGTTCACGAAATTATTCCGCGACCGATGTATATCAGTTATTCCATTAGCAAAGGCGGTATGGAAAACCTGACCAAAACTTTAGCATTGGAATATGCAAGCCAAGGTATTCGTGTCAACGCCATTGCCCCCGGAGCAACAATTACACCAATAAATCAAGACTGGATAGATAACCCCGAAAAAAAAGCGATTGTGGAAAGTCACATCCCAATGGGACGTGCTGGCTCTTCAGAGGAGATGGCAGCCGCAGCAGCTTTTTTAGCTTCGGATGAAGCCGCCTACATTACTGGACAAACGCTATTTGTAGATGGCGGATTGACTCTGTATGCTGACTTCCGAGAATCTTGGTCAGCTTGAGGTTAGGCTGGCGCGCTTTCCACAATTAAGCCGATACATACCATTAGTGGAATTAAACGCCCATGACTAGTACGATCGATAAGAACAGTCAGATGGAAGCAGAAGCCTGGGAATTATTGGAAGAGTCGATAATTTATTACCAGGGAAAACCCATTGGTACTGTAGCCGCCCACGATCCAGAGGCAGATGCACTCAATTATGACCAGTGCTTTCTCCGTGATTTTGTCCCTTCTGCCTTAGTGTTTCTCATGTATGGGAAACCAGAGATTGTACGTAACTTCTTAGTAGAAACACTGAAATTACAAAGTCATGAAAAGCAGATAGACTGCTTTGAACCGGGAGCGGGATTAATGCCTGCAAGTTTCAAAGTACATTCTAATGGGAATGAGGAATTTTTGGTCGCTGATTTTGGTGAACTGGCGATCGCTCGTGTTCCCCCAATTGATTCTTGTATGTGGTGGATTCTCTTGCTACGAGCTTATGAAAAAGCTACAGGCGATTTGTCACTAGCGCGTCAGCCAGATTTTCAAGCCGGAATCAAACTAATTTTGGATCTTTGCTTGGTACATCGGTTTTCCATGTACCCAACAATGTTAGTTCCCGATGGCGCGTTTATGATTGACCGTCGTATGGGAGTCTACGAACATCCTCTAGAAATTCAGGTGTTATTTTATGCGTCCTTGAGGGCTGCTACTGAATTGCTTTTACCAGATGGGGATGGCGATAGCTACCTCGGCAAAGTCAATAGGCGACTGGGATCTTTGAAATATCATATCCGCAACTATTACTGGCTAGACCTGAAGCGATTGGGGGAAATCTATCGTTACAAAGATAACGAATTTGGTAAAGAAATTGTTAATAAATTCAACATAAACTCAGAATCAATCCCCAATTGGTTGACCGAGTGGTTGCCAGAAACGGGAGGATATTTAGCGGGAAATCTGGGGCCGGGACGGATTGATTTTCGCTTTTTTGCTCTGGGAAATCTGATGGCAATTTTAACTTCCTTAGCAAGCGAAAAAGAATCTCAAAGCATCATGAATTTATTCGCCCAACGTTGGCAAGACTTGATCGGCTATATGCCTGTTAAAATTTGCTTTCCCGCAATGGATGGTTTGGAGTGGAGAATTGTTACAGGATGTGACTCTAAAAACAGGGCTTGGTCTTATCACAACGGCGGTAACTGGCCCGTTTTGCTGTGGTTATTTACTGGTGCAGCACTAAAAGCAGGTCGAACAGAACTTGCTCAAGCAGCGATCGCTATTGCCGAAAGGCGTTTATTGAAGGATAAATTTCCTGAATACTACGATGGCAACAATGGCCGTTTAATTGGCAAAGAAGCCAGAATTTATCAAACTTGGAGCATTGCTGGATTGCTGGCTGCTAAAAAGTTTGTCGAAAATCCAGAGTATTTGGAATTAATCAGTTTTGCAGAGGGTCTTGAAGTCCCAGGCTGTAGCCTGTAGGCGTTTAGCGGTGTCATTATCAGGGTGTCTCTACTAACTATTTTCCCAGTCCCCTCTAGTCCCTAGACCTCTGATTTAATTATGAGAACGGAAAAGTAACCTCAAATTCCCAAATACTCGATAACTGATACACTATATTGTAAGAGGTATCTGAAGTGTCATACTTAGTAATATCATCAGATAGTCTTTGCATCCTTAACACGTTTTAACGTGTATAACACATGAAAACTACTTCAGATTTAATTTCAGAATTTGAACAACTATTCAGACAAAAATTACAACTAAATAATTGTAAACTCAGAAAAAAAAGACAAGAGAATAATTATGAAATTATTACTCCAGCTAAAGACATTTTTTTGATGTATTGGTCTGAATTCCCAGAAGTAAGCTTAATATACCAGGCTGTAGGTGTACGCACTCAGCAAACTAGTGTTTATGAACGTGCTATCCGCTTGCATATTAGTTCTTGTTTGAGTAGTATTCAGGAAAATCCTACCTCTGAAACACCATTATTGGTGAAATAACTAATACTTAGATAACCCACATAATATTTACTAAACTCTCGCCAGTTTTTGTAATATAACTGACGAGGGTTTTTCACCTAAAATCTGTTGATCGAGAAATAAAAATGCAATCTGAAAAAAATCAAGATCAGCTAGATTATAAAACCTTGTTAGCTAATGCAAAGCAAGCCTTAAAACTTGAATATCATAAATCAGCCGCTTTAGCGTCCCAACTGCAAACCATAAAAACTCAGTTAGAGCAAGTTCAGGCTGAAAACAAAACTCTCAGGGAAAGTGCTTACGAAGATGTAGTTAAGCACTTTGAGGCGCGGACTCAAGCAGCAGAAGCACTTGCATTAAAAACAGAAGTACGCCAAAGATTCCTTGAAGCTAATGGTTGCAAGGATGATGAGAGCTTTGATACTCTATGGAATAGCATTAAAAATAAGATTCAGATCCAAGACGGCGAAGTGAGAATCGTTGCTCCAAATGGTACTCCCAAATTCACCTTAACGGGCAGCATAATGACTTTGAGGGATTTTATTCAATCCCTCAAGAAAGATCCAATCTCGGAAAAATTTTTCTTGAGCTAGAGAGCCAAATTAATCAAAGGCGATCGCTACAAGTAGACTAAAAATTGTAGCATAAAGCTATTCATCTTCGTCTCCTGGCGGTCTTTCGCTCTCGCTTTGTTGGGCGTTCCACTCCAAAATAATGCGTTCCAACATCTCAGACTGCGTACACTCATTAACATCGGCATACATTTTAATCAACTGCCTCACTTCGGGACTAATGTGACGGATCTCTAGTTGGTTATTTTGTAGCATGTCCATTAACTTTTAGTGTCTATTACATTATGTTGAACCATTAAACTATGTCTGTTGCAATAAATTTTGTTAATGGCGATCTCTCTTTGCCGCCTACTATGTATTTTAGAATCCTTTAACCAGGAGGGACTGCTTCTTCAAAGGGACGGATAATTGCAGGGGGTGGCGTAACTTCTGGTTTAAAAATTCCCTGTAAGGCTTGTTCTAAGGTTTGGGCCATGACAATCCGGTTTTCATAGGCCACAACCACCCGCACCAGAGTTGGTAGACTATTCTGTGTGGCTTCTAAATAGATTGGCTCAACATACAGCAACGATTCTTCAATGGGAATTACTAGTAGATTGCCCTGAATAGCTCTCGAACCTTGACGATTCCACAGAGATATTTGCTGAGAAATTACTGGGTCTTGGTTAATCCGCGCCTCAATTTGCTCTGTGCCGTAGATCAGCCTTTCTTTAGGAAAAGTATATAACAATAACTTACCGTAGTTTTCGCCATCCGATCGCGCCGCTAACCAAGCGATTAAATTAGTCCGTTGTCTGGGAGTGTAGGGTAGAAGCAGGATAAACTCTTCAAACTCTACAGTGGGTAGACTAGTAATCAAATAATACGGCTCTACCGGACGAGTTTCACTGCCATAAATTTCATTAGGAATCTGCCACTGGTCTTCCCGATTGTAAAATACCTGGGGATCGGTCATGTGGTAGGTCATCAACCGCTCAGATTGAATTTTGAAAAAGTCCACCGGATACCGAATATGACTGCGGAGATTAACTGGCATAGCACTGAGCGGTTTGAAGGTGTTGGGAAATATCCTCGACCAAGTGGCGATGATTGGATCGCTCTTATCTGCAATATAAAAATTGACACTGCCGTTGTAGGCATCAATCACGACCTTAACCGAGTTACGCATGTAGTTGATACCGTCGCTACCAGTGTCTGAATAAGGATAGCGATCGCTCGTTGTGTAGGCATCAATAATCCAGTAAAGATAACTGGGATTACTAGGGAAATCTTGATTAGCAGCAGCAGCTACTAAATAGGGATCGCTGTCAAATTTCAAAAAAGGTGCGATCGCTTGAATTCTTTGCTTGACATTTCGCCGAAATAGCACCCTTGTCTCTGGCAAAAAGTCCCGCGTCAGTACCATCTGCCAATCTTTCAAATATATGGCAAATAACCACCGTCGCCAGGCTGAACCGATTTCAATGCCACCAAGACCCTCGTAAGAGTTGTAAACATTATCACTACCACTAGGGTAATCTAACTCTCTAACTCTTGTGCCAGTCATTACGTAAGTATTGGCTATTTCACCGTAATAAATTCGGGGTTGACCAATGGGAATACTTTCCCGAATGGCTGGACTGGAAGTTGTGAGGGCGCTACTATTACCGCTAATATCTTTGACAAAATATTCTGGGAGACCACCCGCCCCAACTGTATTAACTGGGCTAACAGTAAACCCGAAACCGTGGGTATAAATTAAATGACGGTTAACCCATGTTTGAGCTTCTTGTGGTACGCCAGTGTAGTCTAATTCTCGTGCGGCAATCAGTACCTGTCGCCGTTCTGTTGCTTCATCCGCTTCCTGCTTAGGTTCTGGTGGGTTTTGGGGCGCTGATGGTCGGCGTGAAGTTACATCTGTTTTTAGAGTATACCGATCAATATCGGCATCGGGAAACCGATAATATGGCCGAATTTGTTGCAGCTGACGGTTAGTTTGTAACAGAGGTCGCTGATCCCAAAGGCGGATATTCCGAATTGTCAAGTCATTCTTTTGAATATCAGCTTCAGTCAGTGTTCCTTGAGGGTTGAAGCCTCTAGAATCGATCACTTCTAAATCGAATGCTTGGCGAGTCAAGGCGATAGTACGTTGAATGTAGGGTTGCTCTCGCTGCAACTCATTAGGTTGGACAATTAAATATTGCACTACCGTTGGTAAAACAATGTCAGCCGCTACAACTAATATTAAATAAATCCCTAATGCGTAAAATACCAAGGAACGATACTGAGATTTGGGTTTCCAGAAAAACGTTCGCCAAAGTAGGTAAAAGGCGATCGCTACTGCCACAACACATAAAAAGGTATAAGCTGGCAACTGGGCTGCCACATCTGTATAACTAGCCCCATAACTTACACCACGGCTAGAATACACAAGTTCATAGCGACTTTGCCAATAACTCAGAGCCACTACCAGCATTAATAAACCACCCATACCGGATAAATGACGCTGCTGCTGGGGCGAAAAACCAGGAAAAATACCCTGACTTAAACTATCAGCCGACAAAAGATAAGTAAGGGTAACGGCGACGAAACCATACAAACATAATCCCATCAGCCACAGTTCTAGCAGTTCCCAAAGTGGTAAAGAAAATATGTAAAAGCTGATATCTCGACCAAATAAAGGGTCAGTGCTGCTGAAAGAGGTGGGGTGGAAGTATTGCAGCACCTTTGGCCAGTGTTGGAATAGGATGAATGCAAAAATGGGGCTGAATATAACCGCGATCGCAGTTAGTAAAAATTGGGGATAGATTAAGATTGCGATCGCTACTCCCCCAATTAAACCGAGATACCAGACTTGAGAGGAAATCTGCTTCAAGAGTTGCCAGATTGTCTCTGGTCGAAATAGGGCAGGAATGGGTAGACTAGCCTGATTAACTGGAGAATGCCAGTAAGAAAGAGCAATTTGACCATAGTGAAGCAACATCACCCCGATCAATAAGCTCAATATCAGGGTTAGGGGTAATAACCCGCGCAATCTCAATTTTTTAAAGCGTTGCGGTGTAAGTATCCGGCTTTCATCGCGTCTTGAATCATGAGGGCTGAGGAAATTTGTTAATTCACTCGTGAGTTTTGCTTCTTCACGCCTAACTTCCTCAATCTTCAAAGACTGGGAATATTTTAGCCGTTGTGCTAAACCCAAATTTAGCAGTAGATAGACAGCAGTTATCCCAGCTACTGCTACCCACAAAACACCACGAGTCATCACCCTCAACAAAAATACTTGGAGGTAGCCGACTTCCTGAAACCAAAAAATCTCTGCTCCGACGCGGGAACCGAGATCCAACAGTAACCCCAGCCCCAAGAATAAAATTAATAGTCTAAAGCCCCATTTCCAGATCATTCCTTGGTAGCCAAACTATTTGCATCAACAAAGGTTTTTGATGCTTTTCCAAAAATTATTACTACTTTCCACGATAGCTGAATTCAGCGACACCTTAAAATTTATATCCGAAAGTCAAAGTTTAATTCACGCACTTTACAAAAGGATTGTGTTGTGTTTTAGGAAACGGGCGTAAATAATTGTCGTTGGGATAAGGCAATAAGCTAGGGGTAATTCATGTAGATGTAAAGGGATGAGCCATTCTGGTGAACGGAACGGGTTCTTCGGCATCAAGGAACTGGCATTAGCGTACCTCTGTGCATAGCGCTTACCGATTGCCCTAACGACAAATGTGATTTTAAAAATCATCCATATTTGGTATTTCCTATCAATGCGTAAGTATTATATTATTGTTAATTTTATGCAAATAAATTCTTTAAAAAGTATCGCCTAAGCACAACTTTTTTCAAATTATTTAAATTCTTCAATACCTGATGAGGTAAGGAAATTGGGGATATGTATAGGTTCTCAATGAGATTAACTAAGAACAGAGATAATACTGCATGACTTAAGATGAATATATACTCCCATTCAAATGGATTCCCAGTATGCTCTGTTGTGTGAATCCCGATTGCCAAAAACCCCTAAATCCTGATAAAAATAACTATTGCCATAGTTGTAGAGCAGAATTAATACCCCTCCTGGGAGGTCGCTATCGTCCCACTCAGGTGTTATCAGATGAGGGCGGATTTGGTAGAACTTATTTGGCAGAAGATGTACACAAGCTGAATGAATGCTGTGTTGTTAAGCAATTTGCCCCAAAACTTCAGGGAACTGGGCCGCTAACAAAGGCAATTGAACTATTTAAACAAGAAGCTAGCCGGCTACAAGAACTCGCCGAACATCCACAAATTCCAACTTTATTGGCTTATTTTGAGCAGAATGGCTATCTGTTTTTAGTACAGCAATTTATCGATGGGCAAAACTTGCTTAAGGAATGGGAAAGGCGTGGAAACTATAGTGAAACACAAATTCGCGAACTTTTGCTAGATTTACTGCCCGTACTGAAGTTTATCCATCTTCGGGGAGTGATTCATCGGGATATCAAACCACAAAATATTATTCGTCGTCAAAGTGACGGGCGATTAGTGCTAATTGATTTTGGAGCCTCTAAGCAGCTGACAGCAACAGTGCAGACTAAAATGGGTACTGTTATTGGCTCACACGGTTACACTGCACTTGAACAGATGCAAGATGGTAAAGCTTACCCAGCCAGCGATTTATTCAGTTTAGGGGCGACTTGTTTCCATCTATTGACTGGGGTTCGTCCATCTCAACTGTGGATACAACAAGGCTATAGTTGGGTTGGGTCTTGGCGACAATATGTAATCAGTCCAGGTAGGGATGGGGTTTCTGTGTCTATAGAGTTGGGTGAAGTTTTGGATAAGCTGTTGCAACTAGATATCCAAAAGCGTTACCAATCGGCTGATGAAGTCATCGCTGACTTGACACCTGGGCTATCATCATTTTCATCACTGCCCGTAACTCTACTTACACCAACATTTGCATCTACTCCAGCAAACAAAAGGCCAGTTTCACCAAAACTAAATAAGACATTAAAAAGTCAACTGCTCTTAATTTCTAGCATTTTGGTATTGGGATTAGGGGGAGTGTGGTATTTCCAGACTCGCCCCCATACAATGAGCGAATATTCTCCGTCTAATTCTCCGCCTAGTTCTTTGCCTATTTCTGCGCCCTCAAAAAGCGATTTTCTACCCAAAGCCTTCAAGGGGCATTCCAGCGATGTAAATTCTGTAGCTTTTAGTCCTGATGGCATAACCCTTGGTAGTGCCAGTGATGATAAGACAATCAAGCTATGGAATCTGACTAGTGGAGAGGAAATCCAAACTTTAGAAGGACATTCCAATTGGATTTGGACTGTAGCCTTCAGTCCTGATAGTAAAACCCTCGCCAGTGGTAGTGCAGACAAGACAATTAAACTTTGGAATGTGGAGACAGGAAAGTTAGTCCGTACCCTAGAGGGAAATACCGACGGAGTTACTTCTGTAGCTTTCAGTCCTGATGGCAAAACTCTTGCCAGTGGTACTGCTAGTAAGGATATAAAAATCAAACTGTGGAATCTGGAGACAGGAAAGTTAATCCGCACTTTAGAGGGACATACTGATGGTGTTCCATCTGTGGCTTTTAGTCCTGATGGCAAAACCCTGGCTAGTGGTAGCTGGGATAAGACAATTAAATTGTGGAATCTAAATACAGGAAAGGAAATCCGCACTTTAAAAGGAAATGCAGAGTCGATTCTTTCAGTCGCTTTTGCACCTGATGGTGTCACCCTTGCCAGTGGCAGTAAAGACAAAACAATTAAATTGTGGAATCTAAATACAGGAAAGGAAATCCGCACTTTAAAGGGACATAAAGATAAGGTTAATTCTGTTGCCTTTTTGCCCAGTGGAACTAAAAATGGACTTACCCTTGTCAGTGGTAGTAGTGACAAGACAATTAAACTGTGGAATCCTTTAACAGGTAAGGAAATTCGCACTTTAGATACAGGTTCTGGATATATTTATGCGATCGCCATCAGCCCCGATGGAGAAACTATTGCCGGTGGTGGGAGTGGTGAAAATCTCCTCAAGATTTGGCAGCCGATTCACTGAAAAATGCAATGATTTTTACAGCAATTGATAGATAGTGTAATACAAGTTTTAGTATAAATTTTAATTGTGGGTATACACATTTGCAGCATCAAATTACCACACACAAAAATGCAAAGTAAAATCTATAAAATCAACCCGCATTTATTTAGCCCACCACTGACCACAATTACTGTATTTTCTGCCTTCAATTATCAACATTTGTCCTAGCTGAAGAGGTAATTTATATTCTGTAATCAAGCTGGTTTTAATGCGATCGCTGGCTTCATTATTGCCTAATTTAATAGGCTCGGTAATATAATCTATACCAAAATGCTTATTTAATCGATTGCAAATACAACTTTAAGCTGATTTATATTTGCAGCTAAAGATTGATGCTGGCGTTGTCAAAACTTAATATGCTTTAACTATTAGTTGTAGCAATTCAATTGAGGAATGTGATCGTGAAACGCTTTAATGTCTCCAAAATTCTAGGAAGTACTGTTCTAGCTCTAAGTTTGGCTACCTTACCCACAGTTATGCCTGCTTCTGCCCAGACAACAACAGCCCCTGATGGTACTGTTACAAACACTACTACAGATACAAACACTACTACAGACCGCGCTGCTACCGATGGGAATTATCAAGATGGGGATTGGGGTTTGTTGGGCTTACTCGGTTTATTTGGTTTATTGGGTCGCAAGAACCGCAAAGCTGATGATAATGTAGCTTATCGTGATCCTAATGTGGTAGGTTCCCCTAGCTCCCGTTCTAACTATTAATAATAAGTTGCATTCTAATTTTGCGTAAGTCTTAAAAATTATTACGGGTAAAGCCTGCTGATGCAGGCTTTATTTGTATGTTTACATAACTCCAACCCTTGAGGAGCAAGGACGTATCAAGTTTCCTTGGTTCAATTGTTAATTAGGGATTTTTCAAACTATAAAATTGGCGAACAAAACAGCACCATGACACTTCTAATTTTAGCCATTTTCGTGCAAACTTAGTAAAGTTAGTTAGTAGTCATTAGTTGTAATTTAAATAAAAATGGAAGATTCAGTATTTATTATATTTCTTTCCTTTGGGTTTATTTGGGTTTTGATGGGAGTTGTAGGTTGGATTGCATTTCTCAAATCTGAGGGTGAAGAAATTAAGTTTGGTAAATGGGGGCTGATAGTTGCTATTCCAATCTTAATTCCAATAATTTTTACTTTGATTATTGGTGTTCTTTATCATAGGTAAAACAGTAATCATATCGTAATATTTAGGTCAACCGCAGGTAAGCCTAAGTAGTTCACTTGTGAATTGCACCCCTGACCAAAATCACTGTACTGTCTACACCAGAGGCGATCGCTTCGGGAATATTACCTTGAATTGCCTGCTGCAATAATCCCTCGCGGGAAGCTCCCAAAACTACAACATCGTAACCTTCGGTTTTCACTAGGTTAATCACACCTTCAGCTACTGAATCAGCTTGCACTGGGAGCGCAACTACACTACTAGATAATTTTCGCCGTCGCATCAACTGACGGATGGCTTGTTCTGAAATTGACATATCCGGCTTGAGTTCAGATGGATTAAACACCTGTGTCAAACGAATTTGCGGATTGTTTCCCAATGTAATTAAAGCAGGTAACAACTTAATCGCTAGGGGGGAATTGGGGCCACCAGCCATTGGAACTAGCCAACGGTTGAAGAGGGGACTGGGGACTGGGGACTGGGGAGTTGTGCCTAATTTTACTAATACTACTTCGCAGGTGGCTTGGCGAATTATGTTGTCTACAACGCTGCCAAAAATCCGACCAGGGGTAGATGTGTTACCTTTCCATCCCATTAAAATTAGGTCGATGTGTTGTTCGTTGATTGTCTCTAAAATTGCTTGGGCTACATCGTGGGTAACTCGAATCTGCGTGTGCAAGGGGATTTTCCACTTTTTTGCTAAGACTTCCGCCTGTCTTAGCAAGCGGCGACTCTTTGCCGTTCTTACTTGTGTTTCTGATGGGGAACTGTGGCGGGGTATGAGCATAACTTGCACACAATCTATTTCATAATGGCGATCACGGGCAATAGCTGCTGCCATAAGTAATAAAATACCTGCGGTTTCGGGATTAGCTACTGGTACTAATAATCTACCGCTACCAGTGCTAGGCGATCGCGTTTGGTAAACTATATATGAAGGTTCTGGTTGCAGTTTAGGAGTTCCATTTCCACAATTGAGATGATCTGCTTCCGCCCGAATAATATCTGCACGGGTAATAATCCCGATCAGTTTCCGTCCATTCACCACTGGTAAGCGACTGATTTGATAGCGATCGAGTAAATACAACACATTGCCCAGAGTGTGAGTCGGTGTCACCGTCATCGGGACAGGTGTCATAATTTCTTTTAAGAAAATATCGGCTAGATTGCGATCGCGAAGTGCATGATTTGCACTCTCACGAATTTTCAGCAAATCTGATTGCGTCACAATCCCTACTAACTTGCTATCTTCTACCACAGGAAAACCGCGATGATGGGAACGAGCAAAGGACTGCATTGCTTCTTCTAAGCTCATCTCTGCATCCAGAGTTTCCACTCGTTCTTGCATCACATCTTTTGCAGTTAACTTGGTTAATGCTCCCTCCATCGGAACTTGTTTGGTGAGAGCAATTCCTTTTAACTCCAAAAGTTTCTCATAAAGCGAACCAGGGACTACCTTATCCGCAACCAGATAAGCTGCTACAGAAACAATCATTAAAGGTAGTACCAGATTGAAATCTGTAGTCATTTCAAACACAATCACAATTGCTGTGATTGGCACTTTGGAAACGGCGCTAAAAAATCCCCCCATCCCCGCTAGGGCGTAAGTAGTTGGAGAACCAACTCCAGTGAGATATAACTCAGTTACACCGATAATATGTCCTAAACAAGAACCCATAATCAGACTGGGAGCGAATAATCCCCCCGGCGCTCCCGAACCAAATGCTATGAGTGTAAGGATGAATTGGGCGGTAAAGGCGATCGCTGCTACTGTAGGATGGGCCCCTCCAGTAATTAAAGACTCCCGTAATCCTGTATTATCACGGAAGGATGGGGGGAGCATAGCCACAACAACACCAGAGATAAATCCAGCTAAAGCTACGCGTAGTGGTAAGCTGATGTGTAATTTTCTATAAAATTTAATACTAAATATTAAGCCGCTATTAAACAATGCACCCAGTAAACCTGCCAAGATTCCTAACAGTACGAAAAAGGGGATTTCTGGGATAGAGAATTGGCTAGAAGATTGTGTTAATTGCAGGTTAAGGTCAAGAGAGCCACCACCTAAAAGTCGGGATATCACCCCACCAATAAAGGAGGCGATAATGGCAGTTCCCAGAGTCAATCCTGATAAATCTTGGAGTAACTCTTCAACGATAAATAATACACCTGCGATCGGGGCATTGAAAGCAGCAGCCAAACCCGCACCCGCTCCAGCTGCAATCATTTGCCGTCGATGATCGGGGGAAGTGGGAACCCAACGACTCATCCCTGCTGCCAAACCTGCCCCCACTTGGACAGTAGGGCCTTGCCGTCCGAGAGTCATGCCCGAACCGATGGCGATGATAGCGCTTAGTAACTTTACACCAGCTACCCGCCAGGATAAATTCACAGGCACATTTGCCAGAGAAGCTTTGACTTGCGGAATACCGCTACCAGCAGCCTCTGGTGCCAATCTATCCACCATCCATCCAGCGAGAAATCCCAGAACAAGACCAATTACAGGTAATACCAGCCATGCCGGAAAAAGGTGGGTTGTATGCACTCGCCATGTCCCCAGCCATCCCGATCCTACTTTCAGGAACACCGCAGATAGGGCAGCAACCAAACCGATAACACAAGCTTCGGCGATCGCTAAACCTCTCCTAGGCTGCCACCAGGTGCGAAAACGCTGATTCATACCAATTTTGGATTTTAGATTTTTGATTTTGAATTACTAAATCTTTCCTAAAAAGCTGTTCGGTGGAATCTCAGAGGATATTTTAAAATCATCGGCAAATACGCTACTACACAAGCACTGTCCTCAATTACGAATTACGAATTACGAATTACGAATTAATTACTTCTCCCCGTGGTGGATAGCCCTTCTACTATCAGAGATGGAGTATAACAAGAACCATTCCAGTCACCATCGTTGCCCAGTGCAACCAATTGCTTCAGGGCTGTGTAAACATTACCTGCAACCATAGTATCCTTAACGCGCCCAATTACTTGACCATTTTGGACGCGGTAGCCTAAATCGACATTGATCGAAAAATCTCCAGAAATACTGCCACCATCACCCAGCATTTGATCCACAATCAAGCCATCATCTAGTTGTTGAATCAAATCTGGTAACGATGCCGAACCTGGCTGGATTAGAAAATTAAATAAACCAGGGGTGGGATAGCTGCCCAAACCAGGGCGAAAACCATTTCCAGTAGTGTCAGTACCCAGTTGGCGGCCGGTGGTGCGATCGCCATAGAAATGCTGTAAAATCCCATTTTCGATAAATACTAAAGATTGAGTCGGAGTACCTTCATCATCAAAAGGGCAACTGTAAGGGCCAGCTTCTGGATCTTGGTAGAGAGTGAGACTGGGGGCAACAACTAGGTTCCCTAAACGTTCTGCCCAAGGTGAAGATACTTCTAAGACTTGCTTGCCATTTAAAGCGGCTTGCACAGTACCCCAAAGCATATCAGCAGCTTTAGAAGTGAACAAAATCGGGACACGACCAGTAGGGGGCGAGACATTTTCTCTGGCCCAAATTAACCGTTGTAAAATTTGGTTAGCTAATCTCTCAGGGTGAAGTTCCCCCCGCTTGGTTTGACCATCAGCAACACTTAAAAAATCATCGCCACGTACCCATTCTGCTGATACATAGCAGTTAAGGGTAGTATCAGTGTAGTAACAATCTAAACCTTTGGTGTTGACTATTCTGGTAGTTTCAATATCACATTCCCAGTCACCATTGCACACAACATCGGGATAGACATCGCGGATGAGTGCGATCGCTTCTTTGCCCCAGTCTACCAAAATCTCTATCGGTACACTTTCTCCTAAATCTGGGTAGGAGGGCTGAAAATTAGAGCCTAATTCTACAGTTTCCGGTTCATTTAAATGGCTTAATGCCAGAGCTTTTTCCACCATCACTTCGGCTAAGACAGAACCGTAAGCCACCGTCAGCCCCGGACGACCGTTTCGCCAAAGCCGTAGTGCTGTACCTTCAGATTGGTTGGTTTCTAGCTGTTTGAGCCGGTTTGCCTCAAAAAACACTGGACGAGAAAGCGATCGCGACTGATACACCTCAGCAGCTTCTGCTCCAGATTTTATAGCTAGTTCCAGCAACTGTTCGGCTAGTGTATCTTGTGACAAATTTTCAGAACCCATGACCCTTAGTGAATTGTGGATTTTGAACCGGATATCAACGCACCTTGGAGAAAGTGCGATCGCTAAAAAGCAACGATCGGGCTTTCTGCCGATGGACGCAGATAACTATCCAAAAATCATCAGCGTTTCCTTACAGTTACGATTTGGAACCGCAGATCAAAACTGATGGACGCAGTTAATTATCCCAAATCATTGTCATGTCTCAACGGATCTAGTCATTTGTCATTGGTCATTTGTCATTTGTCATTCTCCTTTTCCCCCTTGTCTTTCCAGTCCCCATTCCCCATTCCCCATTCCCAATTCCCCATTCCCAATCCCCATCTTCAAAGATTAACCTCTTGCAATAGCCAAAAACCAGCAAAAGATTCTGCTTTGGGATCAGACTGTATACCAATAAAATGCACTCCGTTAGCTTTTTGCTTGGCTTCTTCAAAACCTTTAGCCTCTGCCAAGACTTGAGGTTTTTTTATATTTGCCACAATCCAGCTTTCAGTTACACCCGTTTCTAAAAGCAATCTCGCCTCTTCGCTAGTATCAAATCTTAAGAAAGCCAACTCCAAACCAGACATCCAGCCAGCCAAAGGCAAGGCTCTCGGTGAGAAAATCAAAATACCAGGAATACGGGCTTCGGGTGAAACTTTCGCCAATTCTAAAGGGAAAGCTTCACTAAAACCAATTTCCCACTCTGGCATTTCAGCCAAATCCGCAGCATCTAAGGTAACAAATACCCACTGTTGCCCTTCCAAAGCATCTGGTAAACGTTGCGGCAAAGGTTTTTCCAAGCGGACTGAGGGATTCGTCCCCCCTTGATACCCCGGTTCTTGAGGATACACTTCCTCCATACGCTCTTCTAGCCATTGGTTAAGAACCAAAGTACGGCGACTAGGCTGGGCGGGAATGCCTATATCTTGGCAGGCTTTAGTAATCATGTTGTTCATTTGGCGGCGGAAAAAGCGGATTTTAATTGGTGCTTTTCCAGCTTGGGTAATAGCCTCTTGCAATGCTGTCCGCAACCAGCCCGAGTTTACCTGGGTACTGGGACAATATTGAGCATAGCGAAACAAAGAATCTGGTTTTGTGCTGATATCCAAGGGGCTTTCGCAGACTAAGACTTCCCAAATTTTTTTCTGATTATCGTCCAAAATCGGACGGGAGTAAAAATCGATTTCCCAAATACTGCCCATGTTTTGCGGTAAAAATCTGGCTGCTATGTTTTCCTGATATGTTGATCATACGAGTGTTGGGGCAGCATTGGGCATTGGGAATTGGGAATTGAGAATTGAGAATTTGGAAGAGGACTTGCGGACAAGGAGAATTGGGGATAAGGGGAAAGACTTGTTTCAAGTTCTCACCTCTTGTCCCCATTCCCTTTCCAAAAATGAATGTAGAGACGTTGCAATGCAACGTCTCTACAAGGGTTTCAGGTAACGCATAATTAATTTCTGGAGATGTCTAGTATTCTCATCTGTTGGGTATATGCTGTGTTGTGTTTAGATTTGAGAAAAATAGCGATCGCTAAAGTATCTCCTTATTAACCACGATTGATCCAAACACCTCTGAGTCCTGCTGCTTTAGCGGCGTAATAGTCTTCTACAACGCTATCGCCAATATGCCATGCTGCTGAAGGGGAACATTTATGTTTATCTAAGGCAATAGCAAAAATTTGAGGATCGGGTTTAGCTGCGCGTACCTGGGTAGCAATGGTGACGGAGGTAAAAAACTCTCTCAATCCTAAACTTTGCAATACTGAATAAATCCGGGAATCAAAATTGGATAGCACCCCCAAAGTAACCCCCAACCGCCGCCAGTTGATTAAAGCTGGTAAAACATCGGGATAGACAAACCACGGTTCGCCAGTGCCAAAGTGAATATAAAGTTCGCTAAAAAAAGCCGAAAAGTCAGAAAATTCCTTGAGGACACCTGCACTTTCAAAAGTGTTCAGGGCAATTATCCGCCACCAATCAAACTCGCGCTGGGGAATATCTTGGAGTTCTGCATCTGGAAATATCGGCGGCGGGGCTGCTTTAAAGCTTTTGATGAAGGCTGTATTTAATGTTTCGGCTGGAACCGTCACACCAAATTCTTCGGCTATCTGACTATAAACTTGACCCACACTGCCTTTAACATCGAAGAGTGTACCCACAGCATCTAAAAAAATAACTTTCGGTTGTTCCATCAAAGTTTGAAGATTTTGAATGTTAGATTTTGGCTCGTTAGAGAGGTTCTGTGGGTAGAGTCTAGCATCTGCTAAGTAGCTTGACGAAAATAAAGCAAATCATTGTCATTGGTCATTAGTCATTAGTTCCAATTCCCAATTCCCAATTCCCAATTCCCAATAAAGTTACTTAGAAAGTGTCTCAATGATTGGACGCACTAGCCAATTAAAACCAACTTTGAGTTGATGGTCTAAAGTTGGCAACCTATATAAATAGGCAATCCGACGGGCGACGGATGCCAAGGGGCCATCTAATTTAATTCCCAAACCAGTAAGGGTGGCGTTGTTTTTACCCAATGTCATCATTTCTCCTAACTGTTGGTAATGGAAGGGAAGGAGAGGACGATTAGTAAGACTTGCCCAAATATTCCAAGCAGTATAATCAGCTTGCTGAAAAGCCGCTTGTGCTGTGGCGGGGACTTGCTGTCCTTCAACATCATGACAGTCTGCTAAATCTCCCAAGGCGAAGATTTCTGGATGATCGATGACTTGTAGATTGGATGTAGTGTTAATTTGACCGCGCTGATTTTGCTTGAGGGGAAGAGATTTCACTACAGGCGCAACCCTATTTCCCACAGTCCAAATTACCAAATCTACGGGAATCGTGTCTAACTGGCTTTTGTACTCTAGGGTGATGCTATTTTGCTCTATTGATTCAACTTTCGTTTCTAAGTCCAGAAATACGCCACGGGCTTCTAGAGCTTTTTTTGCTGCTTCCCGGTTAAACTCTGGAGAAGTTCGCAAAATTTGATCGGCGATTTCAACGATCCGAAAGCGTCCTCTTTCACCGAGTCTGTCGGCTAACTTACAGGCTAACTCTACACCACTGTAGCCAGCCCCAATAATTGCCACCCGAATTTTATCAGCATCCGATTCTTCTAAAAATCGCAGGCGTTCTTCCAAACGATAAGCATCAGAGATGGTGCGGAATGGGTAGCCATAGGTTGCCGCACCGGGGACTAAATCTAGCGGTGTCTCACCTCCTAGTGCCAGCACTAAGCGATCGTAAGGGATTTCTGGCCCTTCATGTATATTTACCCGTTGCTGGTCGATGTCAATTCCAGACACAACCCCTTGATAAAAACGCACCCCTGTACCTTGTAAAAGTTCTTCAAAGGGTGGGGCAATTTCCCAGGTTTGCAGTTCGCCAGTGAGTAATTCGTAAAGTAAAGGGGAGAATAGGAAGCGATCGCTTTGATCTACCAAAACAATTTCGGGTTTTTGCGTAGATTCCCAAGGTAACTGGCTTAAGCGCAAGGCTGTGTAAAGACCACCAAAGCCTCCACCAAGGATACAAATTCTAGAAGTTTGTTGAGTCATCGATTTTATCTATAAAAGGATCAATACTAGCTAGGCAACTAACTTCAGGGTAACTGAAACTTTATCAAGTTGAAATCCCATCAAGTTTTTGAGAAATTAGTCATTAGTCATTTGTCACATTTATCTAACGGTCGATTCGCTATAGTTAACAGTTACAGGCAACTGCAAAAAGGAGTTAAAGAGATGGAAATTAAGCCAACTGACCCATCGCTAGCACTCATGGATATTCCCCCTGGCTATCTCAACATTATGGGTTATGTTGATCAGTCAGAAGTTAATGGCCCTGGTTGTCGCGCAGTCGTCTGGGTACAAGGTTGTCTCCGTGAGTGTCCTGGCTGCTTTAATACTAACTCCTGGTCTTTTGAGGCTAACCAATTGATTGCTGTTGATACCCTTGCTGAAAATATTCTCAGCAATCCCCGCAACACAGGTGTAACTTTTTCTGGTGGAGAACCCTTTTGGCAAGCAACTGCATTGGCATCTTTAGCGCGTAAGGTAAAAGCTGCTGGGTTAAATGTAATGTCTTTTTCTGGGTTCACTCTCAAGCAACTACAGTCTCAATCTGCGCCGCCAGGTTCTCAAGAATTGTTAGAACAACTTGATATCTTGATTGACGGGCCTTTTGTCCAATCTCTGGCAATTAATTCTCCTAACTCTCCAGTTTCTTCTAGTAATCAACGGGTTCGTGTGTTAAATCCGGCTTTCCAAGACCAGATTACTTGGGCTAGCGATCAGATAGAAGTCCACATTCTCAAAGATGGTGGGCGCATTGTCACTGGCTATCAAGGTGGGCTGGAATTAAGTTAGGGAATGGGGAATGGGGAATGAAAAGTTAAATAGATTCCAATACTTCTCGGTTAGCGCAATTAGTCGTTGCAGATCCCCCAACCCCCCTTAAAAAGGGGGGCTTATAACCCTCTTTTACCCCCTTTTTAAGGGGGTCGCCGTAGGCGGGGGGATCTGAATTTAGGACGGCTCAACCCAAATCCTAGAAGTATTGAAATAGATTCTACCTTCTGAGGGTCAACGTTCACCTTTTGAGGGTCAAAGTTCACCTTCTGAGGCTCAACGTCCACCTTCTGTTCTCTTATCGAAGAGAAACTATATATAAATGCAGCTTTGTTTGAGACGGATTTATAGTTAATGAAAATACTAGACCGGAATTTGGCTAAACCATTTAAGACAATTTTTACTGAACACCGCATCCTTTGGGCTGTTTTACTCCTGAGTGCAGCACTGGTGGTAACGCTAGCGCTATCACTTTCTCAAGGAGCAGTACCTTTAAGTATGTCGGAATTTTGGCAAGCCATACTCCACAAAGGCGATCCGATTAAACAGACAATTCTTTGGGATTTACGTCTCCCGCGCATTACGGCTGCTCTCATTGTTGGCGCGGCTTTGGGAATGTCAGGAGCATTACTGCAAGGGATGTTACGCAATAGTCTTGCTGATCCATTTATTTTGGGCATTTCTGCGGGTGCTGGATTAGTAGTGATTGTGATGATTGTGTGGCAAATATTCCCGATCGCAATTCCTTTAGCTGCGTGGATGGGGGCAATTTTGACTTCTGCGATCGTTATTTTACTCGGTCGCGCGGGGTCGGGAATTTCGGTTGAAAGGTTAATTTTAGGCGGTGTGGCGGTGAGTTCTTTATTTGGTGCTGTACAAAGTACATTGCTGCTTTTAGCTGAAGATGGTCAAATTCAAATTGCGCTCAGTTGGCTGGTTGGTAGTCTCAATGGACGGGGTTGGCAAGAAATCTCGACGGCTGGCCCGTATATCATCGTTGCATTGATTGGTGGATGCTTACTGGCGCGATCGGTAAATGTGCTGGCTTTGGGAGATGATTTGGCTGTGGGTTTGGGGGTTTCGTTGACGCGATCGCGCTTGTTAATTGGTGGTGTCGCCACTCTCTTAGCCGCAGGTGCAGTCAGCATCAGTGGTTTGATTGGATTTGTTGGTCTTGTTGTCCCCCACGGTGTCCGCCTCATTGTTGGTACAGATCATCGCTTTGTTTTACCACTTTCCGCCCTTGCAGGTGCATGGTTACTGACTTTTGCAGATTTACTCTCTAGATTAGGAGCAGTAGAACTACCAGTAGGTTCTGTCACTGCGTTGCTGGGTTCACCCCTATTTATCTGGTTACTTTATCGTCGTTCTGCCGGGTTTAATAAATTTTGAGCTAATCTACTTATGATTAAAGCCAAAATTGTTTTTTACCTTCAGTTGAGACTATAAAATAATATCCTTTACGCCTCAGTGTATAAAAAACCTGCCAAATTGGCTGTATGAGTTTGGTTGTGTCTGGTAAAGTATTAAAAGTAAATTACTTGTGGGCTATATTTACCGAGCTTTACTATACTTTTAAAAGCATTTAACTAAGTCTGCTCATTTTGCTTTGCTAACGGAATAATAAAAGTTGCTGGTGTATTCACTACAACAGCAACAAGCAGAATAAGCAGTTTTGGTTTATTTACCTGGTCTATTTCAAAATAGACCAGGTATTTTTATTTACTCACTTGCATTTATACCAATTACCCCCATAATTATTAGGGCGATCGACAAAAGTTTGATAAATGTAGCAGATTCACGAAACCAAATAATACCAATGATTGCAATTAGGACAGTTCCCAACCCAGCCCAGACAGAATAAGCCACGCTTACTTCAAGTCTCTTGAGAGCAAGAGTTAAAAAACTAAAACAAAGTCCATAAAAAACAAATATTAATACTGAAGGGACTAATTTAGTAAATCCTTCTGATAACTTCATGCAAGTTGTGCCTGAAACCTCAAAAAGTATTGCTGCGATGAGATAAATCCAACTTGTTGACATATCTTTTGTGGGCGGTTTGTTATCAGTCTTTTATTATCTCTATGAAAACAATAAAATACAACACTTTTAATTGATATTATTGATTAAGTAAATCTTCTAATACCAACTATTTGTTAAATTGCACAGAATAATCTGGTTCAAACTTGCGGCAAAATAACCTGATTCAGGAACAATTCAAAATGTATCGGGTATATTATTGTTCCTAATAAATATGTCTACTAATTCCGATGCCTGGCTTTTCAAATAAATGAAGTATTTATCTACCTAATATTAGCTTACAAGCACATTTTATCAATTATAAATTAGAGAATTATTAAATTCAAGTCTCTCTTGTCGAGTTTACCGAACCTCGTTAGTTCAGATTACCCTACATTTATTGTGGTTCGGTAATCATCATAAATCATGTGATAAAAACCGAATTTACACCACTTTTATTTTTAAATACTATGAAAAGCAAGGAAACAAATCCTCAATTAGTCGAACAGCAAACATACTGATTATACGAGGTAGAAAGATGGCATTAGTACGTTTGAACCCCTGGCAAGAATTGAACACAATACAACGTCAAATCAATCGTTTATTTGATGAAGAAACTTTACCATCTGCATTTTTAGATAGAGGCTACGCTAGAGTTCCTGCTGCTGAGTTAAAAGAAACTGAAGATGCAATTCATCTAAAAGTAGAACTTCCGGGAATTGAAGCTAAAGACCTGGATTTGCAAGTTACAGAAAATGCTGTATACCTCAGTGGTGAGCGGAAGTCTGAAGCTAAATCTGAAGAGAAAGGTGTAATCAAAAGCGAATTCCACTACGGTAAATTCCAACGTGTAATTCCTTTACCTACTCGGATTCAAAATACTAACGTCAAGGCAGATTATAAAGATGGTATCTTGAACCTGACGCTACCCAAAGCTGAAGAAGAAAAGAACAAAGTCGTCAAAGTTAATCTAGCATCATCTGGCTAATTTCTGCTTTATATCTGCTAGCTATTTATTAAACTAAATAAAAAGCGCTCTCCAAAAAGGGAGCGCTTTTTAATGTGACTAACTGAGGCTATATAGATTTATTAGGAAAGTGCAAAATTCTAAATCTTGTAGAGTGTGTTATCGCCAAGAGTACGACATTACATCAGATTTTAGGTGCGCTAGGACGAATGTTCTAACGCACCCTACAATATTTGCTCTTGATTAAATCTACATTTCTTAGTTAACCGTTAAGCTCATCTTCTTGATGAGTTTGGATTACACAGTCAGAAGTTGGTCTGGCAACGCAGGTGAGAACAAATCCTGCATCCATTTGATCATCGTCTAAGAAGTTCTGATCCGATTGGTCAATTGTACCTGAAATCAGCTTACCAGCGCAGGTTGAGCAAGAACCAGCATTACAAGAGTAAGGCAAGTCCATATCATTTTCTTCGTTAGCGATCTCTAAGATGTACTCATCATCAGGAACTTCAATAGTTTTTTCTCCATCTGGAGTCTTTAATGTGACTTTATAAGTTGCCATGTAACAATCCCTAGCTAAATGTGAACTACATTGTTGATCCTACGGGTTTATGTGCTGCTAGTCTAGAGTTAAATGTGGTTGATTACTCTACATCCTGAAGCGCTTAGTGTGAATTGGAAGTGAGAGTAAAAAATTCTGCGATCGCTTCAGCAAATCCCTCAAATGAACTATAATCCCTAGACACGATGGAGACATTCACACCCAACTTTCGCGCATTGGCAGTTGTATAAGGGCCAAAACATGCAACAATGCAACCTTCATAGTCACTTTGCGAGTTGACCATTGTCAAAAAGCTTTCTACTTCTGCCGTGCTACTAAAGGCAATGACATCAATCATTCCTTGATGTATCAGGTTTAATTCAATACTATAGATACTTGTGTCTAAGCCCTGTGTAATATATGTGGGTACACGAGTGACTTCTATGCCCAATTGCTGCAAATCCGTAATTAAATTGGGTACAACATCAGGCTCAGGCAAACCAACAACTTCTGGAGCAGGTATCAGCACTTTTTTGTCATAAATTTGCGGAATTTTCGCTAATTCCGCCACAATCCCGGCTGGACTAGATTCTGTTGGAATTAAATCTACCTTGCCACAAAAAGACAATAGGCTTTCTGCATCTTTTCCCAAAGCACATAATTGACATTTTTCTACCACAGATACAGGAATATTTAAATCATTCATCCGGTGAAAAAATGCAGTGATGCCATTTCTACTTGTGAAGACAATCCAATCAAATTCAGCTATGTGGTTAAGAGCAGCATCTAACTTAGTATAGTTTGATAAATAGCAGGTTTCGATAGTAGGCATGAGAACAGGTAAACCACCTTGTTTGATAATTTGTTCACATAACCTATAAGCATAATTTCTCGGTGCTGTTACTAAAATTCTCTTGCCATATAGAGGTAACTCTCTAGATGGAGTGAGTTTGTTGAGTTGTTTTGATTGGGTGTGCATATTTGTTTATCAATAAATGATATAAGCTCAACCTTATCCAAAATAAGCATTGGGATTTAGATGGGGTTGACAGCAACAGATAAATTTCTGACTTCTCACCGACATCCTCGACTGAGTAGCAACTTTCCATTAGTAAGTCGATAAAGCCCTTCTGCTTCGATAATAGGGTCGCCTTTTTTCCAAGCAGGTGATGTTGGTTCAATATTACGCACTTCACCAGTAGAATATACTGAAATTAATCCATTCCCTGGACTATTGCGTAAAGCGCCAGAACCAGTAATGAAGAATGTACCACCTTGCTTGGAACTGCGTGAAATGCAACTATTGGCGATGAGTGCATTGGTGTCGATGACGTTTGGAGATGCTCCAGTGAAGTTGTTTTGAATAGAATTGGTATCAGGTGCGTTAATATTTGTTATGCCTGAAACGCCTAATTCGGAACTTGCAGTAATATCACTTTTTTCGGTTGGCTGTGGACGCGACTCGATACCAAAGATACCTTGCGAGTTGATTTGAACTTTTCCACCCGAACCAGTGTATGCATTAGCTTTAATATCGCTGTTTTCTTTGGGGATGGCGACGATGAATTTAGAATTGATATTGATGTTACCGCCATCGCCACCAGCTTGGCTTCTCCCTGCGGTAGTTGAAATGAAAGCGCCATCGCGCAACAGCAATAAATCAGCGATATTGAGGTTTATGTCACCACCATTACCTGCGTTCGTTGAAGAAGCGATCGCACTGAGTTTACCAATAATTTTCAGAACATTAGCATTAATTTTGATATTTCCAGCGTCACCCGTACCGAGGCTGCCAGAGATAATTTGAGCATCATCACGTATATCAAGATTATTGGTAGCGATATCTATATCACCACCTTTACCATTAGCCCCTTCGTAAACTGATGATGTTATACCAGTGAATAACCCACCGTTTGAACCAATCAGGCTAATGTTATCAGCTTTTACTGTTAAATTACCCGCATTTCCATTTCCGAAAGTTGCTGATGATATCCCCGATTCTTCTTGTATATTTAATAGTTGAGTTTGGATGCTGATATTGCCTGCATTGCCTTTAGCTTCGTCGTCAACCTGAGTGATGATAGCACTACTTCCGCGTAAATTAATTTGCTCGGCATTAATCCCAATATTTCCCGCATTACCTTGATTGAATGTGCTGGCAGAAATTTGCCCGTTATTGCTGAGGTTTAAGCGTTCTGTTGTCACATCAATACTGCCCCCAGAACCAATTCCCCCCGTTTGCACTTCGGCAAATAAACCTGATGGTGCAAATGAACCATCTAGTCGTTCTCCACCAACCCCAGTAATATCAATAGAATCAGTAGCATGAACCACCAAATTACCCCCTTGTCCTCGTCCTGCTAACACTGAGGTTGATATGTTTCCCCCATTACTCAACCGCAACCGCTCTGTATCAATAGTTATTGTGCCGCCTCGGACATCGGCATTACTTCCAGTAACATCCGAAGATAAGTCACTCATATCAGAAATACCCCCGAGCCGAGACAGAAATTCTTGTCTTAGAGGATCAGACAAAAATTCTTCCGCAGCAGCTTGATCTAGTCCGGCCAAAAACTGTTCTTTAGGTACGAAAACAAATCCATCCAATTCTACATCTTTGGCGCGGATGGTAATATTCCCGGCATTACCACTGCTCCTAGTAGATGAGGTGTTTATATGTCCTCCTTGAGTTAGGGAGAGTTGAGGCGTTTCTATCGTTATATTGCCACCATTTCCTGAGCCAGTATAAGTATTGCTTGATACATTGCTTTTGCCGCTAATTCTTACATATTCACTTGCTTTAATCAAAATGTTAGCCGCATTTGCGCTGCTATAAGTATTCGTTCTGATATCACTCCCATCTTTGAGATTGAGTCGCTGGGTTTCAATGGTGATATCCCCTGCTGTTGCTTGAGTTGTACTTCCGAGTGGAAGAAAAATAAGTGTATATATATTACTTTGAGTCACCTCAACCGCATTTCGAGCCTGAATAGAAATAGAACCGACACTTCCACCATTAGATGCAAGTGCTGTTACTCCCCCCCCTAAGAAATTATTTTGAACTCGCAAAGTGCCCGTTTCAATTTGTATATTTCCTGTTGAACCAGAGCCACGGCTGAATAGCCCTAAAGAGCCGTTATCAGTGATATTGACTGCATCTGTAGTTCGCACAGTCAAGTTTCCGCCATTACCTGCACCGTTATTGTAAACCTGGATAAAGCCGCCATTGACGTTAACCGACTCCGTAGCATTTAAGGTGAGATTCCCTCCATTGCCTTTCCCATTGCTAGATGTAGAGATTCCAACAATATTTTCCGGTGTTCCATCTCCGGTAATTGTGATTTTTCCAGCATTGATGGTGACATCACCACCCGCACCGATATCATCGCTGTCGGAAAAAATGGAACTGCTGCTAGCAAGATTTACTGCATCGCTGGCTTGAACTTGAATATCACCACCCCTTGCTGCACCAAAAGTAGCGCTCACAATGCTAGAGTCATTGTCTAAATTCAATTGAGTCGCATCAACAACAATTGAGCCGCCATTGTTACCGTAAATAAACACATCGTTTAACCCAATCTCCCCCCCAAATAGTTCAATTGCACTATTTCCACTCGCAACGATGAAGCTTCCATTCGTTAAGTTGATGGGTGCGCGTCCGACATTTTCTGGTAGATTAAAACCCAATGAGGAGCCATTAACATTCAACCCAACGGTTGTATCTCCACTGACTGCTGCCAATTTCACTTGTCCATTTCGAGTAAACAAAAAACTACCATCTAAGGCAACCTCACCGCCCAGAAGTGCTAGGGTGCTACCAGAGCCAACATTCAACGCATTAACTGCTTGGTTAGTAATACTTCCGGGTTGGGAACCAAATTGCAAGCCAACTGGTACATTGATAGCCAATAACGGCGGTACTTGGGGATTTGTGGCGCTAAACTCTACGCCATTGGGAAAGATTAAGCTATTTGCTGTTGTTCCCAAAAAAGAACCTTGTATATCTAAACTGGCATTTTTACCAAACACAATGCCATTAGGATTTAGCAAAAACAAATTTGCATCACCTAATACACCTAATCTCCCGAAAATATTCGATGAGTTACTACCAGTAACGCGAGAAAATATATTTATTATCCCTTCTGGATTGGCGAAATAAACGCCTCGACTAACACCGACGTTAAAATCTTGAAAGCTGTGAAATAGATTAGTGCCACGAGCCGCACCGCCATCGATAATGTCATTATTTTGATTAAAAGGAATGACTTGCGATCGCTCTTTCCCCAGGCTATTATCGGGAGTTAACTGAGCAAAAGTAGGATGAATAGAAACTGCGATCGCTCCCATCCACCCCAGCCATCCTGCGATGCTAAACCGCAAAATTTTCATAATTTTTATTATTTCTGTAGGACTCCCCAGATCCCCGACTTCTTTAAGAAATCGGGGATCTAATCTAAATGAGCGGATCTAAATCATCATTTTCTATTTAGCGATCGCATGGTTTAAACTGGGTAAATATTTCTTCCCTTCACCGACATCCTCGACTGAGTAGCAACTGTCCATTAGTCAGTCGATAAACCCCTTCTGCTTCGATAATAGGGTCGCCTTTTTTCCAAGCACGTGATGTTGGTTCAATATTACGCACTTCGCCAGTGGAATATACTGAAATTAATCCACTCCCTGGACTATTACGTAAAGCCCCAGAACCAGTGATGAAAAATGTACCATCTTGTTTGGAACTGCGTGAAATGCAACTATTGGCGATGAGTGCATTGGTGTCGATGACGTTTGGAGATGCTTGAGTAAAGCTATTTTGAATGGAACTGGTATCGGGTGCGTTAATATTTGTTATGCCTGAAACGCCTAATTGCGAACTGGCAGTAATATCGCTTTTGTCGGTTGGTTGTGGACGCGACTCGATACCGAATATACCTTGGGAGTTGATTTGAACTTTTCCACCCGAACCAGTGTATGCATTCGCGCTGATGTCGCTGTTTTCTTCGGGGTTAGCGACGATGAATTTAGAGTTAATATTGATGTTACCGCCATCACCCCCACCTTGTGCCCTACCTGCGGTAGTTGAAATTAAACCGCCACCACTCAACAGCAATAAATCAGCGATATCAAGGGTGATGTCACCACCATTACCTGCATTTGTGAAAGAAGCGATCGCACTGCCTCTTCCCAGAATTTCGATAAAATTAGCCTTAATTCTAATATTTCCAGCTTCACCATTACCTGTGCTGCCGGAGACAATTTCAGCATCATCGCGTACAGTCAGGCGATCGCTAGTAATATCTATATCACCACCTTGACCATTAGCCTTTTCGTCAACTGATGATAGCAAACCAGTTGCAGTCTCACTGTCTGAACCGCTCAAGATAATGTTATCAGCCTGTACTGTTAAATTCCCCGCATTTCCATTTCCCTGAGTTGCCGATGATATCTGCGATTCTTCTTGTACATTTAATAGTTGAGCTTTGATGCTGATATTGCCTGCGTTACCATTAGCTTCATCGTCAACCTGAGTTATAACCTTGCTATTTCCACGCAAATCAATTTGATTAGCATTAATCCCAATATTTCCGGCATTACCTTGATTGAATGTACTGGCAGAAATTTCTCCGTTATTACTGAGGTTTAAGCGTCCTGTTGTCACGTCAATGCTGCCCCCAGAACCAATTCCCCCCGTTTGCAGGTCGGCAAATAAACCTGATGGTGCAAGTGAACCATCTAATCTTTCTCCACCAACCCCAGTAATATCAATAGAATCAGTGGCACGAACCACCAAATTTCCCCCTTGTCCCCGTCCCACTATCACTGAGGTATCGATGTTTCCACCATTACTCAAGCGCAACCGTTCTGTGTCAATAGTTATTGTGCCACCCCGCACATCTGCATTACTTCTCAACACATCCGAGGATAAGTTACTCGTATAAAAAACACCCCCTAATCGGGACAGAACTTCTTGCGTTAGAGGGTCAGACAAAACTTCTTCCACACCAGCTTGATCTAGTGCAGCCAAAAACTGTTCTTTGGGTACGAAAACAAACCCGTCTAATTCTACATCTTTGGCGCGGATGGTAATATTCCCGGCATTACCACTGCTTTGAGTGGATGTAGTGTCTATATGTCCTCCTTGACTGACAGTGACTCGCGGCGTTTCAATTGTTAAATTACCTCCATTTCCCGAGCCAGAAAATGTACTGCTTGATACATAGCTAGAGTAACCACTAATATCTACGTATTCACTAGCTGTAATAAAAATGTTAGCTGCATTTGCACTGCTAAAAGTATCCGTTCTAATCTGACCGCTATCTTTGAGATTAAGTCGCTGGGTTTCAATGGTGATATCCCCTGCTGTTGCTTGAGTTGTACTTCCTCGTGGTGTAGCAATACCCGTAGATATATTACTCTGAGTCACCTCAACCGCATTCCGAGCCTGAATAGAAATAGAGCCGACACTTCCACCACCAAATGAAAGTGCTGTCACTCCCCCGCCTAAGAAATTGTTTTGAACTCGCAAAGTACCCGTTTCAATCCGCAGATTACCTGTTGAACCTGAACCAAGGCTTCCGAGTCGTAAAGAACCTTGGTTAGTGATATTGACATCATCTGTAGCTCGTACTGTCAAGTTTCCTGCATTACCTGCACTTCCAGATACAACAGAGACAAAGCCACCATTGATGTTAACCGACTCCGTAGCATTTAAAGTGAGGTTCCCTCCATTGCCTTTACCACGAGTAGATGTAGAGATAATACCGCTATTCTCTGCTATTCCATCTCCGGTAATTGTGATTTTCCTGGCATTGATACTAATATCCCCGCCCGAACCCGTAGCCGAAGCGCTACTAACAGATAAAATCTGATTGCTGTTAGCAAGAGTTACTGCATCGCTGGCTTGAATTTGAATATCACCACCCTTTGCTGCACCAGAAGTAGCACTCTGAATTCCAGCGCCGTTATCTAAATTAAGTTGAGTTGCATCAACAAAAATTGAGCCGCCATTGCTACCAGAAATAAACGAACCGTTTAGTCCAATCTCGCCCCCAAATAGTTCAATTGCACTATTGCCACTTGCAATGATGAAGCTACTATTCGTTAAGTTGATGGGTGCGCGTCCGAAATTTCCTGGTAACTTAAAATCCAATGAGGAACCATTGACATTTAACCCAACAGTTGTATCCCCACTGATTGCTCCCAATTTCACTTGTCCATTTTGAGTAAACAAAACACTACCATCCAAGGTGATTTCACCGCCGATCAATGCTAAGGTGCTACCATTGCCAACACCCAAACCATCAACAATATTTCCCTGAGAATCCCGAATCACTGCTTGACTAGTAATACTTCCAGGTTGCGAACCAAACTGTAAACCAACTGGTACATTGATAGCCAATAACGGGGGTACTTGGGGATTTGTGGCGCTAAATTCTACCCCATTGGGAAAGACTAAACTATTTGCTGTTGTCCCCAAAAAAGAACCTTGTATATCCAAACTGGCATTTTTTCCAAACACAATGCCATTAGGATTTAGCAAAAACAAATTTGCATCACCTAATACACCTAATCTCCCGAAAATATTCGATGAGTTACTACCAGTAACGCGAGAAAATATATTTATTATCCCTTCTGGATTGGCGAAATAAACGCCTCGACTAACACCGACGTTAAAATCTTGAAAGCTGTGAAATAGATTAGTGCCACGAGCCGCACCGCCATCGATAATGTCATTATTTTGATTAAAAGGAATGACTTGCGATCGCTCTTTCCCCAGGCTATTATCGGGAGTTAACTGAGCAAAAGTAGGATGAATAGAGACTGCTAATGCTCCCACGCATCCCAGCCATCCTGCGACGCTAAACCGCAAAATTTTCATAATTTATATTTCCCCATTTCTTCTGTAGGACTAGATCCTAGATACCCGACAACTTTTACGAAGTCGGGGATCTAAATCATCAATTTAGCGATCGCTAGCAATCTTTTGAAGGTATTCGATGCGTTGCTGAGTATTTTTTTGTTCTACGTCGTTACCTATCAATATTTCCGACTCTGCAAGTTCTTTAACTAAATTTGCCCCAGTCTGCCCTAGTTTACCATTATCAGTTGCTTTTAATGCTTCTTTGAGTGCTTCATACCACAGATCGTTTTCAGCATAATAACTCACGCTTTCGGGAATGCTAGTAAATTGTTTATTAGCAAGTGACTCAGGATTGATGACGGTAAATTCTGCACGCCTAACAATCGGGCTATTTCCACAGTCAATTGAAATTTGCCATGAATATGTTTTACCCACTGTGAGTTCGGGGTAATCGGGGGGAAGTTCTAGCTTGTTAATCCCGACGATTGCGGGTATTTCTTTAATTTTGCCAATTTG
The DNA here is from genome assembly GCF_014222285.1 of Nostoc sp. UCD121. GTDB lineage: Bacteria > Cyanobacteriota > Cyanobacteriia > Cyanobacteriales > Nostocaceae > Nostoc. The sequence goes on from NZ_JACKZS010000002.1 coordinate 114,345, forward strand.
TTTAGGGTTATTGCTTGAATCAAATTCAGCCAATCGGAATCGCACATTTTGGGAACTTGACATATACCAAGCTAACATTGGACGGGTGGAAGTGGTTTTACCGATATATGTTTGAGGCGCAAGCTGTGTCAGAGGGATACTGCCGTTACTTGGACATCCACGGGAACCACCCGCACGGGAATGTCCGCTAGCTGGTTTGCGATCGCGTGGTTTAAACTGGGCAAATGCTGGGAATGCTGTCATTAGAAAAACCATGCCCACAACTAAGCTTGTAAGTCTGCGGTTATTTCGCCAAAATCCAATATGTTGATGACTCATGGTAGATGTTGTTGATTGTAAGGTTATCTGAAACTTTTGAAATTCTTAATTTTTTCCCATTTCTATAAGAGATTGTTTTAAAAGTTGCTACTTATGTATCAAATATTTTTAGATCCTCCTAAATCCTCCTTAAAAAGGAGGACTTTGAATGAGGGATATAGGAGAGATAGTGATAGAATCTGGTGCTTTTCAAACATTCTCTAAGCCGAATCATGAATATAAAGTTTTAAAACTCAAATTCTCTCTTAAGTTTCCAACTAAGTTCACAGATAGTCCCGCGAGGAGAAAGTGATTCGCGTAGAAACTCCCCTCTTAATTGTTGAGCAAGTATTTTAGAATGCTTTGTGCCTTTATTTTCTAATTTTGATGTGATTCCCGAACCATTATCTTTGACGGACAATTTATAGTTATTTAAACTACAAACACCTGATGCTTCTACACGCTTGACTCCTTGGGCATGTTTGCCAACATTACACAAAGCTTCTTCCAAAAAAAGACAAACTCCCCGTTTGTCTTCCATACTTAAATATTTATCATCAATTGGGTCAAAATTGCGAATTTTAACTTTTAATGTTTTAAAATTTTCAAAATCCTTCCGTTCTAAGGTACTAGAATAAACTTCATATAACAAATCGTGAAGTGGTCGGTTCAATTCAAGAATTAATCCGCTACCTAAACGCAAACTCTCTTCTGTGGTTAATGCTTCGAGTTTGAGAAATTCGCCAATTTCTCTAATCTCCCGATCGAGTTTTTCAAATTGTCCCAGCAATTGCTCGTAAGAGATATCTTTAGCACGTAGATGCTTTAATCCATAAGCGAGGGTTTGCAAAGGGCCATTATGAATTACGGTAAAAGTGTTTTGAATGGTGTTTTGACGTTCGTGAATTTGCGATCGCAAGAATTTATCATGCTGGTAAAATGCAAAAGCACTCAAACCTACGCCATTCATGGCTAATACAAGCAAACCTGGTGTTACAGGAATCCATACACCCCACACCCACAGCATCATATACCCACAGCTAAACAGACAAAATCCCGCTACACTTACACCCAGTATATTTTTCCAAACAGATTGGGTCAGCCGTCCGATCATAATCGGCAAAACCCCCCAAATAAATATCCATGTATACTCTCCAATATCTCCCCAACTGTCCAACATTGGACGACCATCCATTACAGTACTCAAAATTTGGCTGATCACATGAGCGTGATAGTCAATGCCATAAATTTGACCGCTTAATTTTAAGCCAGGCAAGGCAGATGTATAAATAGCATCTCCCGTACTCAGGTTGCGGTTGCCAACTAACACAATGCGATCGCGCAGCAATTCTGCATCAACTTGACCATTGAGAATATCGCGTAGCGACACAACATTAAAAGGTTGCTCACTGTTGCGGAAGTTCATTAAAATTGACAATCCTCCATCATCAACCCTGACGTATCCGCCAAAATTATGGGTAATTCGGGGTAATTCAATCCTACGGAATCTGATGGTATTCGGGTCATTTATTCCCGTTTGTAATTCAATTCCTTTTGCGTCTAAATACTTCGTAACTAACCGCAATGCTAAAGAATATTTATCTTCGTTGATATTTTTAGGATTCGGCGTATATAACAAATAGCGTCGATTTTTGCTATCCTCATCATTAGGTAAATCAATAAACCCAACTCCTTCGGGTGGCAAGCTCTGGGGTGGTGAAGTTTCTGCGGGTGGTAAAATTTTTTCAATGCCAATAATCTTAGAATTTGACCGTAATACCTGCGCTAGTTGTTCACCACCAGGTTCAACAGGAACATTTTTGAAGATATCCAAACCAATAGCTAGGGGTTTATAAGTTTCCAGCTTGGTAAGCAACTGTGCAATCTTCTCATCTGGAATTGGATACTGCTTAACCCATGCAATATCCTTTTCATCGATACCCACAATTACTATATGTTCATCACGTTTTTCTAGCGGACGTAGACGTAACATCGTATCGAGAAGCATCCATTCCCAAGATTGCATTCCCCCGGCTATTCGGATCAACATCACCACAAATAGAACTATAATCCCTGGAGGTGCAGCCAGCGACCACAACCCAAATTCTTGGCAAATACGATTCCAGATTCCCCTTCTCATTTAATTTAGGATTTATTTTCCCTATATTTACAGCATATTTAAGGATGTATTCAAAACCTTTCCCCTTTAACCGAACCGTATTGCTATACCTCTAGCATGTGGCCGATTTAGGTGAAAATAGCTGTAATTAATCAATTAAACCTTCTTCACGGGAACGAATTTCGGTGAGGATTCGCATATTCTTACCACTTTGCTTGCAGTCTTCAGGATACACCCCCAAAACATCCTGAATCTTCGTCCAGTAAGTACGTACCGCTCGCTCTGATTTATACATTCTGTCTGCGATCGCCTTATCTGTCAAACTCTCTTCAAAAGCCAAACGCAACACATCCAACCATTCCGGCTTGAGTTCGATTCCTGTTTTGATGTCTTTGGTGTGAGTTGCACCCTGAAGTGCTAAATTAACCCGCATGAGCATTTCATCTTCGGGTAATCCTTTATCTGCGATCGCAAACCCACCCTGATGATTATCAATTTCGTGTTTAATTCTGATTAATGCCTTCACATAACTAGTTTGCACTATGAAATTCTGATGTGGATATTCTTTAAGCAAAGTTTGCAACAGCTTAATTCCGGTATCAATTTCTGCTGTCTCCCCTTGGCGATCGGGAATTGATAAATCCATCAAAATCAAGTCAAACTGGTAACATTGCACTTGAGAAAGTGTATCTTTTGCCGTCTGAGCCTTGATAATAGTAGCTTCAGGATACTTTCGACTTAAGACATCAAGAGTACCAGTCAAAATTAATTGGTGGTCATCGACAACAAGAATACCGAGCTTCTTTTCCACTGCTAAATGCCTATAAACTTGATCTTCTCTCAAACTTTTCATCACCATATTTTTATCCAAATTAAAAGTTTTTTTAAGCCTTACTACTCAATACTTAGTCATTGCAAGTAATATTTAAAACCAGCAATTTTCTAAATATCCTCTTTAAAGTCTCCGCCTATTTTAATTTGAGATGAATGTCCTACCTATGCAGAAAAGTGCAAATAATGCCGAGAGGAGATTGTTCATCACTATTCAATTCATGCACTGAGAAGGTTCTGGGGATCTGGATATTGTAGTATGATTTATTGACGATGACAAAACCCGCAGATGTCAGCACCAAAAGCTTAATTAGCCTTGCACCCGACAACTGGGTGAGATGGGTAACTCAAATTCCCGACATTACAGTTGGGAAAATTCTCAACTCAGAATTTCAATGGATAAGTAGGGAAAATGATGTTTTAATCCGCGCTAAAAGTCCCCTAGATGGAGAATTTCTAGTTCTCACCGAATTACAATTACGCTATAACTCCAAAATGCCCCGCCGAATGCGTGCGTATGCTTCCTTAGCAGAAGAGAAGTATAATTTACCGATTTATCCTGTACTAATCAACATTCTGAAAGTAAGCGACACGCAAATTCCTACAACCTACACATCAAATGTTGCAGGTTTACAATCACGTCAAGATTATCGCGTCATTAATTTGTGGGAAGTTGATGTGAATATTGTCTTTGAACAACCGTTACCATTATTGCTTCCCTTTGTACCAATTCTCAAAGGTGGCGAAAATGAATCCATAATCCGGGAAGCATTGCAAATTTTGCGTAGAGATGAACAAGTGAACTACCCCGCCGTAAGACGGACGGGGCTTCCCAATTCATCGGGAATAGCCTCCAGAACTCCGTAATTCATTGGTCTGGCATTCCCTCCAAGGGCAGGAATCCTGGTTCCCAAGACCCAAATCTTTATTCTTGCAATATATATCTATTAGCTTGGTTTTCGCTTATGGCATTGATGGTCAAGAATTCAATATCCTACCAGAAAATTCTGGGGATTCGTCATACACTTGTACTGAGCGTAGTCGAAGTATCTAGGGCTTGCTGAAAAAGTCGTATTTAAGCCAGATCAAGAATCAATTAACAATGCTTGTAAGTGAAAATATAATTTA